>CAZZPQ010000200.1:0-5428 GCA_964655595.1 uncultured bacterium
CCCGATACATTGCTTAAAGATGTGCAAAGCGCTTCCCCGCTTCCTACGCGCCCTGCTCGGGATAAGCCCTTTAGCATAGCAGCAAAACAGTAGCGAGATGAACTGCAACTTCGGGTGAAACCAGGCTAAAGAGGCATCATTTTTGGATAACGATAAAAAACCATTTTGCAACACAGTAACGAAGTCACGCAAAGTAGTCTTCTGACATCGTCATACTGCTGTAAAAAGCCACCAATGAGACAGGGAAAACCGAAGACGGCTCATCTTGAGATAGTGGCAGGAGATGTCGTGTTATTTCAGGGTAGGCTGTTTTGGGCGTTATACGGAGCCAGGTAAATTGATTACAGATTTGAAAAGCAGTTGCTCGGTTCCTAGTCGCTCTCCTCGGGATAAATCATTGGGATAAACCCAATGATTTATCCGGAACCGGTATTAGGCAGCAAGGTCTGATTCCTGGGACACCTTGGTTAAACTTTGTACACTCTCGAGCAAACACTTTAGCTCGCCAGGTTTATTCTCAGCATGGAAGTACACCGCCAGAGCCTGATCAGTCAGTTTATCCAGGTTGCGCCGAATAGCCTCCGCCAGTTTGGGATTACTTGCTTGCAGCTCAGCAATAAACCTGTTAACCTTACGGCTGCTATCCAAAAACTGGTCAAGTACCTCTAATTCACTTGCGCTCACGTGTGCCCTCCTAAAACCTGTGAAATAGTTTACACATTATTTACCCAGACTGTACGTACATCCGTCATAAGCACGCTCGAGTAGGTAGCGAACACGCTACAAGCCCCTTCTAAAAAGCAAGTCCACAACGTATCGCAGGACAGTCTTAGGAAGCGGGGGTGCCACTATATCTAGGGGCATTTGAGAACCATCAGAGCGTTGCAGGACAGCAGCAACAGAGCAGACTGTCCTTCTCCGCATCGGAGAAGGAGTCCTCTATTTTCTGGAGCACCGCCGATATGTGAATAATTAAACGCTAATCCCGAACGACATGCTATACTTTCGCAATGCTTGAGGGTCGCCGTGCACAAATCCTGCATCTGGTCGCTGAGTCTTACATTCATTCGGCGCATCCTGTCGCCTCTGCATTTATTGCCGAGCAGCTCAATGTCAGCAGCGCCACAGTGCGTAATGAATTTTCCTGGCTGGAAGCCGAAGGCTATTTACAACAACCGCATACCTCAGCCGGGCGCATACCCACCCAAAGGGGTTATGCGCACTACGCCAGCCAGTTTCTACCCCCTGCCCATCTGGCTTATGAAAAGCATCAGTGGTTAGCAAAGCATTTGCGCGGACATCATGGCGACAGTCTGCTACAGGAAATTGCCAATGTCGCCGCTGACTTATCGGGCTACACCGTGGTTGTACGGCTAAAAGGCGATGAAGCACTTCATGCTCTGGAAATCCACCTGTCAGTAGTTTCGAGTACACGGGTACTGGCTGTGGTGGTGCTCGAGAACGGCCTGACGCGACAGCTGGTTGTCGATCTGGAACCGACTCCGAAAGATAGCATTCTGCAGGATGCCGAAACGACCCTGCGACAACTTACACTACCGCTAAAAGACCTTCCCACAGCCCTGACAAGCATCGCCAGACACGCCGAAAAAGACCTGTCCCGCACGCTGCTGGCACTCGCTGAAGCTTGGCACAATCTGACACCACCCCGTCTTTTTATGCAGGGTCTGCGCAATATCTTTGCCGAGCCAGAAGCTGCCAACCCAGACTTTATCCGCAGGGTTGTCGAAGTTACCGAGCAGCCTCAAGCTCCCTACTTCAGTGATCGGCTGAGCCTGAGTTTTGATGATGTACTGGCGAATGTTATTGCGCAACTACCCTTTGGTACCAGCATCGCAACACTTATGCTGATAGGCCCTGCCCGCATGCGCTACCGTGAAAGTCTGGAGATAGCCCAGGGTATCAGCCACACGGTCACCCATCATGCCAGCAATCTGAATTAGTCACCAGGCATTAGGGTTTGAGCTTGTAGGCATACACCAGCGGATAAGCCTCCCCGCCATCTGTATATGCCCCATAAACATAGAGATAGAGAATCTCTTCCTGCTCATCAAAAACAGCGCCTGTTACACGCACGCCAGCAGGGTAAGTAACCTCGGTTAGTGAGCTGGGGCTGGGTTGCCAGGGCTGGATTTTATCCTGAGCGACCTCCGCCAGGTCTTTTGGATCATATATATACCAGTAGCTCGAGTATGACTCTGCATGAATCCCGCCGTCACAATAGCAAATCTCACCCTGACCCAAAGTGGCAAAAAAGATAAGGCCGTGCCTGTCGAGGCTGTCAATCCACACCGCAGCCCCCTCAATACTGTCGGCTGCTGTCCAGTAGCCCTGGTCATTGATAGGCTCTGTATCCCAGGAAACCGGAGCGCTGACTGAGCGCACATAATCACTGTTGCGAATCGCCTTGCAGCGCCTGACATTATCCGGTGTAATTATGGCGCAGTCACCGTAGCTATAGGCAATCAGGGTCTGAGTCTGTAAGGTCTGCCCCGCTGTTCGTGGCTCCGTACTGGCATAAAGGGCCGGTCCCTGGGAAGCGGTCGCCACCCCACTCCAGTAACCACCAAAGCCAATACCCAGCGTCTTACCTTCGGTGTAACGCTCGGCAAACCATTGCGGTATACGCAAAGTACCACCTCGAACACGCTGCGAATGGGCACTGCCCTCAGCGCTTAGCCAGGGTCCTGATGTTTCTATACCATCCTCCAACAAGTAGGTATGACCCAGGACAGGATTGTTATTTTGCCCAACATTGTATGAATGCCCATAAGACCACTGCAAAACCTGCAAAGGCTCGTCCCAAAACAGCCCATGCGTCCAGACTCCCCCACCCAGCGCATAACCATCCTGCGTAATTTTGCGGTCTTGATAGATATCTCCCCATTCACGCACAATATCAGCCACCGGATAGTCTGGCTCCCGTGCCAGCCCAGGAAAACTCATTTCATAGACAAGTCCGCCACTGTAGACATGTGTTGTTGCGAAAAAACGTTTTTCACCCATCACAGAGCGCAGGGCTAAGCCTCCTGTGGCATAGGCAGTCGACCATTTACCGCCCTCAGAAGTAGTGACAGCCTGCTGCGGTGGTGCAAATGCACCTAGATAAACAAAGTCAGCAGGAGTGATTACTGCACGCTCGAGAGGCTCCTGATCTGCCTCGGAATAGCTACAAGCAGCAAGCAAAGAACAAATACACAGTACAACAATGATTCTCACAAAACGAGCCGCACTGAGGCAATGTTGCATGTCATCAGCCTACATCTTTGCTACACACAAAAGCCAAACCTGCCAAACATGAGCCAGGCTATACTGCTAGCGTGGTAAGGCAGCGTAAAAAGAGCGATCTACCCAGCAAAGTCTGTGCCACATGCGGCTTGCCTTTTAGCTGGCGCAAAAAATGGGAACGAGACTGGGAAAGTGTCAGATACTGCTCGGAGCGCTGCCGGCGTCATGCCAAGAAATGATACTACTATGCATATTGTGAGGCAGTCTCCATGAATTGCTGCGATCAAGGCTACAACCGCATTTTCAGAGGTGCTTATGTGCGCCGCGAAGCGCAGACTTTTCGCAAGCGTGGACTTGACAAACGCCAACAAGCTTTTCTTAAGCAAAACCTGAAGGGCAAGAGTATCCTTGATATTGGTGGCGGGATTGGCGCTTTGAGCCTAACAGCGCTTCAGCAAGGCGCAAGCAGGGCACAACTCATCGAGATTTCCAGTGATTATCTCAAAACAGCGAATACACTCAGCAAGGCGATGGGGTTTCAAGAACAGCTCACCTTGCAACAGGGTGATTTCATGCTTTTGTCTGCTGAGGTGTCGAATATAGTCGTTCTGGACAGGGTGGTATGTTGCTATCCAGACGCCACAGGTTTGCTGGCAAAAGCAGCCTTACACTCACGTGAATACCTGATCTACACTGAGCCTACCCATAACTGGTTTAGCTGGTTTGCTAAAACCCTGATCAACACGAGTATGTGGCTAGTACGAAATCCTTATCGTTTTTTTAGGCATTCGAGTAAGGAACTTGAAAAAGCAGCTACTGGCTGTGGTCACGAACTGGTTCAGAAAACACAGTTTGGCTTCTGGCAACTCAACGTCTTTCACCTGATGCGCAACAGACAAGCTGAAGATTGAGTCTAGGCTAGACTGGTATAATGAATCCTCAGGATAAAACTCCTCGTGCTCAGCGCCAACCCGAACATCTTCCCGAACACGTAGCCGTCAATCGCAGCTATTGGGACACAATGGCCTCTGAGTGGGTAAGTGCAGGCGAAAGAAGCTGGCAGCAGGATTTGCCGAGTTGGGGTATTTGGGGTTTACCCGAAAGCGATGTGCATTTACTGCCCACGACCATGCATGGTCAAAAAGCGATTGAGTTGGGCTGCGGTACAGCCTATGTCAGTGCCTGGATGGCCAGACGCGGCGCTGATGTTGTCGGTATCGACAATTCAGCCGAACAGCTCAAAACAGCTCAGCAGCTCATGTCAAAACATGATCTCAGCCTGACGCTAATTCACGGTAATGCCGAAACCGTACCGTACCCAGATGCCTCGTTTGACTTTGCCATCAGTGAATATGGCGCCGCTATCTGGTGTGACCCTTTGCTGTGGATTCCTGAAGCGTACAGGCTTCTTAAACCTGGAGGAAACTTGAACTTTCTCGGCACGCATCCGCTGGCCATTGTCGCTACACCCGCCAATGGCGCAGACTGCGACAGGTACTTTCACAGACCGTATTTTGGCATTGACAAGCAAGACTGGCGCGATGTTGAAATCAATCCGGGCGGCATCGAGTTTAATCTTAGCCATTCGGCCTGGCTTAAACTGTTTCGCGAGACGGGTTTTGAGGTGATCGATTATCTGGAGCTTAGAGCGCCAGTCACCTCTGCCAAGACACATTTTTCCATCCCCAGCGACTGGGCACATAGTTGGCCTTCGGAACAGGTCTGGAAGCTGAAAAAGAAGTGATGAACCGGCTGTCTTACACCTTACACCGAGCCCGATAATTCCCTTAGCTTTAAAAAATCACTGCCGCTGATTCTTCTCGTTCCACTCGCATTAATATCCTTGCATAAAGCAAGGATATTAATGGAATTGGTATAAACCGCTAGATTGTTTATGGGTTCAAAACACTTCCCCGCTTCCTGCTCGCCCTGCTCGCGATAAATCATATGGAATTTAGATGATCACTTATCTATCAGATGCTAAGAAAAGCTGTTCTGCACGGGATTTCATACATAAGTGTTTAGGTTAATCTGGTATCGTTGGCATAAACCCAAGGATTTATCCGGAACTGGTATCAGCCACATTTGTTTTTGCTGTGAAGCTATGGATTCCAGCTATCGCTGGAATGACGTGTGGTATTGCAATAGCCACGTCTGGATGGCTTAGGAGAAAGGCAAGAGC
>CAZZPQ010000201.1:0-3984 GCA_964655595.1 uncultured bacterium
CTAAGGTACATAGCCCAGTGTAGCGACCCCTGTGGATTGTAGCTTTTTAGCTTAAGGTTGTATGAAGAGCAACCTGCTCAGCAAAATACTGATGTATGCGGTCATCACCACTTAATTCCGGATGAAAGACTGTTGCCAGCAAACGTCCCTGTTGCACCATGATGGCGTCACCACCATAAGATGCTAATACCGTCACGGCAGCACCCACCTGGGCGATACGGGGGGCACGAATAAAAATCGTATGAAAGGGCGTGCTGAGACCCTCTACAGATACATCAACCTCAAAAGAGTTGACCTGGCGTCCATAAGCATTACGTTCAACACTGATGTCCATAATCCCCAGGCGAAACTGCTCTGGATAACCAACAATGTCTTTGGCAATGGCAATGGCCCCGGCGCAGGTTCCCCAAATGGCTTTACCTGAGGCATAAAATGCTGGCAGTGCCCGATCAAAACCATAAGCCTGCATCAGCTTCGTCATCGTGGTAGATTCCCCACCGGGAATCACCAGTGCCGCCACATGCTCCAGCTCAGACGGTATACGCACTTCCCTAACAACATGTCCGAGGCGTTCAAATGCCAGCTTGTGTTCGCGAAACGCACCCTGTAGTGCCAGTACACCGATTGCCATGGGCTGTATCATCTCATACTTTGCTAACAACCTACGTGACGGATTTAGCAGCCTGGACACCTGCCACAATAGCTTCGGCTACCACCTCTTGGACTAACACAGACAATAGCCAAGGGCTGAGTTCCGGACCTTGACCAGTGCTGAGCACAAAGGTTGTATCACCATCTACCACAGTGTGCGAGGGTCGAGTAACCCTGGCAATGCCAATATGGGCGCTCTGTGCCAGATAGTGCGCCTGAGCTTTATTCAGCTTCGCATCGGTAGCAACAACCACCAGAGTGGTATTCATACCAGGCTGCATGATATTGCTTGCCAGGCCAAGGTTTGCCTTTTGGCTTTCGTTGGCAGTACAACCTGAAACCATACTGCCTGTTGCTGGGTCGATCACATCTCCATTGGGATTACTCACGACTAGTGCAGCGATACTCGCACCTTGTAGCCTGCGCAGGGCTGATCCCAGACCACCAGCCGACGCATAATCAAACCCAAGGTACTTACCGCATGACGCCCCCACACCCACCCCCACACGGCCCTGTAGCACTGGCTCAGCCGCTGCTGCAACGCAAGCCAGATAGCCCGACTCTGCATCCGGCCTTATATCTGCACGACCCACCGAAAGGTCAAAAATAACGGCGGCTGGCACAATGGGCACTTTGCCGAAAGGTGTCACGTAACCCCGACCCTGCTGCTCGAGCCAGCGCATGACACCCGTTGCCGCATCCAGACCAAAGGCACTGCCCCCGGTAAGCAAAATAGCATTGATTCGCTCGACACTTTTTTCCGGTGCCAGCAGAGCATACTCACGACTACCCGGACTACTGCCAAAAGCAAAACCAGAGGCAAGACATCCTTCGGCTGGACACAGGACGACCGTACAGCCGGTCTTTGCTTCAGTGTCCTGCCAATGACCTACTGTAATACCATCAATGGCCGTAATGCTGGTATTCATCTTAATCCAGATAACGGGCGATATCATCAGCACGGACATCGCGGTACTCGATATTTTCACGCGGGGTATTAGCCGTTGCACGTTTGCCCGTGGTGGTGTCAATAGGAATCTGCAAGCGCCAGTTCAGATTCATGGCACTATCACCAAGCTGCTGATTGGCCAGAAATGCCCCACGAACTCCAGAAGAACTGGGAATACCTGTGCGCAAGTCAAAGTTTCTGAACACGATACCCTCAGGCACAGGAAACTCACTGGCCAAGCTGGGTTTACCCCGCAGCGCCGCTTCGACAAAATCCCGCCAGATATACACAGGCTGCCTCGAGCTATTCACCTGACCATCACCTGCCTCGGTCAAAGCTGCAGGCATGGTCTTGGGTATAGGACGGTTGTCGTCATAGCCAATCCAGACAGTGGCAACCATACCGGGCGTCATGCCTATAAACCATATATCCCGCTCATCATTGGTTGTACCGGTTTTGCCCCCTACCCAGCGTCCAGGAATCTGTGCGCGCCGTCCAAAAGCGCCTCCATCCTGAACGTTGCCCCCCATCATATCCAAAACGATATAGGCAGTTTCGGGTGACCAGACGCGTGTACCACGTGGTACTGCCTCAAAGAGCACGTTGCCTTCGGCATCCTCAACCCGTTCGATAAAATAAGGATCCATCTTCACGCCCTCATTGGCAAAAGACCCAAAAGCGGCGGCGTGTGTCAAGGGATTCGTATCCAGCGCCCCCAGTGATATCGAGTAGAAAGGGGGTACATCACCATAGCCAAGCTCTCTGGCTCTGGCCGCTACAGCCTCTGCAGTTGCGGCTTCCAGAGCCAGGACCGCCGGTATATTACGGGAAACATTCAGATGATAGCGAAGGGTAGCCGCACCTTCGAAAGTACGGTTATGATTATCCGGTACGTAGTTGGGTTGACCTGGCTGCCTAAACTGGGTGCGCTCATCAACCAGCACAGTTGCTTGCGAAAAACCAATCTGCTCAATCGCCGTAGCATAGACCACTGGCTTAAAGGAGCTGCCGGGTTGCCGACGGGTTTGCAGCGCCCGGTTAAACTCACCTGGACGTTCACCCTCCACCAGTCGTCCCCCAACCATTGCCAGGACTGCACCTGTTTCGGGATCAATGCCCACTATTGCCAGTTGCGCGCCCTCGGGCGCTTCAGCGTTGAGTGACGCTTCATTGGCAGCCCGTTGTGCCTGTACATCAATCGTAGTGAAAACCCTTAAGCCCCCGCGACCATAGACGATATCGTCTCCATAACGCTCCAGTAACCAGTTGCGGGCTGCCACCACGATGTAATCTGACAGGTTAGAACTAAGGGTCGTCTGGCTGACGGGTAAGTTACCAACACGCTCTGCACTGACAACATTGCCCTGCCCATCATAGGTGACACTCCAGCCCCGTGGTTGGATTTCTTCGCGCCAGGCGCGATCTGCTGTTTCTTCGCTAATCGCACCCGTGCTCACCATGCGATCAAGCACATTGCGTATACTGGCCCTGGTCAAGCGAAAATCATCATTGTAGCGCAGGTTCGGCGCTGGGATCAGACGGGCCAGGTAAAGACTTTGGGCCAGGGTCAACTCAATAGGATCAACGCCAAAATAGGCTTCAGCCGCCGCACGAACACCGTAGACCTGTCCACCCCAAAAAACCACATTGATATAACGCTGCAGGATTTCCTGCTTGGTCAGTCGCCGCTCGAGCTGCACCGCCAGCATAAGTTCTTTGGCTTTGCGCTCGAGTGAGCGATCCGTAGCAATATCGCGCAAAAGCTCGTTTTTGATGACCTGTGTCGTAATCGTTGAACCGCCACGACCCTCATCACCAAAAAACTCTTCATAAAAAGCCTTGGCGATCGACAAAACCCCAAAGCCATAGTGCCGGAAGAAATCATCATCTTCGTAGGCGACAATCGCCTGCAACAGAGCAGGCGATACCTCGTGCAGACTGACAGGAATCCGGTTGGTCGTTTCGCGATCTGTACCAATCGCCGGTAAAATCTCACCAATTTGAGTACCATCGCGGGCATAGAGGCGCGTTGTGGCAGTGAAGGTGCGGGTGTCCAGCTGTCTGAGGTCCGGCAACTCATTTGCCCACTTAAAGGCGGAAGCCACCAGAAAAGCCACCACCGACAAAACCAGCGCAGCCACAATCAGAAACACACCCTGGAGGATTTTCAGAACTCTCACAGGCCGTATTGTAGCAGGCTCGAGCCCCTTAGGCATGTCAAGTCGAAAAGTGTTTTCCTGTTCTCTGAAGTCTGCAAAGCTATAGACAAGCTATTCTGGAGCATTCCATTCGGCTGCTACACTGACTCGTACAATACCCCATAAATCCCCTTTATCTTCTGGGTGATTTCTCTACAATACCGAGCCAGATAAATTGCTTACAGA
>CAZZPQ010000201.1:4084-5419 GCA_964655595.1 uncultured bacterium
AGATAAATTGCTTACAGATTTGAAAAGCAATCCACGCTTCCTACTCGCCCTGCTCGGGATAATGACGATGCAGGGCGATAAATACGAGGCCGTACTCGTGACCCAAAAAGAGCTACTGCATGGTCTTGTCCAAGGTGAGATTTCTAACATAGTGATAGGCTTGACCCGCCCATACCAGGCAGACGTGGAGAAATTGGCAAATCACAAGCAGCTCTAAATGCTATACTCTGCTTTATGTTAGAACCCTCCCTGGAACTCTATGGTGAGTCTTTTGATAAGGTCGATGCGCTGCTTGACGACCTGTTGACAAAGAGTCACGCGCGCTATGTCATGATCATTGATTTGAAGGGTTTCGTGCTGGCGCACAACAAGGCACTCTGGGCACCCAAACCACCGTCGCTGGATTCTCTGGCCACTCTGATTGCCTCGAATTACTCAGCTAATATGGCCATCGCCAAACTGTTTGGCGAAAATGGCTTCAATGAAATGGTGCAGCAAGGGGACAGTGTCGGTCTGTACATCGAGGAACTTGATGACAAGGCCCTGCTGGTCACCATCTTTGATGTGTCAGCAGCTTTGGGACGCGTAAAACTCTTTACCAAGAAGACCGTAACTGACATCCAGAAGGTTCTAAGCGAAACCAAAGGCGTTGCACCCACTATGACTTTTGATGATAATTGGCACTCGAGCACCAAAGCCCTGCTTGACGGCCTGTTCGGATCGGATAAACCATGAGTACCATCAACTTCTCTGCCAGGGAAATCAATTTTAAGATCGTTTACTACGGCCCGGGCATGTCAGGTAAAACAACCAACCTTAAAGAAATCTATAACAACATTCCCAGCAGTGCCAAA
Organism: uncultured bacterium; assembly: GCA_964655595.1. Classification (GTDB taxonomy): domain Bacteria; phylum Deinococcota; class Deinococci; order Deinococcales; family Trueperaceae; genus CAZZPQ01. Next base: position 4,939 of record CAZZPQ010000201.1, read on the forward strand.
GGTGAAATGGTCAGCCTGGCGACCGAAGATGAGCGCACTCTGTTCTTTGATTTTCTGCCCCTTGATCTGGGTCAGGTCAATGGGTTTAAGACCCGCTTCCATTTGTATACGGTACCAGGGCAGGTCTTTTACAACTCGAGCCGCAAACTCATTCTGCGTGGCGTGGACGGCGTCGTCTTTGTAGCAGATTCATCAGCCAGTCGTCTGCGCGCCAATGCTGAGTCACTGAGAAATCTGCGTGAAAACATGGCCGAATACAATCTCAATCTTGGCGAGATTCCCTATGTCATTCAGGTCAACAAGCGTGATTTGCCAGACGCTTTACCCGTTGAGATGATTATGAAAGTTATGGATCCCAGTGGCAAGGTTCCACATTTTGAAGCAGTTGCTGCCAAATATCAAGGCGTGACTGAACCGCTAAGAGCAGTTTCACAACTGGTACTAGAAAAACTCGCCCAAAAAGCTTAGCTTCTTTTGTATA
>CAZZPQ010000202.1:0-1962 GCA_964655595.1 uncultured bacterium
ACGCTCGGGTTGTTTCCTCAAGGAAACAACCCGAATTGGTATTACCTTGCTGACCTTTTTTCAGAATCATAGGCGTTTGCCATCTCGTGGATGCGCGCCGTTAGCGTTACTGGAGTATTCCATAAGGCTAAAGGCTCTATAATGGTGTGATTATGCCTTTGGAACTAAGCAGCCTTAATCAGATGTCGGAAGAAGCCTTCACTCAGACGCTGGCAGGTGTTTTCGAACACTCTGCCTGGATTGCGCAAAAAGCCTATGCCCAGCGCCCCTTTGCCAGTCGGGGCGCACTGCACAAAGCAATGGGTCAGGTTTTGCTCGAGTCCTCTATAGACAGCCAGCTTAAGCTGATTCGGGCACATCCAGACCTGGCTGGTAAAGCTGCTAGGGTGGGTGACTTGACCGAAGCCTCCAGAGGGGAACAGCAGGGCGCAGGGCTGGATCAACTCAGTGTCACTGAGTATGATCGTTTTCAAAGGCTTAATGCCCAGTACACCAGCACTTTTGGCTTCCCCTTTATTTTGGCGGTCAAAGGTCACAATAAACACAGTATTTTAGCGGCATTTGAGGCACGCTTAAAGAATGACAGTGTCTCCGAGCGTCACACCGCCCTGGCTGAAATCATGAAAATTGCCCAATTCAGGCTCGAGGACCTCATGGTATGAAAGAGTTGCCAACTGAAAAGACCGCCATGTATCTGGGTAAGAGTGGCTGGCTTAAAAAGTGGAATGTCATTATTGCAGCCCTGGCGCTGATTATTGCACTGGTCGTGATTGCGCGCAGTGTAGGCTGGGGTGGGCATTTGCTCGAGTGGCTCAGTCTGCTGCTGCGCTGGTTTCATGTAGTGGTGGGTATTGCCTGGATAGGCGCCAGCTTTTATTTCATCTGGCTCGAGAGCAAGCTCGAGCGGCAGGATGTACCTGAGACCCTGGCAGGGCGGCTCTATAGTGTCCATGGAGGGGGCTTTTATCAGGTGCAGAAATACAAAGTTGCCCCTGAAGAATTGCCCAGGCAACTGCACTGGTTTCAGTGGGACGCTTATCTGACCTGGTTGAGTGGTCTGGGACTACTCATCGTGGTTTACTACAGCAACGCCGAGTTTATCATGGTGAATCCTGAGTTTCGCCTGCCCGCTTTTGTAGTGGTAGGGATTGGTCTGGGCAGTCTGCTTTTGGGCTGGTTGATCTATGACCGCATGTGCCGCTCGAGCCTGATCGAGAACAAAACAATTTTTTCAGTGGTGGGTTTTGTGCTGGTGGTGCTGTTGTCTTATGTGTTGTCCCAGTTGCTTAGTCCCAGAGCTGCCTATATGCACGTGGGGGCCATGCTGGGAACCCTGATGGCCTGGAATGTGTTTTTTGTGATTATCCCGGCGCACCGCAAAATGGTGCAGGCCTTTATGGATGGCACGACTCTGGATACCAGCTTTGCCAAGGCGGCGAGTCTGCGGAGTTTGCACAACAACTATATGACCTTGCCGGTTATTTTTGTCATGATTTCGCATCACTATCCCAGCACCTTCAGCTACAGCTATAACTGGCTGGTGCTGACACTGTTGTTTTTGGGCAGTGCGGCTATTCGGCACTATCTGAATCTCCATGACCGCGGTCAAAAGGCAGACTGGATTTTGCCAGCAGCCTCATTCCTGGTGCTTTGTCTGGCGCTGGTGACCGCCCCGGGCATGCAGCGCTTGGGTCGGGTACAAGCTACACCTACAGAGCGGGTAACATTTGGTCAGGTTCAGCAGATTATAGGTGACCGCTGTGTCAGTTGTCACGCTGCCAACCCTGGTGATGAACTGTTTCAAATTGCCCCCAAAGGCATCGTTTACGACAGTCCAGAGGCGATTCGGGCGCAGGCTGATAGCATTTACCGTAATGCTGTTATCAGTAGTTACATGCCACTGGGGAATAAGACAGGCATGCTGGAAAGTGAACGAGAGCTCCTGGGTATCTGGATTCAGCA
>CAZZPQ010000202.1:2062-5374 GCA_964655595.1 uncultured bacterium
ATAAGACAGGCATGCTGGAAAGTGAACGAGAGCTCCTGGGTATCTGGATTCAGCAGGGAGCACTGATAGAGCGCTGACAATTCACTGCTAGGCTTTTAAACGTGCTGGTAAGTGTCATCATCCCTACCTGTCGGCGGCCTGAACGTTTGGCTAAAGCTCTCGGTTCGCTACGGGCACAAAGCTATGGGTGCTGGCAGGCTGTGGTGGTAGATGACTGTGATGGTGCGGTGCTCGAGCTGGTACAACGCCTGGCGGATCCGCGCATTCGGGCAGTTATGAACACAGGCAAAGGACAGGTATCTGCGCGCAATCTGGCTATTGGTCTGTCTACTGGTGAAGTCATTGCCTGGTTAGATGATGATGACTGGTGGGAGGATGTCTTCCATCTCGAGCATGTGGTAGCTGTGCATCGACTGAGTTCGGTACTAGTGCACCGCTATGGTTGGATAGTGCACGAGGGCCAGGGGTTTACGCAGCACTGGGAGATTTTTGACCTGCCAGCATGCTCCAGGAGCCTGCGAAGCGATAACAGCATCCTGACCTCCAGCGTGAGCTACCCTCGCGTTTGGCATGACAGACTGGGTATGCTAGATGAATCCCTGGGTAGCTATTTTGACTGGGATTGGTATTTGCGGGTGCTGGATGCGGGGTATCCACTAAAGACGTTGGCTTCTTGTGGGGTGTGTTATTTGGTTCATGGCAGCAACGTGTCTACTGGTAAAAGTGCCGTCAGAGAGAAAAACTTTCGGGATTTTTGTAATAAACATGGATTGAGTCTCGAGCAGAAAAACCACCAGTTACTTTTTGATGAGCGGCGAGTCAGTTCTATGCCAGGTTAAAATCTGGACCGCCAAAAAACAGTTTCCAGCTTGCGACTGTCAGCCAGTGAATCAGCACAGCAGGCCAGATACTGCCACTACGAAGACGAATAAAGGTGCAGCATAGCCCTAGCAAGAGCACAATCAGCAAAAAGGCTGGATCATAAAAGATGGGCCTGGCCCAGGGCCACAGTAGCCAGGCGACCAGAGGATGGGCCAGGACATAGGCGCTTAAAGACAGGCCCACCCAGCCGTACCAACCAAGACTCAGGGTTTGCGCCGTGTCTGGCAATAAAAGACCACGGTACAATGATTCCTCGAGCAGGCTGGGGCTAAACACGGCAATGCCCACCAGCAGTAACAGGTTGTGTAGTGGCAGGTCGCTGGGTGAAAAGGTCATCAAGCCAGTTTGTATAGCAATGGGTAGGGCCAACAGCCCAAAGACGGCAAAGGTAAGTGCTGCCTCGAGCCAGCCACGTGCGGTTGGCAGCGTCACGATACAGCGAGTCAGTCGGGAACCTAGTCTGCTAGCCAGCATGATATCAGGCTAGCAGTTGCTGGCGTAGCAAACGTTTGTCTGCCTTACTGCGCTGACTTAACACAGAGCGCTGAAGTGCGTTTGTGTGCGGCAGCTCTGAAGCTTCAAGACCAAGATAAGCCTGAATCAATTCGGCGAGTTCCTGCAGGTGACTGAGCTGGGTCAGGCGTTGGTGCGCTTCAGGTAAAAAGCTAAAGTAGCGCAGCGCCTGAGAGCGAAAGCTGCGCATGATGTATGCCTCTTTGCTTGCCTCACCGTTGCCGTACCAGTTCAGATGCAGTTGTGCATGTAAAAAAGCAGTGCGGGCAATATCTTTTGCGGCTGGTTCGGCTGCACCTCGCAACTCGGCAAAAAGCCAGGGGCGACCGACTGCTGCCCGACCGACCATCACACCAAGTCCCGAGCGCCGGTAGGTCTGAAACTGGCTGCGGTTGGCAATATCACCCGAGCCAACTACTGGAATGCTGAGCTGCTCAGCGATGTCGGCAATGGCTGTCCAGTTTGCCTCGCCTGCATATTTTTGCACAGCGGTGCGACCGTGAATGCTGATGAGCGAGGCTCCTGCGTCTTGCAGAGCCAGGGCCAGCTCGAGCGCGTTCTCCCTGTCATAGCCCAGCCGCATCTTGGCGCTGACCGGTACAGACACTGCCATAGCCAGCTGTCGCACAATCTCAGAAGCCCGCTCCGGGTCTTGCATCAGTTTGGCTCCGCAGCTTTTACCGGTGATCTTTTTGACTGGACAGCCCATGTTGATGTCGAGTGCCTGGGGTCGGTAGAGGCGCTCGAGTTTTTGCCCAGCGGCGGCTACCAGTTCAGGTTCACCACCAAACATCTGAATCACCAGGTCTGGTTCATCTGGATAGGGTTCACCGATTTCGATTCCCTTGAGACCACCCTGTACCAGCTCTGTAGCGCTGACCATTTCTGTGACAGCCCAACTGCTGCCAAAATCGCGACAGAGTTTGCGAAATGGGGCGTCGCTAAAACCCGCCATGGGTGCAAGCACTGCGGCAGGTTCACTTAGTTTACGAGTATAAAAGTTGGTGTTCATGGTGATAAAAAAACCTGTCTGATGCTCAAGGGTTGACAACTGTATGCCCAGTTCTCGGGTCGAAACCAACGGGCTTTTTGGCTGAAGGTCAGCTCGTTTTTCAGTTGCCGCTCGCCACAGGAAGTTCTGCGTCCTGCCAGGCCAGGATTCCACCCGCCATATTGACGACATCGCTATAACCCTGAGCGAGTAGAAACTCAGTTGTGCGTCCGCTGCGCGCGCCGCTGCGGCACTGCATGATGATGGCCCTGTCGCGGGGCAGTTCTTCAAAACGTTCCTCAAACTCAGAGAGTGGCACTAGTATGCTGCCGGGAATGCGCAAGGCGTCGTATTCATTTTGCTCGCGGACATCAACCAGCAGCGCGCCAGTTTCGATTCTTGCTTTGGCTTCCAGTACATCGATTTCGGGTATCATCGATAAACTCCTTGGGATAATCAGGTCTCTGCTCTGTGACTGGGTGCGCACTTGTGCAGCCACAGCCTTGGCAAGAACACTATACGAGCCGACACAGCTTTGGCTCGCAACATAACTTACTTAAGCCATCTTATCCAGAGCAGGGCGTTAGGAAGTGGGGATTGCTCTTCAATTAAGAATGATGGCGCTTCCACGAAAAACTCTTCAAAGCCTCAGCGCGTCGTGCCAGCGCAGGCTGGCACCCATGGCCGGGCGAAAAAAAAGGATGAAGCATGCGCCTAAGTCAACTTGGTTTTTACTGTCAAGCTAGGGATTCCAGCTTTCGCTGGAATGACGTTGGCTAGCGCCAAGGCTCGCCTTCGGCTACGCTCGACTACGTGAACGCAATGCCAAAAAGGAGCTGTAGCAAGGGACCTGCGTCAGGTGAGTTACTTAAGTGCCATGCCAGCCAGTTTCAGCAGGCGAATCAGCGGGGTTTTCGGTAGCATCA
>CAZZPQ010000203.1:0-5353 GCA_964655595.1 uncultured bacterium
CTAACGCCCTGCTCGGGATAAATCATTGGGATAAACCCAATGATTTATCCGGAACCGGTATAAGATGAGCAAGTAAGAAAACCTTCAGACCTGACATGCTAGCGTAACCGGTAGCCAACCACTCTTAGCTGGGCACTCTTAGCTGGGCACTCTTAGCTGGGCACTCTTGGCTGGGGAAGTGGTCATAGACGAGAATGGTTGAGGAAAGTTTGGCAGAGAGGTCTTTGAACGCATGGCATCTTTACTCCTGGCATTACCAGCCTTGATTGCGGCTCTTAGCGCATCCGTACTTGCCATACAAGCCTATCAGCAAAGACAACAGGTTGTGTTTCGCTATCTGGGACTTTTTTTGTTGACGGTTTGCATCTGGTGCGCTGCCGCAGTTCTGGAAATCCTGAGTCCCAGCTTTTCCGCCAAGCTGTTCTGGGTCCAAGTACAATATGTGGGCATTGCTTTTACAGCCGCTACCTGGCTGCTATTTGTGCTGGTCTATACCGACCGTATGAAAGCCTGGTACTGGCGATATTTACCCTGGGCGCTGCTGATTCCTGCGGTCTCGCTACTACTGGTCTGGACCAATGGCTGGCATCAGCTTATCTGGCAAAACATATATTGGCAGCAGCAGCTTGTCTTTGATTATGGCTGGTGGTTTTCCTGGGTATACGCCCCCTATCAGTATCTGATGATAGCTACAGGCTTAGGTCTACTGGTCAACTCCCTGATGACTGTACAACGGACATATTATCGTCAGGTAGGAGGTATTCTGCTCGCCAGCCTCCTGACACCCCTCGTAAATCTGCTCTATTTGTTTAAGCTCAATCCGCTTCCTGTTGATTTAACACCCGTCGGTTTTGCCATGAGTTGCCTCGTCATCTACTGGGTTATTCACCGAGAACACCTGGCGCAGCGCCCACCCATCTATCAACATACCCTGTTTAAGACGCTACAGGACGCAGTGCTCATTCTTGACAAAAACCATGTTATCCTCGAGGTCAATCCGACAGCCGAAGCACTGCTGGACTCAGACTGTCTCACCGGTCAACATCTAAAAACGGTCCTGCCAGAATTACCCGACGAACTGCTACAGGAACATGACAGCCACCTGCAACGCTCGGGGATAGCTTTTAGAGAACGCCATTTGTACCTTAGCCTAAGCCCCCTGCACAACCGTCAGCATATGTCTTTGGGTTATGTTCTGACGCTGCGCGACATGACCCAAAAACACCGCGACGCCCAACTTGTTCGTGAACTAAGCCAGTTCCAGACCGTGCTGCTCGAGTTGATGCAGAACATCGTCCATTATGAATTGCACGATACCTTTTATCAGACCGTGCTTGACAAGGCAGTCGCTGTTATTCCCGGTGCAGAAGCTGGTAGTGTGATGCGCCGTGAACAAAACGGGGATTTTTCATTTATTGCCGCAGTAGGCTTTAATCTTAGTCAACTCTCCAGCATTTTGCTTTCAGAACATGAACTCATCATTGAGTCTGATCGCCGACCTGGGGCATCTTCGCACCTGTTTCATAATGTGGCTGAGCACTATCTGGACCAGCTTGGCGAGCAACGCTTTTCGGGACTCGCCGAGGCAGGTCGAATGCACGACATTCAGGTAAGCCTGGGTATTCCGGTATACCTGGACAAACGCCTGGAGGCCATGATCTATCTGGACAACTTTAGAAGTCCTGATGCCTTCAATGAGCAAAGCAGACAACTGGCTGAGGTCTTTGGTATCTATCTGAGCGCTTTGTTGCAAAAAAACAGCCTGCGCCTGAATGCCGAAAGGGCTGCTAAAACACAGGCACTACTGGCAGCTATCGAACGGCTTATGCTCGAGTTTGACACTCTGGATGACTTTTTTGATCCACTGGCAAAACTGCTGATTGAAGAAACCAGCCTGGCAACCTGTCAGATATCCATTCTCGAGCTGGAAGAAACCCGCGTCAAGCGCTACTGGTTGCACCACCATGAACCCGAAAAACTGACGCTGATTCAGCAGATGTTTACTGACCACATAGATGTCATGCTAAGCAAAAGCCTTGCCAGAAAGAGTTTGCGGAGCGGGGAAGCCAGCTATTATCCAGACGTCCTGGTGGATGAAAACTGGATTGCCTATCCAGACAACCCAGTTCGCTGCGCTCTGATTGTTCCGCTACGCTTGGCAGGTAAACCCTGGGGTGTCATTGAGTTCTATGCCGAAGCGACCAACGCCTATAGCGAAACAGATTTATCACTTCTTGAAATGGTTGCCAGCAGTCTCGAGCTGGCCCTGCAACGCGAACGCGACCACACAGAACTCGAGCAACAGCTTGCCCGCATGAATGCTGCCGTGAGCGTCAGTGAGTCACTGCGCTTTGCTTACAGCCACGACGAGGTTTATACAATTGCCTTAGACTGCCTGTTCTCGCTGACTGGCGCTGATAGTGGGCATATACTGGTTTATGAATCAGATGCTGATGTAATGCGGGCGGTTGCAGGTTTGTTACAGGGTAAACAAAGTTCAGGAATCAATCAGACTGTTCAGCGTGGCCAGGGTCTGTCATGGTCAGTGGTCGACAGCGGAACAAGTCTGCACCTGCTCGATAAAAATGGTCTTCACAATCTGGTCAGAGCACCTGAGATGACGGTACCCACGGAGTTTATTGCCGTACCCATTAAAGCTCAGGAAAACAGCGTAGTGGCTGTGCTTACCGCAACCTTCGTCAGCCAAAATCCAACCTTTGAACAGAGCAAGCGCGTCTTCATGGAAGCCATAGCCCAGGCAACCTCAGCGGCTCTTGTGCGTATTGAGCTACTGGAACAAAGCCGATCTCGAGCCGCAGACTATGAACAGCTCTACTTGGCAACAAAGCGACAAGCCCAGGAGCTTAAACTACTCAATCAAATCAGTACCACCCTCAGCCAGCACATCGATCTGCAACATGTGATTCACAGCGCAGTGTCCAGCATTGCTGAAACCTTTAGCTATCCCCTGGTAAGCCTCTATCTGATTGAGGATGATTCACTGGTCTTGCAACATCAGCTAGGCGATGAAGCATTGAGTCCAAATTTGTCTCTGACCGAGGGTCTTGTGGGCAGTATGGTGACTTCTGGACAAACATGTCTGATGACCGACCTCATACCTGACAAACCCGATCTTCCCTCACTCACTGTACCCCTGCTAGATGACACAACCGTCGTCGGCGTCCTCTATGTAGCAAGCACAGTGGACTCGCCCCTGACTGAGAAAGATTTACAGTTAATGAAGGCCGTAGCAGAACAGCTGAGTATTGCGCTCGAGCGCAGTCGCCTCTACCAGACACTGCAAAAAAGCGAAGAGCAGTTTCGTTTGCTGGCAGAAAATACCAGTGACCTGGTCAGCCTGCACAAACCCAGCGGTGACATTGCTTACCTGAGTCCTTCAGTCACACAGGTACTAGGTTATAAAGTCGATGAACTGCTGAACACCTCACCCTATGACATCATCTTTTCTGAAGATCAGTCTTTGGTCGAACGCTGCATCATGGATGCATTCCACAACGACATAGTCACGCCACTGACCTACCGTATGCGCCATAAGTCTGGACATTACATCTGGATTGAATCACTGATGCAACTGGCCAGGGACAAGACAGGTCAGCGCCTTGGCCTCATTGTCTCATCGCGCGATGTAACTGAGCGAAAGTCCATTGAAGACGCGCTGCGTCGCAATGAAGAGCAGACCAACTCCATCCTGCAAGCCACACCTGACTTGCTGTTAGTCATAGACGCTAACGGCGTCCACAAGGCCGTTATTTCTGGTGCTGAGGATGACATGCTCGCACCGGCACAGGCGATGATTGGACGTTCCGTACATGACCTTATGGAAGCAGAAGTGGCTGCGGGCGTTCTGCAGACCATCCGCCGTGCTCTGACAAGTCAGGAACTCCAGCAGCACGAATATCCACTGACGATTCAGGGAAAGCCTCGCTGGTTTGCGGCTCGAGCCGTACCACTCGACTGGGAGGGGGAAAGCTGCGTCTTATGGGTGAGCCGTAACATCTCAGAACGAAAAATGGTGGAAGACCAATTGCGGCAAGGAGCGCTTTATGACAGCCTGACAGGTCTGCCAAACCGCAACCTGCTAATGGACAGAATCAGCCATACTCTAACCAGACAGAGCCGCCGTAACCAGCCACTTTGCGCTGTTCTCTTTCTCGATCTGGACCGCTTCAAGGTGATCAATGACAGTCTGGGACACGCTGCTGGTGACGACTTCTTGCAAGAAATTGCGCGGCGGCTTGAACAGGTCTTGCGTCCTGGAGACACTGTTGCACGTTTGGGCGGTGACGAGTTTTGCATTTTGCTTGAAGAACTGCCCGATCAAAAAGAAGCTCTGCAAATTGCGGCTCGCTTGCAGCACATTGTCGCCAAAGCCTTTAAAATTGGTGGTCGCGAGGTATCGACGCATGTGAGTATCGGTATCGCCTTTAACACCTTTCTCTATGAAACCGCTGAGGATCTGCTTCGGGATGCAGATATTGCCATGTATCATGCCAAGCGCCAGGGAAAGGCTCGCACTGCCGTGTTTGATAGCAGCATGCATGAATCTGCCCTGCGGCAACTTGATCTTGAAACAAACCTGCGGCAAGCTATTGAACGTTCAGAACTGTTTGTCGTCTATCAGCCTATTGTCCGGCTGCATGACCAGAGCCTGGCAGGCTTTGAGGCCCTGGTGTGCTGGCAACATCCTGCTCATGGGCTTGTCAGTCCTGCTGACTTTATCCCTCTGGCTGAAGAAACTGGCCTGATTCAGGAAATAGACCTTTGGGTTTTACAACATGCCTGTCAGCAAATGGCAGTCTGGGACAACCTATATCCTACCTCAAACCTTTATCTGAGCACCAATCTCTCGGTGCATACCATCGAAAACCCTCATCTGCTCGAGCGTATCAGCAGCAGCCTACAAAAGAGCGGCTTGCCTGGTGAAAGGCTCAGACTCGAGGTGACTGAATCCACCCTGATGACCGACGCGGTGCGCGGCTCTGAACTCCTCAGCACGTTACGACAACAGGGGATTCGCGTGCAGATTGATGACTTTGGTACAGGTTACTCCTCTATGCATTACCTGCACAAATTACCCCTGGATATCATCAAAATCGACCGCTCCTTTGTCCAACAGCTCCAAGACAATGATGCCAGTATTGTGCGCAGCATCGTTGCTATGGCTCAGGCACTGAAGCTCGAGGTTGTAGCCGAAGGAATTGAAACCCAGTGGCAACTCGACTGCCTGCGGCAGCTCGACTGCGAGTATGGACAGGGCTATTTCTTTGCCAGACCACTTAACCCCAAGGACGCAGAAGACCTGTACTTCCGTCAAAACCGGATAGCTATAGCA
>CAZZPQ010000204.1:0-5344 GCA_964655595.1 uncultured bacterium
AGCCCTGAGAGCGGCAGCTTTAGCTATGAAGCGCCACATGCTCGAGCAGGCAATTCCATTTGTGATTGAATGGTTTGTAGATCAAAATTAACTGCTCTATCCTTTTGAGGATAACGAGATTTTGCATGGGAAAAGGAAATAACGAATCGGTGCTGACGTTGTACCAGTCGGGATGATATCATCACTGATTGAGTGGACTTCAAACGGTTGTTTGATAGTGCTCTACTAATGCATGACGTTACTTTGACACAATTGTCCTAGCCTAAAATGGTTGTGGGAAAAGCTAAAACATCTCAAATCTTTTTTGATAATATCCGGGTGTTATAAACCGTGCTGGCTTTCGTGTGTCGACGCCTCTTGCGCGGACTATTCACTCTTCTGGCTGTCCTGACCGTTGTCTTTTTCGCCACACGCTTTAGTGGTGATCCACTCGAGTGGGTGTTGCGTGATGATGCCAGCGAAGCTCAGCGCGAACTGACGCGTGTCTACCTAGGATTAGATAAGCCACTTTTCGTCCAATATGGTATCTATCTGAGTAAAGCAGTCAGAGGAGACTTTGGCAACAGCTTTAGAGAACGCAGGCCAGCGAATATCCTCTTTATTGAGCGCCTTCCAGCGACGTTAAGGCTAGCAAGTCTGGCTTTTGTGCTGTCGCTATGTATTGGTATTCCTGTCGGGATAGTTGCAGCGCTCAATTTCAACAAGCCTATTGACCGATTCGTTATGTCATTGACCTTTGTTGGACAAGCGTTACCCAACTATGTCTTGGGGATCACTGGTATCCTGATATTTAGTTTACTTCTGCGCTGGCTGCCCAGTGCTGGTATGACCACTTGGCAACACTTCATTATGCCAGTTGTAACCTTGGGAACTGCTTCTGCTGCAATTATTGCACGTTTAACACGTAGTGGCATGCTCGATGTTCTCAGGCAGGACTACGTGCGCACAGCTTATGCGAAGGGCCTTGCACAGCTTAAAGTCAACCTCAAACATGCCTTTCGCAATGCGGCTCTACCCGTGGTTACCGTGCTCGGCTTGCAAATGGGCACACTCATTGCTGGTTCAGTAATTGTTGAAACAGTTTTTGCCTGGCCAGGTGTTGGACGACTACTCGTTAGCGCCGTAACCAATCGAGATTTTCCTGTCATTCAGTTCGGTGTTGTCGCTATTGCTACCACTATTGTTATAGCTAACGCGATTACCGATGTGATATATGGCGTACTTGATCCACGGGTTCGGAACATCTGATGGCAGCATCCTCACAAAAACTTAGAACATCCACGGATGCTTCACAAATCGCCCCTTTAGGCTTTTTGAGGCGACTGAAGCGGTTGCCACCTGCAATTACTGTCAGCCTGTTGCTGGCACTTATCCTTGTACTGGTAGCCCTATTTGCACCGCAGCTTGCTCCTCATGATATTCGTAGTCAAAGCCTGCTATCTAGGCTCAAGCCCCCTGCAGTGCTTGGTGGTGAAGCAGCCTATGTACTAGGCACAGACCAGCTGGGACGAGATATTTTTTCCCGACTTCTCTTTGCACTGAGAACATCCTTGGCAATTGCAAGCCTTGGAATGCTGATTGGCGTAACAATTGGTACAACGCTGGGACTCATCAGTGGACTTTTGGGAGGGTTTATTGATGATCTCATTATGTTTGCAGTCGATACGCAAGCTGCGTTGCCTTTCACCTTGCTGGCAATAACAGCGGTCGCGCTTTTTGGCACCAGCCCAACGGTACTGATTGTCATTATCGGCCTGGCTGGCTGGGATACCTATGCTCGTGTGGTACGTGGACAGGTTTTGGCAGCCAGGGAACTACCTTATGTTGAGGCGTCTCGAGCACTCGGCGCACCCTTATGGCGCTTGGCAGCACAGCATATTCTTCCCAATGTCGCCTCACCGATATTGGTACTTGCAACCCTGAACTTTAGCACCATCGTGCTAACAGAATCGGCCCTGTCATTTTTAGGGCTTGGCGTGCAGCCACCAGCCACTTCCCTTGGGCAGATGCTGGGTGACGGACGTGATTACATGGCGACAGCATGGTGGATTGCTGCCATTCCTGCTGTGTTCATCGTGACGATCACCATGATTGTCTCGCTCATTGGCGACTGGCTCCGCGATGAGCTCGATCCCACAACGACAAATTCCACTCACCGCAAGTCTCAACAATAGCGTAGACACCATGAAAGGAGGAAGATAGTTAGACAAGCAAGCTGGTTGGGTTCATTTGGAAATTAGAAGGAGAATTGATTATGAAAAGTTTCAAAATCGGTATTTTTATCGCTGTACTGTTGTTTAGCTTAGTGACTGTGCAAGCTCAGCGTCCAGACTTGCGCATTGGTGTTGCTGGTAATCCTGGTGGCCTGGATCCGGCTATCGAACTCAGCAATGTGGGCACACGTGTCATCTATAATTTATATGATACTTTGATGCGCCGCGATTTTCTCAGTGATGGGCAAGGGGGTGGCTCGCAGCTGACGCCGATGCTCGCCGAAAGCTGGGAGCGGCTTTCAGACACCGTTTTGGCGGTTAAGCTGCGTCAGGATGTTGTGTTTCACAACGGCGCATCACTCACTGCAGAGGACGTAGCGTTTACGTTTGAGCGCATTATTAATCCTGAAAACCCCTATGGCTATACAGAGGCTGTCGGTTACTTTGAAAACATCGAAAATGTTGAAATTGTCGATGAGTTTACCGTACATTTTGTGACACGTAACCCTGATCCCATTCTCGAGCAACGACTCGCCTCTTGGGCTTCACAAATTGTCCCCAAAGCCTACTTTGAAGAGGTAGGCCAAGAAGCCTTCGCCCAAGCTCCTATTGGTACTGGTCCGTACCGTTTTGTCGACATACGCCCTGATGAACGTATTATTTTTGAAGCCTTTGATAGCTACTGGGGTGAAACACCAACCGCTGCAACCGTGACCTTTGAGGTTATTCCGGAATTGGCCGGGCGCGTCACAGCCCTGGTCAATGGCGAGGTAGACATTATTACCAACGTACCCCCTGACCAGATTGACCTCATTAATAGCTATGATCATGTGGAGACACGCAGCGTGATTTTGGCAAATACACATACTATCGTTTACAATACCGGTCATCCGGTTATGGCAGATAAGCGAGTACGGCAAGCGCTTAACCTTGCTATTGACCGCCAACTGTTGGTGGAGGCTCTGTGGAATGGACAGGCTGTAGTTCCTAACGGTCATCAGTATCCTGAGTACGGCGCACTCTTCAACCCTGAGCGCCCTCAACCAGCTTTTGATCCTGAGCGTGCCATAGCGCTGCTTGCAGAGGCTGGTTATGCAGGGGAACCCGTATATTTCAGAAGTCATCCAAGCTACTACACCAATGGTGCTCAGGCAACTCAAGCGATTGTTGAGATGTGGCGAGCAATTGGGGTAAATGCTGAGGCAGTCATTACTGAAACGGTAGGTCTACCGGCTGATGACCCAGAGATGATGGTTCGCAACTGGTCCAACTCGGCCATTTATCCAGACTTTGATGGTAGTCTGTTCCGTACGTGGGGTCCACGCATCTGGGTTCAAACCAGGGGATACTGGGCTGAACCTTCAGAAGCCTTTAACAACATGGGAGAGCAAGCACGTACAACCTTGGATGTTGAGCAGCGGTATGCTATCTACCAGGACATGTTAGACCTGTGGGAAGATGAAGCACCAGGCACCATTCTCTACCAACCGTTTGAAACCTACGGTGTGCGTAAGGATATTGGCTGGCAACCCTATAGCTTCTATTTCCTTGACTTACGGGCAGATAACTTATCGTTTTAGTAAATTTGCATCAGTATAGAGGCAGAGCGTGGAATTGCTCACGCTCTGCCTCATTATGAAAGGAAGCCTATGCAGCAACTGGAAAAGCGCGTACTCATTATTGGCCTCGATGGTTTAAGACCTGACCAGTTTGATGCCAGACTCATGCCCACTTGTGCCAAGCTTATGCAGAGTGGCACACACTTTGAAAATTTTTATGCCGCTTATCCTTCACATACCCGGGTCAATATGACCACCTTGACAACCGGGGTTCATCCCGGACGCCATGGAGTAGTGAGCAACCTGATGTACGTTCCTGGAGCTGGTGATGCGGGTTTAGTGGACACTTCGAACGATCGGCATCTCTTATCCTTCAAGGCGCAAATTGGTGAGCCGTTCGTATTGGCTCCAACATTGGGTGATCGCCTTCACAGAATGGGTAAACGCCTTGCGGGTGCTGCCTCGAGCTCCGCTGGTGCGTCGCTGCTTTGGAATATCAACCACCCCTACCGGATGATCAATCCAGCTTCGCATTATGGTGAGGCAGATCTCAGCCAGGTACTTGAAAAGCTGGGTCCTGTGCCCGAAGAAGCAAATCGTTCCAAGATTAATCGCGCACGTTGGGCAACACAGGCACTTATTGATGTCCTGCTAGATGATCCAGACAACCAGGTTTTGCTCCTCTGGCTTTCAGAGCCGGACTCGAGTCAACATTTTTATGGTTTGGGTTCACCGGAAGCAAAAGAAGCCCTTCGGGTAGTGGACACCTGTGTTGCAGACGTGATTGCAGCGATAGAAACCGTTGGTATTGCAGACCAGCTAGACGTTTTACTCATTAGTGACCACGGTCATACTTCAGTACAAGCCCATCAATCACTACGAGAGTATCTAGACCGGGCTCGAGCCGAACTTCCGCTCAGCTTTGAACCGCTGGTAGCGGGGGACTTCCTCTATGCGAACAATGGCATTGCAGCTAATGAGCGGGACATGAACCTACTGGTTGATTGGTTGACAGCACAGGATTGGTGTGACCTCATTTTTATCCATGATGATTATACAAATATTGATAATACCCTACCCCTTCATCTCGCAATTCAGACCACTCATCACAATCGTGCGCCGCTTCTCGCAGTGAGTCCTAAGTGGTCACATGAGGCTAATAGCTTCGGAGTGCCTGGAACAGTACGTGCATTAACCTCATATGCGATGCTCAAATCAACCCATGGCTCGGCTGCTCCCTATGATCTCCGAGCACTGTGCATCGGCTATGGCCCAAGTTTTAAGGCAGGTGAGGTTGTCAGTGTTCCTCACGGCACAGTTGATATTGCACCGACAGTAGCCCACCTTCTCGGACTGGATAGTAACGAACCCTTTGAGGGACGCCCGCTACTCGAGGGTTTGCTTGAATTACCCCCTGGGCTCGAGAACGGAGAGAACAACGTCGAGATAATCGAACATGCGACTCGAGACACTCATGTGAAGATTGCCCATGTGGGTACGACCCGCTATTTCCTTGGTTCATAAATAGTTGTTTTTATTAGGGCATTGAGCTATACCGGTTCGGGATAAATC
>CAZZPQ010000205.1:0-5283 GCA_964655595.1 uncultured bacterium
TTACGTTAGCTACTACCTGCCAACTCGAGCCACCGTTGCTCGAGCGCTCGAGCAGAGGGAATTTCCGAAC
Source organism: uncultured bacterium (assembly GCA_964655595.1). Lineage (GTDB taxonomy): Bacteria > Deinococcota > Deinococci > Deinococcales > Trueperaceae > CAZZPQ01. The sequence continues at coordinate 71 of CAZZPQ010000205.1, forward strand.
GAAGTGAGAACGTTTTAAATATAGACATTCCGTTTGGACCACTAAAGCAAAGAATTGCTATCAGACCAAGAATTGTTCAGGTTTTCATGCGAGGGTCAAGAAGGTCTCTTAGGCCATCACCTATAAAATTAAAAGCCATAACCAAACTGGCAATGGCTAAGCCTGGAAATAGCCACATCCACCACTGATCAAAAAAGTTGATGCCAATACTAATCATGCGCCCCCACTCGGGTGAAGCTGGTTCTGGCCCCAAACCTAAAAAGCTGAGTCCAGCAAAGAGTAAAATGGCATTGCCAATATCCAGTGATCCATAGACCAGCGTTGGGGCGAGGCAGTTGGGTAGCATGGTGCGAAATAGGATGTAGGGATGCCGGGCTCCTAAACCGCGCGCTGCTTCAACATACTCAGCACTTTTGCGTTCAATAATCAGACTTCTGGTGAGCCGTGCATAATCTGGCCAGCGTACAATTACCAAGGCAATCACTGCATTCATCAGGCTGGGTCCCAGTGCAGCAGTAATAGCCATGGCAAGAATGATGGTGGGAAAGGCCATAAAGAGTTCGGTAAGGCGCATCATAAGCTCATCCCAGATGCCCCCTAAATAACCTGCGACTGCACCAATTAAAAGCCCTAGTATGCCATCGATAATGATGACAGCCAAACCAGCGGGAATGGTGATACGACTGCCATATAAGACACGACTGAAGACATCTCGACCCAATTCATCAGTGCCAAACCAGTGTGTGGAACTAGGTGCTTGAAGCCGCGAAGTGACGTTTTGCTGAAGTGGGTCCAGAGGGGCTATCTGTGGGGCAAGCAAGGTGATACAAAGCCAGGTTAAAATCACGATCAGGCCGATGAATACGCTGGGGTTTTTGCTGAGCAGACGTAAGGATTTGTAGGTCATTAGCTATACCTAATCCGTGGGTCGAGGAAAAAATAGAGTATGTCAACAATAAAGTTGGAAATAACATAAATTAGAGCGATGAGCATGCTAACCCCCATAATGGCTGGAAAGTCCTGGGAGGTTGAGGCACGAAAGGCGTAACGGCCAATGCCCGGCCAGGCAAAAATGGACTCAATGAGCACAGCGCCAGCTAGCAGACTGCCATAGAGTACACCCAGCATAGTGACAACTGGAATGAGGGCATTGGCTAAGGCATGCTTTAAGACCACAATCGAATTGAGTTGCCCCTTGGCTCTGGCAGTACGAACATAATCGGTATTCAGAACTTCAAGCATGGATGAGCGTGTCAGACGTGCAATAATCCCTGAAATATTGAGTCCGAGTACCAGGCTGGGTAGAACCAGGTGAGATAGTGCCATGCGAAATGTGCTCCATTGACCAGCTAACAGGCTATCGATGGTAAATAAGCCTGTTAGGTTAGGGGGTGCTTTGGTCAGAAAACTCAGCCTACCTGGCCCAGCAGCCCAGCCTAACTGAGCATGAAACACTGATAGTGCGACCAGAGCAATTAAAAAAACCGGAAAACTCACACCAATTAGAGCCAGTACCCGTACCAGATAATCAACAAGTGAGTTGCGCCACACAGCTGAAACTATGCCAAAGCTGATACCAAGCAGCAAACCCACAAGGATAGCGGAAGTTGCCAGTTCAAAAGTGGCAGGTAAAAACTGGCGGATATCTTCGAGAACTGGCTTGCGGGTTTTGATAGATACACCCATATCACCGCGTAAAAGATTGCCAAGATAGGTAAAGTATTGAATATGAAGTGGTTGGTCCAGCCCCCATTTTTTGCGGAAAGCTTCGACCAGTACCTCGTTGTTGAGGGCATTTTGGGGTAGATTGGCGTTGATTGGATCGGCTGGAACAGCGTTGGCAATCAGAAAAGCCACCACGGTAATACCCAGCAAGAGTGGGATGGAAAAGAGTATACGTCTGAGCAGGTACTGATAAATAGCCATACAGGTCTAATTGAGTAGGCAAGATTGCCCGTAGGGACTAGCTGGTCCCTACGGGCAATAGTTATTATTCGCTACGGCTCAACAAGGCAATATTAAAACTCCATTGAGGATGTCTTATGTAGCCCTGAATGTCGGCGCGGTATGCAGTTTGAATGGCAGGAACCATAAATGGTGCGAAGGCACTATCTTCTTGGGCAAAGCTTTGTAGTTGCGCAAAGATAGCAGCGCGTTCTGCTGCATCAGACTCAACCTGGGCCTGTGCGATCAGGTCGAGAATATCTGAACTGACCATGTCTGGCATCCAGCGGGCGCGTTCACTGGCGACTTTGCCACCGGGTAAGAACTCGAGAAAGTCAACGGAATCAAGCTTGTCTGGACCCCAGAACCAGTAGGCAAAGCCCTGGTTGCCACTACGGTAGCCCTCGAGCGCAATTTGCACTTCGGCTGGAGCTAATCTTACACGAATACCAACTTCAGCCAGATCGGCCTGAATCTTTTGCGCATTGGTACCCAGATTGATGCCACTAAAGGTCATGTCGGGGTAGTTGAGGTCAACGTCAAAGCCATCTGCATAACCCGCTTCGGCCAGTAATTCTTTGGCTCGTTCAACATTACGCTCAAGCGCTTGATCCTGACCAAAAGCTCCTGCCAGACCAATCCACATATTGGTTCCTGGTGTAACGCTGCCTGCCCACAGATCGCGGTAGCCCTGATAATCAAGAGCCAAACGAACCGCCTCAGCGACGAGTGGATTGGCAACCGGACCGCCGATTTCAGGGTCCCTATTCATCAGCACAAAGTGTGTCCAGGTACTGGAGCCTGTGAAGATAGACAGAGCAGGATTATTGAGCATGCCTTGAACCTGATCGGGGGTCAGATCAGTAGCCAGATCAATTTCACCAGACTCGAGGGCGACCTTTTGGGTAGCAGCTTCAGAGATGTTCACAATGATGACGCGATCAAAGTAGGGCTGTTCACCCCAGTAGTTTGGGTTGCGCACCAGGATGGTCTGATCCTGGGGACTCCAGCTTTCTAAAAGATAGGGTCCACTGCCAGCTGAGGTTTGATTAAGGTAGTCGAGAGCGGCATCTGTATCAGCAGCATCGGCCGTGTCTGTGCCTCCACTAGCTCTTACAACATCGGCATTGGTGATGGAAAAAGCCGTGTTGGCAAGCTCTGATAAGAATGAGGGTCGAGGCGCATTGAGTGTAATCACCACACTTTGTGAATCAAGAGCTTCAACGCTATCGATGGGGTCTGTCAAAAAGGAGGGTTGCGCTTTTACATTTTTGAGACGGTTAAAGGAAAACACCACATCTTCAGCTTCGACTGAACTACCATCTGAAAATTGTGCTGCGCTGTTTAAGGTAAAGCTGTAACTGAGACCATCTTCAGACACACTCCATGAGCTGGCAAGATGTGGCAATATCTCACTGGCATCACCATCTGGAAAAGTTACAAGTGTCTGATAGGCCACGCGGTTAACTATGCCACTAGTTGGATTAAAGCCATGTGCTGGGTCATAAGCATCAGTGACCTCGGCATGACCAATGACAATGACTTTTTCATCCTGAGCCAGAGTCATGGCAAAGAGTGAGAGTGACAAGAGTATTAGATAGGCAAAAAGTCGGTTGGGTCGATACTTCATAGATTTCCTCCTGGTGAGATTGCTGAACCAGCAAAGCTATACTACCAAATTGTGGGGCTATGGGTAGGCACGGATGGAATGTGGAACCAGGCGATTAGGTCAAGGATGTTGGCGACACCTGGCTGCTCGCTTTTGGTATTGCCAAAACCGTTACGCTCGGCCAGTTAAAAGATTGTCCGGACATGATAAATTGAGCTGTGGTTCAGAGGCGAATCTTGTTAACTGGATAGAGAGTTCAAGCTCTTTGTTTAGGGTAACTGAATTGTTCTGCTGGAAGACCTGCTGTTTTCGTGTTGAACCACTTGCATAAATTGGAGGTTTATGAACTACTCTCAGCGTTTGATGCTCTTTCAGAAGCGTATGGCTGGTCAGGCTGACTTGGCGTTTTTTCCCTTGTCAGCTGATTTGCAATACCTCACGGGTGTACCAAGAGATATCCCAAACTATGGTGCAGTCATGCATCCGGGTGCCTGGCTTGAGGGGGTTTGGTTAACAGGCACACATGCGCCCAGGCTTGCCTTACCACGTATGACGGCAGAGTTCGGGGGACTCGCAGATTTGCAGGATATCGAGCTGTATGTTCTGGGTGATTGGTCCAGTCCTGAAGAACTGATTATGAGCTTTCTGCAAAGCTTTGAGCTACCCAAAAACCCCAGGATAGCGATTGCCGATACCACCGAAGGCGAAACGGTCAGTGAGCTTCAAAAGCTCTTGCCAGAGGCCCGTTTTGTCTCAGCAACGAACATCTTGCGAGAGTTTAGGGTTATCAAGTCTGAAGATGAAATTGCCATGATGCGACGCGCTGGTGAGATTACTGAAAAGGCTTTCGCTGAAGTACTCAAAAAACTCGAGCACGGCATGACAGAACTGGACATTGTCACTGAAGTTGATTACCAGCTTCGCAAACATGGTTCTTTGGGACCGTCATTTACAACTTCACTCTATAATTCAGGTCCCAGTCACCCACTGTTGTTTGGGCAGCGCGAAGCGAGCTGGAAGCGCGTTCTTCAACCGCCCGTAGCCATACTCTTTGATTTTGGTGCCATTCTCGAGGGCTACTGCTATGACTATGGACGTACGGTTTTTTTTGGTGAGCCAGACAAGAGTTTTCAGGAGATTTTCAAGGTGACTATGGCCGCTCAGGAAGCGGGTATTACGGCTATGAAGGCTGGGGTAAAAACCTGTGAGGAAGTTGATAAAGTGGCTCGAGCTGTCATTGAGGATGCTGGTTATGCTGCAGCCTTTCGCCACAGGCTGGGTCATGGTATTGGTATGGATGTGCATGAGCCACCTTTTTTAACTGCAGGTAATACAACCCTATTACAAGAGAGAATGCTTTTTACTGTTGAACCGAGTATCACTCAGTTTGATACCTTTTCTTGCCGCGTTGAGGACGTGGTGGTGGTTCGTGATGCTGGCGGAGAACCACTTACCACAGGTTTTCGAAGCATGCTGGTGATTGACTGATACCAAGCTAATACCAGTTCCGGATAAATTGTTGGGTTTATCCCAATGATTTATCCCGAGCAGGGCGAGTAGGAAGTGGGGAAGCGCTTTTCAATTCTTTAACCAACCTATCGGGCTCGGTATAAAACGTTTTTGGTTGAGCGGCTTCAGTTATAAAGAGCATGAGGTGCAG
>CAZZPQ010000206.1:0-5269 GCA_964655595.1 uncultured bacterium
AGTCGCCACGCCTGTGTGATTTAGGTGAAAGGCAAGAGCCACAACTAAGAGATGCTTGGTTTAATTGTGGAAGTGCTGTATTTACTGCATAGAGAGGTCCGGCGCCTATCCCACTACGAGTGGCGACAAACCCTGTAAGGCCTGAAAAATGGTCGGCATGTAGGCTTCTAGCGCCTGTTCACCAGCGAAGATGGCTTGTTCAGCCTGGTGAAAAGACAACCAGTTAATGGGTGGATTGGTATGCACCTGCAATTCACCACCAATTATCTGGGCCACCATGTAGGTATTAGCAGTGTAAGCGAGACCCCGCCCCAGGCGAGACAAAGGGTTGACCCTGCTCGAACCCTGCAAACGCTTGTGCAGACTTTGACCCACTTTGCTGGTCAAGAATTTCTGAACCATACGAATGCTGCCAGACTCATTACTGGTGGTACCTGCGCCAATGCCAATTGCCAAATCCAGCTGCCAGTTTTTCAAGGTATCTATGGGCACTGGTGAACCAAGACCACCATCTACCAGGCGTCGACCATCTATTTCTACTGGTGCAAAAATCCCGGGGATTGAAGCGCTGGCACGCAAGGCACGTGATAAGGAGCCTTCACGGAGCAAGACCCGTTCACCCGTATCTATATCTGTTGTGACAACAAGCAATTGTTTCTCCAGGTCTGCGAAGCTTCGCCCTTCCAGCATGCGTTCAAAATAGCGCTCGAGTCGCTGTCCACTAAAGAGTGCCGCCTTGTGCAAACCAAAATCGGGAATATGCGGAAACACATCACGACGGCGAAGAACTGAGGCTTCCTGTGTCATTTGCTCTGGCGTTTTACCGCTGGCATAGAGCGCCCCTATAACGGCACCGAAGCTTGTACCAGCTATCACCTCAGGATAGACCTGATAACGCTCGAGCGTACTCAAAGCGCCAATATGAGCATAACCCCTGGCACTACCACCGCCCAAAGCCACGCCAATCCGCATATGTGATGGAATTGAAATCTCTGCGTCCACGCTCATACTATAGGTCTTCACATCTTACAAAAGCCTGACTTTGCGTGAAGGCATCTATACTTAACGCTCTTTTCGCCTTCTCTGTGCAAAACTGAGGATCATGAAAGACCTGTCGGTCATTATCAGCCACTATAAAACTCCAGACATTTTATGGCGCTGCCTCGAGCACGTCATGGCAGCGGTACCAGAAGCCGAAGTCATTGTGGTTGACGCTGACTCACAAGATGGCACACTCGAGAGCTTAGCACAGCACTATCCTAGTATTCAGGGAATTACCACACACAACCACAGCCTGGCGCACGCGGTCAATACTGGTCTAGCGGCAAGTCAACAGCCCATCATGCTGCAAATGAATGCTGATGTCTTTATCGGCAGGGAAGCCATTCTACATATGCGTGAAGCACTCGAGCAAAACCGGGTTGGCCTGGTCGGACCCGTATGTCATAAAGATGGAGTCCTGCAAAATCAAGGGGTTCTCTACCGCCGCCATTACTGGGAGCTGCAAGGGCGCGAGTGCCCCTGGCTTAAGGTCAACTGGCTATCTGGCTGCTGTCAGATGCTGCGCCGCAGCACCTATGAAGCAGTTGGCGGCATGAGTACCAAGCTGAGGTTTTACAACGAGGACATTGAGTGGTCGTGGCGCATCAGACAGGCGGGTTGGCACTGCGTTTTGGTCAGTAGTCGCGCAGAACACCTGGGGGGCAGCTCTACGCCACGGCAACCGGCCTTTGTCATCGAGGGCTACCGCGGTGGCATGCTGCTATCACAGTGGTATAAGCCCCGCTGGTATCAGTCCTTGCATAGACAAGCCGTGCTGAGCGCAGCACGCTATCAGCAACACTACAGCAGTGATCCAATTTACAAGGAAGCCTTCCGTAGCATTTACCTGATGTTTCAGGCAAACGACTATAGCCAAAGCCCTTTTGGTCCCACCCTTAACAGCCTCAACCCTCACTTCAGGTTTTAAGCCAACGTGCTAGACTCGAGCCGTGTCTGGGCTGCCGCTACTTGCTACTTTTTTCGAGCGAGATCCTTTTTTGGGCTATACCCTGATTGCAACACTATTTTTGGCTATCGTCTCACTCAGTGCTGGCCTGTCTCGACTTGATTTTCTGGTAAGCTTCCGCCCACGTGCGCTACTTCATATCAGTCTTGCCGTGCTGTTAGCCTTCATGCTGGTGTTCCTAGCCGATTTCCTAAAAGCGCAAAATATCGACCAGACCTGGTTAAGTATCCTAAAGGGACTCAGTCGCTTTCCGCTATATGTCATTGCTTTGGCCTACGGTCCGAGTGCTGGACTCCTGGCTGGGCTGCTCTTTGCAGGTTTTGCCACGAGTGGTGCGAGTCCGGGTTGGCTAGAGTTGGTACTGACGCTCGAACTCTGCGTTTTGGGCTGGTTCGCCATCGCCCCTTCGACCTTCCGAGTACGCTGGGCAGGACCTGCCAATGTCGTCCTGGCTTATGCCCTCACCTGGATCGCTGCTGGTTCTGCTTATCTGCAGTGGCGAACTGGCGAGGCGGCCCGTTTTAGTACGCATTTCACTCAGCATGTTGATATCTTACCAAGTATATTACTCAGTGTACTGTTGCTAGCTCTCCTGCGACCGAGCTTTTATCAACGACATTTTCATGAGTCTCGCATTGCGCCTCAGTCGACTTTCGCTACCCCAACAAGCGATGCCGACGTCTTTGTGGAACCTTTGCCAGAACCTCTGACTGAGAAACCACTACCTGCCAAGCGCCACCGCACTAACTTTGAGCTAACGCAGACCCTACACAACCCAAGTCCGTTTATGCGTGCGCGCCACAGAAAACAGTTGCAAACCCTAAGATTTGATGAACTTAGACGCCCAAAATAGCAGGTCGGCGTCAAAACTAGCTGCTATGAAGCGTCTCCTCATAGCCTTGTGGGTTTAAGGATTGCCAGTTCCAGCTATCACGGCACATATCAAAAAGGTTGTAGCTAGCAGTCCAGCCAAGCTCGCGAGCTGCCTTGCTCGGATCAGCGTAGCTTGCCGCAATATCTCCAGAGCGCCGGGGTCCAATCCGGTAAGGAATTTTGCGTCCTGAGGCTTTTTCAAAGGCGTGAATGACCTCGAGCACGCTATTACCTTGTCCGGTTCCCAGGTTATAGACATCAACAGCAGGTTTTGCCGCAAATCGACTGAGTGCCTTGACATGTGCAATCGCCAGATCGACAACATGAAGATAATCCCGGATACCAGTGCCATCAGCTGTAGGATAGTCATCCCCGTAAACATTCAGCTCCGGCAACTTACCTACCGCTACCTGCGTAACATAGGGCATCAGGTTATTGGGAATGCCATTCGGATCTTCTCCAATCAAGCCACTGGGATGCGCCCCGACAGGATTGAAATACCGCAGTAAGACCACCTGCCACTCAGGATCTGAGCGGTGTATGTCCTCAAGAATCAATTCCATCATGAGCTTGCTACGACCATAGGGATTGGTTACTCCTTCAATATCGCGCCTGGATGATTCAGTAATCGGCAGCTCTTTTGGATCACCATAGACCGTGGCCGATGAACTGAAGACGATGTTCTTGACCCCGTGCTCGCGCATCACCTCACAGAGAGTCAAGGTGCCCGTGACATTATTTCGGTAGTACTCTAAAGGTTGCGATACACTCTCACCCACCGCTTTCAGCGCTGCAAGGTGAATCACCGCATCAATTTGAAATCGCTCAAAAACCTGCTTAAGTGAAACCTTATCGAGCAGGTCGAGTTGCTGAAAGATCAGGGATTTACCCGTGATACGTTCAACGCGCTTCAGGGATTCCTGTTTGCTATTGACCAGGTTATCCACCACTACGACCTCATGACCACTATTTAACAGTTCAACACAGGTATGGCTACCGATATAACCCGCCCCGCCAGTTACCAGTACTCTCATGCTAGACCTCCATTCAGGTGTGCCAGCCCACACTACCTGCTGCCACCAGCTAATACACCTAGCCTAGCGCAAATGATCTACTCTATGATGTGCCATTTCTTGCTCAGACTCTAACTCAGGAAATGACAACCAGCTCTTGCTGTTCACCTGTTGTTACCCGTGGCCCAGTAGGCTCCAGAAAGATATTAAGCTCACTGCGCACCCCAAAATCACGCTGAGGCAGATAGACGCCCGGCTCTACCGTAACACCGATCCCAGGACGCAACTCTCGCGTATCATGGGTCTCAAAGTCATCAAGATTCGCGGCGTCCCCATGAGCGCTCACGGTACCGATGCTGTGTCCAGTTCGGTGCCAGAATGCATCACCATATCCTGCGTCTGAAATGAATGCTCTGGTAAGTCTGTCAATTTCACAACCTTGCGGGTAACGCCCTGCCGTGAACGCCTCGCGAATGGCGCTAACTGCTAGCTGACGGGCGTCACGCACCAGTTGCCACACCTCACGCACTTCTGCGACTGGCTCACCGTAGCAGCCCATCCAGGTTACATCGGCAAAAGGTGCTTCTTCCCTGGGCAGCTTAGCCCATAGATCGATCAGTATTGTGTCACCAGGTTTAAGTACCGCGTCCTCACCGACTCTGGGAGAATAGTGCGGATCACCCGCATGAGCAGCAAAGCCAACTGTTGGGGGGTGTCCGTACTTCAGACCATGCATATCGAAATAATCGGTGATGACCTTCTGCACATCCGTTTCACGTATCTTAGTACCCACCTGGGTTTGCAGGCTCAGGTACTCGAAGGCAATATCTTTGGCAGCCATGACAAAACCTGCCGCTTTGATATGGGCCTCAAGTTGCTCCTCAGTCCAGATACTAAAAACCTGCAAGATTTCTGCTGAGCTGACAGGTTCAACCCCGAGCGAGCGCAGCAAATCCACCGTGCCAGCATCCACCTGTGATACGTAGGGAATATCGTTCATAGGTGAATACTCGAGCGCCACTTTAGCCTTTGGCAGCATGGCAGCCAGCTCACGCTCCAAGGAACCGCGACTACTGTAGCTGCGTATCTCAAAGGGCAAATCAGGCAGTGAGCCACGCTCTATCGCATGGAGGAGCAGGCTAGGCTTACCTTCGGCTGGTACATAGAGAAATACACGCCTACTCAGAATGCCGCCACCCAACTGCAAAAAGGGTTTCGCCAACCTGTTAGATCCGCGAAAGTCACAGATGAGCCAGCCAGTAAGTTCCTGCTTTTTCAATTCCTTTTGTGCTGTTGCAATCCACTTCATATGCATCCACCTTTGTCTGAGTCTGAAACCAGACTTCTTGCGAAAGTATCAACTGAGCAACCTTTA
>CAZZPQ010000207.1:0-5207 GCA_964655595.1 uncultured bacterium
ACTCTTCATACAGGCTGGATTTTGAACACGACCAGATAGTTAGTGAGACTGATCAGCTTCATGAACTAGTTGTCTTCATAGGCTTTCAGGAATTCATCGCGGGAGATTCCTGATTGGGTACATATGGCTCTGAGCGTACCGCTTTTGATTGTTCGGTGGTTGGGAAGTGTTAGGGCTGTTGTGCTGCCGTCGGGATTGTTTCGTTGCATAGATATGTGTTGGTGTTCGCGGATAATTTTGAATCCAAGCTGTTGCAGGGTTTTAATGACTTTGTGTTTTGGGGCGTCCGTTGGGAATCTGGGCATTTGATTTTAGGGTGCAAGTGCCAGTTCTGTGATACTTACCTCTTGTATATGGTTTGTTTCTTGCAGGATGTCAGCTCCGAAGGTTTCGATGTGGAAGTTTATAGCTGATTGCAGGTCGTTTACGGCCTCTTCGGAGCTGTTACCCTGCCCTACGATGATGCTGCCTATGCCAATAGGATAGGCTGTATAGCCGTCTTCGTGTTTTTCAATGATGATTTTTAGGGTGTTCATGGTCGGTAGTGTAGCACATAGTCTGAACGGATATTTTAGGCTCAGTTTGTCAGCCTGAGTGATGATGTCAGGGTGCAGTCATTCAGCAAAAACCGCCATCAGCTTCCTGTGATACCTCAAAGACAAGCTCAGTCATGGGCTGTAGTATAGCAGTGCAAAAGCTTCCGTTGCGAGTGCTTCCTTGTTGCAAGTACTTCGTCGAACTCAACACAGGCTTCACCCAGTAAAGCGAAGCAACCTCGTAGCCAAGCACTGACCGCTAGTGCCTACTCCGGGATTGCTTCGGCTACGCTCGACTACGTGAACGCAATAACCAAAAGGATTGTCGTTGCGAATAAAAGGTGTTTAGCCGAGCCAGTCTTTTTTTAGCTCGGTGAAATAGCCCTGGCGCAGCGATTGCCGGATATCCTCCATCAGCCGCGACATAAAGCGCAGGTTATGGATGCTTGCCAGAGAATATACAAACTGCTCTTCGGCTTTGAACAGATGCCTGAGGTAAGCCCTCGAGTAATGCTGGCAGGTGTAGCAGTCGCAGCTTTCGTCGATGGGTCTGGTATCCTGCGTGAACCTGGCATTGCGCAGGTTGATGCGGAACTTGGGCAGTGGTTTACCCTCGTCATCAAAGCGTTTCAGCAAGCCTGCATTGCGGGCGTTGCGGGTGGGACTGACGCAGTCAAAGGTATCCACCCCGCGCTCGACCCCCGCAAAGATACTGGGAACGTCGCCGATACCCAGCAGATGCCTGGGCTTGTCACGGGGCAATTCGGGAATGGTCCAGTCGATGATGCGGTACATATCCTCTAGGGTATTTCCCAGATTACCCCCAATCGCCAGACCATCAAAAGGCAAGGCGGCTATGGTTTTAGCACTGTGTTTGCGCACCGTTTCATAAGCGCCGCCCTGAATGATGCCATAGAGCGCCTGGGCGTAGCCATGTTTTGGACCATGTTCCTGAAAATAACTAAGGCAGCGCTCGGCCCAGCGGTGCGTTCGCTCAGCGCTGCGCTGGGTGTAAGCAGCGTCATGAAGCGGACTGGTGCATTCATCAAAAGCCAGAATCATATCTGCGCCCAGCTCCCGCTGGATGGCAATGGACTTCTCAGGGGTAAACACATGCAGGCTGCCGTCGATGTGGCTTTTGAACTGCACCTGATCCTCGGCTACCGTGACCAGGCTTTTGCCCTGACCAACTCGAGCCCCCGTCAGTACCCCGCCTTCTTCGCCCGGGAAAATGTTGGCGATTTTACCCACACCGTGCTCGAGACTTGCCCCTAAACTAAAGACCTGAAAGCCTCCTGAATCCGTCATGATAGGTGCTTGCCAGTTCATAAAGCGGTGCAAGCCACCATGTGCCGCGACCACTTCCGCACCAGGGCGCAGATACAGGTGATAGGTATTGGCAAAGATCAGGTCGCTTCCAGCGGTCTGGGTCTGTTCCGGACTAAGTGACTTGATGCTGGCCTGGGTGCCTACCGCCACAAAGTTGGGTGTTGCGATGACGCCATGCGGCGTTGTGTAGCGCGCCAAACGAGCAGCGCCCACTTCTTTTTCGATGTGAAAGTTAAAACCGGGCTGATTCATGCGAAGGGCATTATAGCCAATACCTCAGGTAGCAGATAGTCACAGGAGCAGGGGGTAGTCCAGGCCACGTTGTGCCAGCGCCTCGCGTAATTCCTCTTCATAAACAGATTCAAAGTCAAAACGTCCTGTGAGCAGGGGCAGGATTTGTTCAAGCTGCGCGTCGCTGCCGTGATAGAGCGTGCTGATACCAACACGCAAGTGGGCAATCTTAAAGTCAGTTTGCTGACAAAAGAGAAGGGCTTGCTCGAGGGCCTGCTGGACTTCTGCCGGTCGGGATACCTGATAAAAGGCAGCCAGGCGCGCCCAGGCAATCGCCCTTAGCGTTGGATCGGGGCTGTGTCTGGCGATGTATTCATAGTGGGGTTGGGCCTTGTCATCCTGCTTGAGTTGCATATAGGCCGAAGCGATATTGGTGCGCAAGGTCATGGTCTTACTGTATTCACCATAGTGCAGCATCTCCTCAGCCAGATCGATAGTAGCGGGCAGATCATCTGCTGTCCCTGTTTGGGCATTCCACAATAGGTTAATCATCATGGCAATCTGAATGTGGGGTGCTTGCAATACCCTGGCAACCTGCAAGGCTTCGCGGTGGTAGTGCCGGGCTTCGTCGTGGCGCGTCAATGAATCCAGCACCGCACCAATATTCGTCAGGGTATTGGCCAGCTCTATACTCGGCGCTTGTTGCCGCAAGATCATCAGCACTTCCTGTGAAAGCCGCAGACATTCCTCAAAGCGGTCCTGATAGAAGGTCAGTTGCACCTCGAGAAGCCGCCTTTGAATCTGCTCATCAGGCGTGAGTGTAAGCGCCAGACCAGATAGCTTGTCAAAATCCTCTGCCACGCTGCGCAAGTTGCCTTGTTCCAAACCCATGATGACCTTGTGATTCAGGGCGCGTGCGCGCACGTGTAAGTCTGGATAGAGCAGCAGGGGTTCAAGCAGAGCCTCAGCTTCCATAAACAAACCCAGCTCCACATAGTTGCCAAGCAGTTCAAGTTTGGCCTGATGGTGGATGGCCTCATCAGGGTTTGTGTCGATGAGTTGTTTAAGCAGTGCAATCGCTTCGTGATGCAAGCCTCGTGCCTGATAGCTCCTGGCTGCTTGCAGGAAATAATCTGCCGCCACCGCCAGCTGTCCTGCCGCCTTATAATGCCCGGCAACCAGGGCAGGCTCGAGAGTATCCTTGAGCAGGTCTGCCACTTGCAGGTGCAAAGCCTTGCGTTTGGAACTGCTGAGTCCCGCATAGACAGTCTGCCGAAACAGGTCATGCACGAACTGCTCATCGGTGATGATGCCTGCCGCCTCAAGCTGCTCGAGGGCTTCCATCACTGCCCACTCGGACAAGCCAGCAATCTTGGCGAGTACCGTGACTGAAAAATCCCTGGCAATCACGCTGGCGACCTGTAAAATGCGCTGCACGGCTTCGGGCAGTTTGTAGATGCGCCGTTCGATGACCTCCCTGACACTGGAGGGTATCTCTATTTCAGAATAGTCCTGGGTCAAGTCATCGACGGTACTTAGCCAGTGACCGCCTTTTTGCAATAATATACCTGCTTCAAAGAGGGTTTTCAGGGTTTCCAGTACAAAGAATATATTGCCACCGGTGCGCTGCTGCAACCAGTCACTGAAGCGTTCAGGCCCCGTTGCCACACCGCTCAGACTGGCTATCAGCGCCGCGATATCCCGAACGCTTAAGGCTCCTATTTCGATCGTCTGAAGTACCTGGCTGGCTTGCCAGGCCAGCAGACATTTCTGGAGTTGGGCTGATGATTCATTGCTGCGGTAGCTGCCGTAAAGACGCTCTTGCCAGCGCGCGCTCAGATAGAGTAAAAACTCGAGCGTGGCCTCATCCGCCCACTGCATGTCCTCAATCACCACGGGGCGGGCCTGCGCTTCAAAAATCTGCACCAGAGCCTCGAGTAGGCGCGTTTTCGCAGTGAGAGACTCTGCCTCTGCTGGGGCCCCTGGAAATCTCTCCGGCAAAAGGCGCGCCAGATCCAGTAGATAAGCCCCCAGGTCTGGCAGTGTCTCCAGAGACTGAAGGTAGGGCAGCAAAGGGTAATAGGGGACGTTCTCGAGCCCTTCACGGCAGTACAGCCAGATGGCGCCCGGAACGGTATCCTGTACAAATCTGCTCTTGCCAGTACCCGCCTCACCCGTAACCAGAATCACCGGCTGTCTGCATGCTTCCAGCATCGCCCGCTGCCTGTCGCGTCCCAGCAGGTGTGGGGGTCGCCGCAGGCTGAGGGGTATGTCCGGTATCGGCGCCAGGTCGCGCAGCGTCAGGGGAGCTGCCTGCTGAATCATGGTGGCGAGTTGCTGGGTTTTCTGCAGAGGCTCGAGGTCCAGTTCCTGACGCAGCAGCGTGACAAAGCGTTGGTACATCTTTAGAGCGTCATCCCGTTGTCCTGCCAGATAGGCCGCTTCCAGATAGGCTTGCAGGATATCCTCTTCCAGCGGATTCACCCGCAATAGACTACCCAGCAAACGACTCATCTCAGCATAGGACTGTTGTTCCCTTAACAGGCTTACGTGTTTAAGGCTGGCGTCCCGCCAGGCTGAGAGGCTGTCTTCACGCTCGAGTTCCAGCCACTCCTCAAAGGCCGGAACATCCGGCACGCGCCAGTCTGCAAGCAAGGGTGCGCGGTGCAGACTGATAGCACCAGCCCAGTCACCAGCCCCCAGAGCTTCGCGAAAGAGCTGGTAGTCAGTCGTGCCCTGCCAGCGGCACTGGCTGGCGGCAATCTCGAGTCCGCTTGCCCAGCTCTCGTCCCTGATTCTGGACAGCATCATGCGCAGGTTGCGTCTGGCACCTGCTTCATCGGTATCGGGCCAGAACAGGGTCGCCAGCACCTCGCGGCTGACCCAGCCCTGTTGAACCGCCAGATAGACCAGCAAGCAGGCGGGTTTGTAAGGTGGCAGCTCCTGCGTCTGCGAGGTGCTCTCGAGGGTGGGGTAACCAAAAAGCCTTAGCATGGTTTCAGTTCGTATTGTACAAGATTGAGCGCTGCAACCGTCAGCAAGCATCTGTGGTAAGTGTTATCTGGAGATTCTTCACTACGCTATGCTTCGTTCAGGCTTGTTCCATTCGAT
>CAZZPQ010000208.1:0-5182 GCA_964655595.1 uncultured bacterium
ATAATCCTGAGCTGATGGCTCAGATTCAGCAGCAGGTTATCGAGCTTGTGGGGGGGAAGGGGCATACACCCGCGCTGGCTGCTAGTCATGTAGGGACGTCATGACCTGGCTGCTGATCATCGAGGTAATCGTCTCGCTGCTGCTCGGTATCACCATAGGTTACTTTATCCGGCGTCGCCGTGACCAGGAGGTCATGCAACGCGCCGAGACTGAGGCCAGCAGGATTGTTGTTGATGCTAATAAAGAGGCTCAGCGCATTAGCCAGGCGGCTGAGAACGAAAAGCGCCAGTTACTCGAGCAAGAACGCAGTCGCCTCGAGCAGGAAGCCGAACGGGCACGTCAGGCACTCGAGCAGGAACTCACTCGCTTTCGCAGCGCCTTTGAACAGGAGCAAAAACGTGGTCGTGATGATCTGGAAGCGGAACGCCAGTACCTGCGCGATATACGTGAAGAAGCCAGGCGCGACCGTGAAAAAATCGAACAGCTTGAGGAGCGCCTCAACCGCCGTGGTGAGCAGCAGGATGCCCGCGCCCTGAGACTGGATGACCTTGAGGAGCGTTTGAATGAACGTGGTGATTTCATCAAGCAGCAGGAAGATGCCCTGGCGGTAAAAACCAGCCAAATTGAACAGCAGCTCCATGACATTGCCCAGCTCAGCCGAGAGCAGGCAGCTGAGCTGATTTTGCAGCGCCTCGACTCGGAACTCGAGCGCGAAAAGGCGGTGCGCATTCGGGCTGAACTCGAAAAAGCAGATACCGAGGCCAAGCGCAAGTCATTCAACATTATTGCCCAGGCTATTCAGCGCAGTGCTTCGGAGGTTTCTGCTGCGATTAGTGTATCGGTCGTGCCCATTCCCAGTGACGCTATGAAAGGGCGAATCATCGGACGTGAGGGGCGTAATATTCGCACCTTTGAAGCGCTTACGGGTGTGGACCTGATTATCGATGACACGCCGGAAGCTGTACTTTTAAGCAGTTTTAACCCCATGCGCCGCGAGGTTGCCAAGTTGGCACTTCTGGAATTGGTTGCTGATGGTCGGATTCATCCATCTCGCATTGAAGAGGTGGTGCATAAAGCCCAGGCTGACATGCAGAGCTATATCCGTGAAAAAGGTGATGAGGCTGCCCTGGAGGCCAATATTGTGGGCCTAAAACCAGGTATGTTGCAACTCCTGGGACGCATGCACTTTCGCACGTCCTATGGTCAGAATGTACTCAAACACTCGGTGCAGGTGGCTCATTTGACAGGTATTATCGCAGCAGAGTTGGGGCTGGATGAGACGTTGGCGCGTCGTGCTGGCTTGCTGCATGACATAGGCAAGTCGATTGACCGCGAGATTGAAGGTACCCACACCGAAATCGGTGCCAATCTGGGACGCCGCTTTGGTGAACCTCAAGAGGTCATCGATGCCATAGCCCATCATCATGATCTGGATCTGGCTGAAACGCTCTATCCGGTTGTGGTGCAGGCGGCTGACGCTATTTCGGCAGCACGCCCCGGAGCACGCCGCGAAAGTCTCGAGAGTTATCTCAAGCGCCTTGAAGCGCTTGAGGCTATCGCTACCAGCTTCCCCGGTGTAGAGAAGTCCTACGCCATTCAGGCAGGTCGGGAAATCAGGATTATCGTGCAGCCCGAAAAGGTCGATGACGCAAGCGCCGTTTTGCTGGCCAGGGATGTTGCCAACCGCATCGAGCGTGATATGGAGTACCCGGGACAAGTTCAGATAACCGTCGTGCGTGAATCTCGAGCAGTTGAATACGCCAGATAATACGAGTGTTTCCATGCGTCATTGAGGTGTCTCAATGACGCATGTGCCCTGGGAGAGAGGTCAACCCATTAGCCTGACGCAAGAAAACCTGGAAATGCTTGTGGAAGTGTGTATCTAACTGCGGTGATGGTTGCGCCACAGCCCGAGCAGAGTTTGTTATACTCCCTGTAAAAGCGGCGTGATGCCGCATTTAAGCACCCCACACCTGGAGATGAAACTTCATGATGATTGGTGATGAGATACGACTGTTTGCTGGCAATGCCACTCACAAGCTTGCTGAAGCCGTTGCTGCTTGCCTCGGTACCAGCCTTTCCAAGGGCAGCGCTTCTCAATTTCCTGATGGTGAAAGTTGGGTAAGCATAGAAGAATCGGTGCGTGGAACCGACTGCTTTATCATTCAGTCCACCTGCGCACCGGTGAACCATAACATCATGGAATTGCTTGTTTTTGTGGACGCATTGCGGCGCGCCTCGGCCTGGCGTATCAATGCAGTAATTCCTTATTTTGGCTATGCCAGACAGGACAAAAAGGTGCAGGCCCGAGAACCCATCACCGCTAAACTGGTGGCGAATATGCTCGAGAAAATCGGTGTGGACCGCGTCATTACCATCGACCTGCATGCTGGACAAATCCAGGGATTTTTTGACGTACCAGTGGATCATCTAACCGCACTTGACTTGATTGGTGACTACCTCAAGAAAAGCGATCTGACGGATAGTGTAGTCGTTTCTCCAGATATTGGGCGGGCTACCGAAGGACGCAGGCTAGCTAATTCTCTGGGTTTGGATCTGGCTATTTTGTACAAGCGTCGCAACAGTCCTACCGAAACGGCCGTATCACATGTGATAGGGGACGTTGTTGGGCGCCGCCCCATCATCATCGATGACATGATTTCAACGGCAGGTACGATTTTGCGCGGTGTGGAAGCTCTGGTGGAGCTGGGTGCTCAGCCAGATGTGCGGGTGGCAGCAACCCACCCGGTTTTTATTGCACCAGCGCTCGAGCGGCTCGCGAATTCAGCTATCAGTGAAGTGATTGTAACGGACACCATTCCCTATACTGGGAGTCTGGATAAAGTTGTGGTACTGCCGGTTGCACCTCTTTTGGCTGCGGCCATTCGCAATGTGCACGAAAACACTTCGGTGAGTCAGTTGTTCTCGAGCCCAGCACGGGGCTAGACTTTTTACCGCTTTATTGAGTATGCTAAGAAGCTGCATAGTTGCTTTGCAATCGCAAGGTAACCCAAGGCTGTAGCTTGGCAAAATAAAAAGGCATCTTCGTTAATTTGCTTTGCTAATCAGAGTTTGCTATACGCACTATGAGTGCTTGGAGGACATAATGGAATTGGTAGCCAAGAAACGGATGACAGGGAAAGCGGCTGATTTGCGTAGTGAAGGTCATATCCCGGGCATCATTTATAACAGAATTGTCAACCTGCCAGTCAGCGTTGAGCTGCGTGCTTTTGACAAAGTCTTTCGCGCACAGGGAACCTCGAGTATCATCGACCTGAATGTTGAAGGGGATACGCGTGCGGTTTTGGTGAAAGCCGTACAGATGGACAAGCGTCGCCGTGAGCCTCAGCACGTTGACTTCTATGAAGTCACTGCCAACGAGACTGTTGATGTGCCTATTCATATCGAACTGCTGGGAACACCTGCTGGCGTAAAAGATGGTGGTCTCCTGGATGTTCAAAAACGCGAGGTCCTGGTACGAGTATTGCCGCGCTTTATTCCAGACAATATCCAGCTTGATGTTAGCGCCCTGACGATTGGTGACTCTTTGCATGTCAGCGCTTTGCTGGCAAGTTTGCCCAAAGAAGTTGAAGTCTTGGACGATCCGGAAGCAACGCTTGTGGCAGTTGTACCACCGCGTGTTGAAACTGAAGCCACTGAGGAAACGGGAGCTGAACCCGAGGTCATTAGTAAAGGTAAAGACGAGGACGAAGATAACGACTAACCCCAAACTTATTGTTGGTCTCGGCAATCCCGGTCCAAAGTACCATACAACCCGGCACAACGCCGGGTTTCTTGTCGTGGACGCGTTGGCGCGGCGCTGGGGCATCGGTTTCAACACTCCCCGCTTCAGTCTTAGAAAGCGACTTGCCGATGAGCTGAAATACCAGCAGCTCATCCTGATCAAACCCCTGACCTTTATGAATCTTTCAGGACAGGCAGTTCAGTCCTACCAGACAAAACTCGGGCTTAAGCCCGAGGAAATCCTGCTTATTCACGATGACCTGGACATGCCACTTGGACGTATACGCTTTAAGCTGGGGGGTGGAGCTGGCGGTCAAAAAGGAGTACAGGATACCATTCGCTGTATAGGTGAAAACTTCTTGCGACTAAAAGTTGGTATTGGACGACCGCCAGAGAGCTATAGTGTCGAACGCTGGGTACTAAGCCCTTTTATTTCTGAAGAAGAAACGCTGAAAAACCGCGTTATCGAAGCTGCCGCAGACGCTGTCGATATGCTGCTAAACGAGGGGCTCGAGCCCGCTATGAATAAGTTTAATGGGCTTGATTTGAATCGGATAATGAGCAGTGAAGCCAAAGCCTAGTCACTGATCAGTCGTCAGAAGAAAAATGAATGAGCAGTTGGCTTCAATACATGCCTAGTGGTTAATCACCCTGTGGCTGATTCAGTTGCACGATGATGCCTGCCGGGTGGCGCAGGAACACCATATGGGTCTTGGCAGCCTCATTCAAAAACAGCTCCTGCTCAACGGTGTAGCCCTGGGCAAGCAAGTCCTGATATTTGGCCTTGATATCGTCTACCACAAAGGCCAGATGCAAAAAACCAGGTGCTGGCTGTCCGGGATTCTCAATGAGTTCGACATCGACACCGGTGGCCTCATTGCGCAAGAAGACCGTGCTTGCTCCGCTGCTGTAGTGCTTACCCCAGCGGTTGACTGGCATGTCAATGGTTTCAAAAAGCTTGATGCCGTTCTCGAGTTTACTGACGGATAGTGCAATGTGATCTAGTTTCATGTACTGATTCTAACTGCTACAGCAGAAGAAAGTCATCTTGTCGGGGTAGGTTTTAGATAAAACGCTCGAGTGAGGTCACTCGAGCGCAGCTTGAGTTTCACAAACCCTTACTTTGAAGACATTGCCTGCTTTATCAAGCCAACCACAGCGGTCAGCGCACCACCCGATACGCCGCCGCCCAGAATGCTGCCGATTAACGCGCCAGCGTCCAGCCCACCAGCCCCGCCAGTAAGCCCGCCTAGTAGCTGCCCGCCTAGTAGCCCGCCGATCAGTCCCACGACCGAATTGCCCGTGGTACCGAGCGTTGCTTTTTTCAGCAAGGAGCCCGCGGCATTACCACCTGCTGCGCCGCTAACAAGCTGAAGAATGATTGGTAAGAGTGATTCCATAGTTTATCCCATCCTAGTGTGAATTTTCTTACAATCCA
>CAZZPQ010000209.1:0-5070 GCA_964655595.1 uncultured bacterium
TCACGGTTCCTACTCGCTCTGCTCGGGATAAATCACTGGGATAAACCCAAGGATTAATCCGGAACTGGTATAAAAACAGGATAACAGGTTTAAGCATCACGCCCAGTCTAGCGCCTTTGGACTGTTGTAGTTGCGAAAGATTCCGCTTGATTAGTCGCTTGGCTGCGCGGTGGCAAGCTGTTTGCGCCTTGCGCGCATGATGATATCCCAGATAATCAGTGCCAGTGCCAGAATGATAGCGAACTGCAAAAAGAAAAACATATCCTGCAAACCTGCAATCTGCGCAGCAGCAGGTGCCAGGGTCGCGTCGCTCACATTGCCAGCCTGCATGACCCGCACAGCCCAGACCGTTCCCAGAATGGCAACCCCTGCAGTGGTGCCAAGGGTGCGGGTAAACGCCAGCAATCCCCCAGCCACTCCTGAACTATGTGGTGGTACCGAGCCCATAATGGCCGTGTTATTGGGTGTTTGAAACACAGCCATGCCAAAGCCCACCGGCAGGAATCTGAGGATGTAACCCAGAGCAGTTGTCTCTTCAGAGAGTGTTCCTAGCAGTGAGTAGCCGAGTAGTAAGGACAGCATGCCGACCAGGGTTACCGGGCGCTCACCTATCCTGTCTGCCACGATACCTGCCAGCGGTGAAGCAAAGACCAGCAAAATGGGCACTACGCTCATCAACAGTCCAATATCACGCTGGCTGTAACCCAGAACGCTACCCAGATAAAAAGGCATCAGCAGGATTGTGCCAGAAATGGCGATAAAGGTGACAAAGCCTGTCAAGAGGCCAATGCTGAGCTGTGAATTTTTAAAGAGGTGCAGGTTGATCATGGGATCAGCAGTACGCAGCTCGAGCAGCACAAAAGCAAGCAGCAAGACAGCGCTGCTGGCAAATAACGCAACAATGGCAGCGCTGCCAAAACCCAGATTCTGCCCCAAAGTCAGCGCCAGCAGCAAAGCCAGTAAGGATATAAAAAGAATGATAGCTCCAGGAATATCAAAGCGCTGGTTTTTCAGGCGCTGGTACTGAGGAATGAAACGTTGCGCCAGGATAACCCCGAGAAGCCCCGGAATAAATGCCAGCAGGAAAATCCAGCGCCAGGAAAAAGCGTCTGCCAGAAGACCTCCCAGGCTGGGCCCCAACACGATGCCGATACTGAGAATAGAGCCATTGATGCCGATAGCCCGACCGCGTTCTTCTTTGGGAAAGGTATCTGTAATAATCGCCAGGCTGAGCGCTGTCAAAAAGGCACCGCCCAGACCCTGGAGCGCCCGAAAGAAAATCAGGCTGCCGACACCCGGTGCAATGCCACAAAGCAGACTCGCCAGTGTGAAAATGACATAGCCTGCGATAAACAGCGCTTTTTTGCCGATCATATCGGCCAGGCGTCCCAGAATTGGCATCACTGCACCCGTTGCCAACAGATAGGACAGCACCACCCACTGCAATACATTAAACTCGGTATCGAGCGCTTCTTTCATGGACGGCAGAGCCACGTTGACACTGGTGAACATAATCGCGCCCAGAAAAGCGCCCAGCGCGGTCGCTGCTAAAACCAGCCACTTGGCATTCATGTTGCTACTACACCACAGATCAGCCTTGACGACTGTTGACCTGGAGACAGATGTCTTCGCCTGCTATACTCAAGGGGATGCTGTTTGACAAGCAGTCCACCATAACAAAGCTGCCTTTTAACTGCTTGCCAGCCCAGAAAAGTATATGCTTCAGACTACAGAAATGAGGAAGTCATGTCCCTGACCATGCCAAACCTGATGAACACCAGCAAGGAAGACACTGAGATTCTCTCCTTACTTAATAGGGAATACGAGCGCCAGCGTGATGGGCTCGAGCTGATTGCCAGCGAAAACTTTACCAGTCAGGCAGTTATGACAGCCGTTGGTAGCTATCTGACCAATAAATACGCCGAAGGCTACCCGGGCAAGCGCTATTACGGCGGTTGCGAAGTCATTGACGAGGTAGAAGTGCTGGCGATTGAGCGGGCCAAAGAACTCTTTGGCTGCGCCTGGGCCAACGTGCAGCCTCATTCGGGTAGTGGGGCCAATCTGGCGGTGTACTATACGCTGCTTGACAAGGGCGATACAGTTCTGGGCATGGATCTGGCGCATGGGGGTCACTTAACCCACGGCAGTCCAGTGAACTTTTCGGGTATGAATTATCAGTTTGTCAGCTATCCAGTCAATAAGGAAACCGAGCTGATTGACTATGATCATGTTCGTGAGCTGGCCCATCAGCATAAACCCAAAATGATTATCTGCGGCGCTTCAGCCTACAGCCGCATCATCGACTTTGCCGCATTTCGCAGCATTGCCGATGAGGTCGGAGCCTATCTGCTGGCGGATATCGCCCATATTGCCGGACTGGTTGCCGCTGGACTTCATCCCAGCCCTATACCCCACGCGCATGTGGTTACCAGCACGACCCACAAGACTCTGCGGGGGCCACGCAGCGGCATCATCCTCTCCAATGATGTCGAACTGGGCAAGCGCATTGACAAACTGATCTTCCCTGGAACACAAGGAGGCCCTTTGGAGCACGTCATTGCCGGCAAGGCGGTGGCTTTTTTTGAGGCGCTCCAGCCAGAGTTTAAGCGCTACTCACAATTGGTTATAGACAATGCTCAGCGCCTTGCCAGTGAGCTTCAGCAACTGGGCTACCGCATTGTTTCGGGAGGCACCGATAACCACTGTTTTATCGTGGATCTGCGCGATAAGGGCCTCACAGGCAATAAGGCCAGCATTCTGCTGGACAAGGTGCATATCACCATCAGCAAAAGCATGATTCCCTTCGATCCGGAAAAGCCCTGGGTGACCTCGGGCATACGCATCGGCACACCTGCCCTTAGCACCCGCGGATTTGACCCCGATACCATGCCGACGGTTGCTGACTTTATTCACCGTGGTCTGCTGGCTCAGGATGCTGAGACGCTCAAAACAGAGGTCGTCGCCTTTGCCAGAGGCTTTCCCATGCCCTGATACTGAGTCCGATATGGATTCCGGATATGAAAAGCAGTTCTTTGCTTCCTAACGCTCTGCTTCGGATAAATCCTTGGGATAAACCCAAGGATTTATCCGGAACTGGAATAACATGCTAAGCTGGTGCGGTTATGGCAAATAAGCTCACTTCACAAGCGGAAGACTTCAGCAAGTGGTACAACGAAATAGTCTATAGAGCCGATTTGGCTGATCTGAGTCCGGTACGTGGCAGTATGGTCATAAAGCCCTATGGCTTTGCGCTCTGGGAACATATCCAGCGTAATCTGGATCAGATGTTTAAAGATACCGGACACGAAAACCTCTACTTTCCTCTGCTGATTCCTATGAGTTTTTTTCAGCGCGAAGCGCAGCATGTCGAGGGTTTCGCTCCTGAGCTGGCAGTGGTGACGCACGCAGGTGGCAAGGAACTCGAGGAACCCCTGGCGATTCGCCCAACCAGCGAAACGATCATCGGGGAAATGTACAGCAAATGGGTGCAGAGCTACCGCGACTTGCCCTTGCTCTATAACCAGTGGTGCAATGTACTGCGCTGGGAGCTGCGGACCCGCCCCTTTTTACGCACTACCGAGTTTTTGTGGCAGGAAGGTCACACCGCCCATGCCACCGCAGAAGAGGCCATGGCAGAAACCACGCAGATGGTCAATATCTACGCGGAGTTTGCCGAGACCTTTGGGGCAGTACCGGTCATCAAAGGTGAGAAAACCGCTGGTGAGCGCTTTGCTGGAGCAGAAATGACGTATACCATCGAAGCCATGATGCGCGACAGCAAAGCTTTGCAGGCCGGGACCAGCCACTACATGGGCACCAATTTTGCCAAAGCTTTCAATATCAGCTTTAACGATGTGAATAACGAGCAGGCCTTTGCCTATACTACCAGTTGGGGACTCTCTACCCGCTTTATCGGCGCCATCATCATGACGCACGGAGATGACCAGGGGCTGATTATGCCGCCGCGCCTGGCACCGGTGCAACTGGTGATTGTGCCTATTTATCGCAAGCAGGATAACGAGGCCAGGCAGCGGGTACTGCAAAGTGTTGACCAGCTTCATGCTGAACTTAAGCGTGCGGGCATTCGCGTCAAGGTCGATGACCGTGAGGGCATAAGCCCTGGCTTTAAGTTTAATGAGTGGGAGCAAAAAGGTGTTCCTTTAAGGCTCGAGCTAGGTCCCAGAGATCTCGAGCAGGGTGTCGCTCAGCTATCCAACCGCCTGAACGCCAGCAAACAAAGCCTGCCACTAACGGATATTGCCACCAGGATTCCGGCCGATCTCGAGGCTTTTCACTCAGCGCTCTTTGAGCGCGCCAAAAGCTTTCGTGAACAGCGACTGTTCGAGGTTAAAGACTACGCTGAGTTCAGGGAAAAAATCGAAGAAGGCTGGGTCTATGCCTCCCACTGTGGTGACCCGGAAAGCGAGGCGCAGATTCAGGAAGACACCAAGGCCACGCCACGCTGTATTCCTTTTGAAGGGCCCAGTGCTGCCGGTGTTCCCTGCATTCACACGGGTCGCCCCAGTGCTTATGAGCGCAAGGTGATTTTTGCCAAGGCGTATTGATGATATGTCTTGCAAGGCTGTTCCCTGAGCAGCCGTGAGGCCAGTGATTATTTTTGGCCAAAGGGACTTTTTCAAGACGGCAATATAAATAATTTACTTGCTATTTTTGCCGAAATGCGCCACACTCGAGGTCATTTATGATAGCCAATCCTCCAGATGCCGATCGCGTTCGTAAAGTGCAACAGCTTGTTGTACAACTAGCTGAGACACGGGATGTCAAGGTAGTCTTTCAAAAGGTCAAACGCCGAACGGACATTACCATGTTCAGTCTGCGCGGGGAGCGAAGTGCCGTGATTTCTGTTCCAGGTGAGCTTGTCAACAGGCTTGAAGGAATTGACCTGGAGTTGTTGCGAAGCGAATATCGGGATGCAGCGCTCAGTATTACCCTCGTTATTACTGACGAACTCGCCAGTCAGGATATCCAATTCTCGGAACGTCGTAAAAAACTGAAGCTTTTGGCACAGCAAGTGCGCGCTGTGCTAACGCAGCCGCAGTTACAGGATGC
>CAZZPQ010000210.1:0-5055 GCA_964655595.1 uncultured bacterium
AAATGCTAAATATAGCGGGCTCGGTATAAGGTGAGTTACGATACTTGGTAGTCGCTCAATCATAACTGCCATTGTTGCAAACAAGGGGTTGCAACCCCTTGTTCATGGGAATCAGACATCTCCTACCCAAACATTAGCAGTCTCTGCTGAACCACTCCCCGATACTTTATTGGGGATGGCCGAAGTATTCAGGTTGTAAGAAAAAGTCTGACATGAATTGTCAGAGTCCTGCGGATGTTTCTGCCTGGGGACTGTCTTAGTCTGGTATATCACTTGTGGTGAGATCTGTAGGTCTATGCGCCATGAACAAGGAGGCAGGAAATGTATCAAACGCTCGATGGTAACGAAGCGGTCGCCCTGGTTGCCCATAAACTCAACGAAGTCATTGCGATTTATCCCATTACGCCTTCGTCTCCGATGGGGGAGTTTGCCGATATGTGGTCAGCTTCTGGCGAGAAAAACCTGTGGGGCAGTGTACCGCTGATTCAGGAGATGCAGGCCGAAGGTGGTGCTGCGGGTACAGTTCATGGAGCCTTACAAACAGGCGCACTCACCACCACTTTTACTGCCAGTCAGGGACTGCTGCTTATGATTCCCAACATGTACAAGATTGCCGGGGAGCTGACCAGTACTGTCTTTCATATTGCGGCACGGTCGCTTGCGGCACAAGGTCTTTCAATCTTTGGTGACCATAGTGACGTGATGGCGACCCGGGCAACTGGTTGGGCGATGCTCTTTGCCAATTCGGTACAGGAGGCCCACGACTTCGCGCTTATTGCGCAACTGGCGACTCTGAAAAGCCGCCTACCCTTTTTGCATATTATGGACGGCTTCAGAACCTCCCATGAGGTGATGAAAATCAAGATATTGAGCGATGATGTGCTGCGCCAGATGATGGATGATGTGGCTGTCAGAGCCCACCGCGCCAGGGCCTTGACACCTGACAGGCCAGTCATTCGGGGTACTGCTCAAAATCCGGATGTGTATTTTCAGGCCAGAGAATCGGTCAATCCTTACTATCTGAAGGTCCCAGGGATCGTACAGCAGATCTTTGATGATTTTGCCAGTCATACTGGTCGGCAGTACAAACTCTTTGACTATGTGGGTGCGCCAGATGCTGAGCGTGTTCTTGTTCTCATGGGCTCGGGTGCTGAAGCCGCTGAGGAAACCGTGACTCATCTGCTTAAACAAGGGGAGCGCGTTGGCGTGTTGAAGGTGCGTCTATACCGGCCTTTTGCCAGCGAGGAGTTTGTAGCGGCGTTGCCCAAGACGGCCAGGGTAATTGCGGCGCTTGACCGCACCAAAGAACCTGGCGGTGCCGGCGAACCACTTTACCAGGATGTGATTACCGCGCTGAGTGAGTACTGGTCGGCAGGCGCTGTTCCCAGAGTCGTCGGTGGTCGCTATGGCCTATCTTCCAAAGAGTTCACGCCTGCTATGATCATCGGACTCTTTGATGAACTAAACAAGGATATACCCAAGAATCACTTCACTGTCGGCATTCATGATGATTTGACACATAGCAGTATCGATTATGATGCGAGCTTGAGCATTGAACCACCCGAAGTCAAGCGCTCGATATTCTGGGGTCTTGGCTCAGACGGCACGGTTGGTGCAAACAAAAACACGATTAAAATTATTGGCGAAGAGACCGATTTTAACGCCCAGGGTTACTTTGTCTACGATTCCAAGAAGTCTGGGGCGCGCACCGTCAGTCACCTTCGCTTTGGTCCGGATACCGTTCACAGTACCTACCTGATTCGGCAGGCAGATTTTATTGCGGTGCATCAGTTTGGCTTTCTCGAGCGTATAGAGGTTCTAAACGAGGCCATGCAGGGTGCAACGCTGCTGATTAACAGTCCTTATGGACCAGATGAGGTTTGGCGTCATTTACCGCGCAGTGTACAGGCGACCATCATTGAAAAATCTCTCGAGCTCTACGTCATTAATGCCTATGAGGTAGCCAGGGAGCTGGGTCTGGGTTCAAGAACCAATACCATTATGCAAACCTGCTTTTTTGCGCTGAGTCATGTGCTGCCCCGCGAAGAGGCTATTGCCAAGATCAAGGATTATATTGAAAAGACCTATGGCAAGCGCGGTGAAGCTGTGGTGCGGATGAACTTCGCGGCGGTGGACGCTGCTTTGTTGCACATGCACAAGGTCGATGTTCCTGCTGAAGTGTCCAGTGACTTTGACCTTGCACCAGTCGTTTCTGCTGCTGCACCGGACTTTGTGCAAAATGTGACCGCCATGATGATGGCAGGTAGGGGAGACGAGTTGCCGGTCAGTGCCTTGCCCGATGACGGAACTTACCCCACCGGAACGACCCGCTGGGAGAAGCGCAACATTACGCAGGAAATACCCATCTGGGATCCGGAGGTCTGTATTCAGTGTGGTAAGTGTGTGCTGGTTTGCCCCCACTCGGTGATTCGCGCCAAAGTCGCCGATGAAGCTGCCTACGAAAATGCACCTGAGGGTTTTTTGCATACCAAGGCGATGTGGAAAGGGCTCGAGCATTTGCAATATACCCTGCAGGTGGCGGTTGAGGACTGTACCGGATGCACCTTGTGTGTCGAGATTTGTCCTGCTAAAAACAAGTCTTCCGTGGGTCGTAAAGCCATCAATATGGAGGCGCAACTGCCCCACCGCGATAAAGGCATCCGGGACTGGGACTTTTTCCTGACTCTGCCAGAATATCCCAGACATGATGGTCTGGCCTTTAATAATGTCAAGAATGTGCAGCTTTTACTGCCACTCTTTGAGTTTTCAGGTGCTTGTGCGGGTTGCGGCGAAACGCCCTATGTCAAGCTCCTCAGTCAGCTCTTTGGTGATCGCTCGATTATCGCCAATGCTACGGGTTGCTCGAGTATTTACGGGGGCAACCTGCCGACCACCCCCTGGACCAAAGACGCGCATGGTCGCGGGCCAGCCTGGAGCAACTCACTCTTTGAAGATAACGCCGAGTTCGGTTTCGGGATGCGCCTGGCTTTGAACAAACAAGAGTCTTATGCCAAGGAATTGCTGGCAGGTATTAGCTCGTTGGAAACTGATCTTGTTGCAGCGATTCTCAGTGCTGATCAGAGTAATGAAGCGGGTATTGACGCCCAGCGCGAGCGTATCGCCAGGCTCAAGACGCTACTAACTGATCAGGATAGCTTTGAGGCTCGCGAACTGCTGAGCGTTGCCGATAGTCTGGTCAAAAAGTCAGTCTGGATTGTTGGGGGAGACGGTTGGGCTTACGATATCGGCTATGGTGGACTCGATCATGTGTTAGCCAGTGGCAGCAATGTCAATGTACTGGTCCTGGATACTGAAGTTTACTCAAATACTGGCGGTCAGTCCTCCAAGGCGACTGCACTGGGCGCGGTTGCCAAGTATGCCATGGGTGGCAAGGCCACGCCCAAAAAGGATTTGGGGCGTATCATAATGCAGTATGGCTACGTCTATGTGGCTCAAATTGCCATGGGGGCGAGTGACGCACAGACGGTCAAGGCGTTTATGGAGGCGGAGAGCTATGATGGTCCGTCTTTGATCATTGCCTATAGCCACTGTATTGCGCACGGTATCGACATGACCAAAGGCCTCACGCAGCAGAAGCTGGCGACCGAGTCCGGGCACTGGCCGTTGTACCGTTTTGATCCGCGCCTCAAGGAACAGGGACAGAACCCGTTCCAGCTAGACTCAAGGGCACCCAAGGTAAGCTTCAAGGACTATGCCTTAAATGAAAACCGCTACCGCATGCTGATGCAAACCAATCCCAGCCAGGCTAACGCTTTACTGAGTGCTGCACAGGAAGCGGTCACTGCCCGCTGGCACGAATACCAGAGTCTTGCAGCAGGCGCAAAGGAGCAAGCATGAGCACGCCCAGTAACCTGGATTTACGGACCACCTACCTTGGTATGGAACTCAAGCACCCTGTGGTTGCGTCTGCCTCACCGCTGTCATACACAGTGGATGGTGTCAAGAAGCTGGAAGATGCGGGTGCGTCTGCGGTTGTGATGCACTCACTGTTTGAAGAGCAGATTGACCATGACAGCCGGGTACTCGATCATTTTTTAAGCTATGGCACGTATAGTTTTGCTGAAGCGCTCGATTACTTCCCGGAGCCTCAGGAGTTTAATGTTGGTCCTGAGGAGTACCTGGAGCTGATCCGTTTGTCAAAAGAAGCCACCAGTATCCCCATCATTGGGAGCTTAAACGGCATTTCTCCTGGTGGCTGGACGCGCTACGCCAAGTATATACAGGACGCTGGTGCAGACGCACTCGAGCTGAACCTGTACTACGTAGCGACTGATCTGGCGATGACCGGAGCCGATGTTGAGCAGATGTACCTTGATGTCGTTCGGGATGTGCGCGAGGTCATTACCATTCCGATGGCGGTCAAGATTGGTCCTTACTTCAGCAGCGTGGCGCATATGGCAAGCCGCTTCAAGCATGCTGGGGTAGAGGGCATGGTGCTCTTTAACCGCTTTTACCAGCCGGACTTCGATCTGGAAACGCTCGAGGTATCGCCACATCTGGTACTGAGCCAGTCCGTGGAGATGCGCTTGCCTCTGACCTGGATTGCCCTCCTTTATGGGCGGGTCGCAATGGATTTTGCCTTGACCAGCGGTGTCCATTCCCATGTGGAAGTCTTAAAAGCCATGATGGCTGGTGCCAAGGTGACTATGCTGGCTTCAAACCTGTTGCGTAATGGTGTGGGGCGTATTCACGAAATCCTGACCGATCTGGAAGCCTGGATGGAAAGTTATGGTTATGAATCCATTCGGCAGATGCAAGGCAGTATGAGCCAGCTCAAGGTCAAAAATCCTGAGGCTTTTGAACGTGCCAACTACATGAAGATGCTTCAGTCCTGGCGACCCGACCCGACGGGAGCATTAAGGGGTTAGCAGCCTATGTGAACCCTAAATTACGATTGAATGCTATTTTGTCCCTTGACAGGGCAGCGTGAGACCTGTATCATTCTGTTTGCCTTGTCTGGGGCCATAGCTCAGCTGGGAGAGCGTCCGCCTTGCAAGCGGAAGGTCAGCGGTTCGAGCCCGCTTGGCTCCACCA
>CAZZPQ010000211.1:0-5032 GCA_964655595.1 uncultured bacterium
ACTTAATACCGAGCCTGATAAATTGTTTACAGATTTGAAAAGCAGTTCCTCGGTTCCTAACACTCTGCTCCGGATAAATCATTGGGTTAAACCCAATGATTTATCCGGAACTGGTATTAGCACTTGCGAGTGTAGCCGCCTGAAGAATTGACTCCACAAAGACTCGCTCCGGCTGTCCACCCAGCACACGCTCCTGCTTGCCGTTCACACTGATGATGGTGTCTGGCACACCTGAGATACGGTAGCTCTGGGACAGCAGCGGAAACTCGTTGGCTTCGATGCCTTCAGCAATAATATTGGCATTGTTAAACGCCAGACTAAAGGCAGTCAGAACGGCTCTGGGGCAATGCGGGCAGGTCGGTGTTACAAAGCTGCGCAGGCTTACAGTTTCAGCCAAATCAGCCAGTTTTTCGGTACTGGTGTCACTGGTTAAGGCTTTACCCGTTCCCAACATCAGGATAGCTTCAATGAGAGTTTGAAACTCATAGCCCGAGGGCAAACCGCTAAAGCGGATATTCGTGCGCTGAGAACCTGCTTCGCGAAGCAAAGTGGTAGGTGCCAGGTTAATACCTGCTTGTACCGCCACCTCAGAACCTGCCAGAGGTGTTTCACTAACAGTGATCTTATCGCTCAATTCGGCAATCTCTGCTAATAGCTGCAGGGTCTCACGCTGATGGCCCGTTCCATCTTTACCGGGTATTACCAGGCTACCTCCAGTGAAAACCAGCAGTTCTACCGGACTGCTCAGGGATTGGAACATTTCGCTAACTTGTGCTTTGGTGGCTTCATCTAAAAAGGTCATGATTTTACTCCTCAACAAACTCCACCATACCCCAAGGGGGTATGGTGGAAGGTGAAATGTACTACAATACCTCACCGGCAAGTTGTGAACCTTCAACCCAGTGCGCTCCCGTCGCTGTCACTTCATGCTTCCAGATGGGCAGGAGTTCTTTGGCACGGTCTATGCCACGCTGACAGGCAGCCAAAGCGTCCTTACGATGCCTGGAAGAAATCACCACCGCAATACTGGCCTCCCCTGGGTAGCAGCGCCCCAGTCTGTGCGCCAGCACAATGTGCCCCAGATCATAGCTATCGCGAAGCTCTTGTGCCAGCCGCTCCATCTGTTTGCGAATCATGCTGTGATAGCCCTCATAGTCGATATACTCGACAGCTTCACCAGCATTGGGCGAGCGCACCGTACCAAGAAAACTCGCCACCGCTCCATAGGAAGCCTCGGTGACCAGCGTCAGATAGTGCGCATGATCAAGGGCGTCCTGGGTAATAAACAGATGGGTCTGCACGCTATCCACCTGATACCGGTGGCAAAAAGGCCACAGTGTCACCAGTGCGAATGCTATCGTCCGGATTAGCGTAGTCTTCGTTAATGGCACACAATGAACCGCTCAGTGACAGGTTTGGGAACTCCTGCTGAAGCTGTTCAGCCAGTTCGCGTACCGTGATGGGGCTAGTTAGTGGGCGCTCGAGTTCCCTGGTTTGGGTGGCCTCGCGCAAGCTGGCAAAAAAGAGAACCTTAATCATAACTCTAGTTTAAGGCTGTGAATCAAAGGCGCACGTGGTCTGCTGAACAAGGCAAGCACCGCGAATTAGCGAAGGGCAGTTAGTGTCATATCAGTACCGATAGCTGGAAGGAGAAGGTCGCGTTCTCAAACAAGCCTTTCTGCGACAACTCCCTGCACACGCTACGATCCCGCGACTGAGGGCTTGGGTCGTTCTTAAGTCAGTGAGCTTCGTCGGTTAAAGGTGAGCAGCGAGCCAATCGACCACCAGATCTTTGTCCAGCATGGGATTCGCTTCAGTATTAAAAAATTTCCCCGAAGTATCCTTGAGGATGCTCCTTACGACCTGGGGAATAAGACGACTGAAGGTTTTGTCAGGCAACCAGGCATTGATACGAGCATGAGGTAAAGTTCATCTGTGCTCTACGACTCAGCAAGGGCATTTTTCCATGTGCTGAGTTGTCTTTGGCTGAGATGATTGTTTGGCGGGCGCAGAAGGACTTGAACCCTCGACCTACGGTTTTGGAGACCGCCGCTCTACCGACTGAGCTATACGCCCCCGCCGAGATAGTGTAGCACTGAGGCGCCACTTTGCCAAGGGCATATGTATCCCTTTTATCTCTTGCTAAACTGATTCACGATGACACGATCTGACTTTTATGTTGCCCAGATGGACTGCGCAGCTGAAGAACAGCTTATTCGCATGAAACTTGGCGGCCTTGCTGGCGTGCACGGCTTGCGCTGTGATGTGGCTGCGCGTCAGGTTCAGGTTTTTCATGGTGCTGACGTTGCCATAGTGCAGGAGGCGCTGGCAAGCTTGCAGCTAGGCTCGAGGTTTTTGGGTTCTGAAAGTATCGACAGCCTGCCCGAAGATGAATCTACGGTTCAGCGGCGCGTATTGTGGCTTGTGCTGATCATCAATTTGGGATTTTTTGTACTCGAGTTATCAGCTGGTTTGCTGTTTAACTCTATGGGTCTTGTTGCCGACAGCCTGGATATGCTGGCAGATGCACTGGTCTACAGTATGAGCCTTGTGGTTGTCGGTCAGGCACTTGCCCGCAAGCGTCTGGTTGCCCGCCTGAGCGGCTATTTTCAGATACTGCTGGCGCTCGTGGGCTTCCTGGAAGTACTCAGACGCTTTCTGGGCTTTGAACAACTACCTGATTATCGCGTCATGATTCTGGTGTCATTTCTGGCTTTGCTCGCGAACGGCTATTGCCTGTATCTGTTGTGGCGTTCACGCAGCAGCGAGGCGCATATGCGTGCCAGCATGATCTTTACCAGCAACGACGTTATTATTAATCTCGGGGTGATCGTGGCAGGTTTTTTGGTGCTGAGCTTCAACTCGGCTGTGCCTGACCTGATCGTTGGCGGCCTGATTTTTGTGCTGGTGATGTGGGGAGCACTGCGCATTCTGCGCCTGGCACGCGGCTGAGATTCAGCTGAGCACATCGAGATTTGCCAGCCCATCCTGAAAGGCTGTCAAGGCTGCTGGTGAGCTGTTGATGCGCCAGTCAGTTTCCTTATTCTCATTAAACCAGATAATAGCCTCAAGGCGCGGGAAACGCGTGCGGAACATATCCTGAATCCAGGCCGCCTTGTCACCACCTAGCTCAGTACTGGCCGTTTCAGCAATCCATATGGGTTGTTCGCCTAAGCGGCTGATGCGTTCGATGGGTTCCTCAAAAACATCTGCAAAGCTGCGCCAGACACTGTGATTACGGCTGCTTCCCCAGTTGTAACCGTCCAGCCCTAGAATATCCACAAAGTCTGCGCCTGGGTAATAGCGTTCCATACGGTTATCATCGGTGCGGGGTTCATCAGTGATATTGGGTGACCATAGCCATTTGACGTTACTGGTCTGTAGTCGAAAAACGCTGACGATGTGACGCCAGGCCGCGACGTACACTTCAGGCTTGCCGTGCCAGGCTGTCCAATCGCCATTCATCTCGGGAAAAGGGCGCAGGTAGATGTCGCTGGCAACATGGCTTAGCCCCACTGCCCAGCTTTTCAGATGCATGTCCAGTTTGCCATCGGCAATATCCTGCAACGGCAGGGCACTTTCCCAGGTAATCAGTGGCGTATAGCCGGCAGCCGTCACGCTGCGAACCAGTGCCTCATCCCAGGGATGCTCCAGGGGCATGAACCACTGCACGATATCAAGGGAGCGACCGAGGTCTTGCTCGAGCCTATAAATCGGCTGCATACCTTGCCAGACACCACCATAGGTAAAAGCGCCAAATTTCCGGCCGCCAGCGGTTCTTGGCTTACCACTGATTACGGGCGCAACGTCAAAGGTTTCTTCAAAGGCTTGTTCGCGATTTTCTGCTTGAACTGGCCTATCCGGTCTAAGACTGTCTTTGCTTTTGACTGGCATTTTGACCTTTCTGCAGGATGCTATAAACGGGATTCCACGTTACAGCACTGTTGAAACGGCTAAGTGTGAAAAGCATCACTCGGGGCTGTGTCCGCCGAAACGGCTAAAAGATCAAGCCGCCCTGGGTAAGGCTCGATGCCGTACACGGAGCCCGCTAAATTGACTATAGATTTGAAAAGCAGTTCCTCGGTTCTTACTCGCTCTGCTCGGGATAAATCAATGGGATAAACCCAATGATGTATTCGGAACTGGTACTACACTCGAGCTACCACAAGACCTTAAAGAAGAGCTTAAAAAATAGAAGCAGCGCACCTTGATTTGCCCGTCTCAGAGTATGCCCTGCACGTACTTATCGCAGGACGTTTTATGAAAGAGATGCCGAAAACTGCCGCTGAACTTTTAGCCTATTGGCAAGACGAAGACCTGGTGGGAACAGGCACTGATATTCACAACAGCCAAGCACATGCCCGCTAACTGCGACAGAAAGCTTAAAGGCATCTGCTGGAGTAAGCCCGTGCTATTGCTAGACACGGACATCCCTATGGTCACGTCAGAGTGAAAGTAAGCCACTTTCCGCCCCCCCTCTGCCTGAGCTGAGGAGTTTTGAGATTGCGTGTGGCATGCTAAGGAATGAGCGAAACATACAAGAGCGAGACACTGGAGCACTTAGGTTTGGTCGCGGGCCTGTTTGACGAATTGGGCATCGCTCAGCGTGAAGCGCTCATCACCCAGCGAGCCTGCTTCATCCTGGCCAACAACAACCAAGACAACCATCACCTCACGGACGCCGACATCCTCACGGAGTACAAAGGCCAAGAGCACGTTGAGCGTGGGTTTCGGTTTCTCAAAGAGCCCATGTTCCTAGCCAGCACCCTCTATCTCAAGAAGGTCGAGCGCATCATGGCTTTATTGATGGTGATGACCCTATGCTTATTGGTCTATGCTGCCCTAGAACACCGTATCCGCAAGACCCTGAAACAGCATCATGCCCACGTTCCTGACCAGAAGGGCAAGTCTACCAACCGACCCACTGCCAGGTGGGTGTTTGAACTCTTCCTGGATGTCCATCTGCTTACCGTCATGATCGATACCTTACCCCTACGAACACTGGTTATGAATCTCCAGGACGAACTAAAAG
>CAZZPQ010000212.1:0-4941 GCA_964655595.1 uncultured bacterium
TGCTGTTCGAATCTTTAGCCAATTAATCGGGCTCAGTATTACGCATCCTGTAGTAGCGAGTGAAGCGTACTGTATTGCACCGACAATACAGGTTGGAATTGCAAAAAGGCGGTAGTGGTTCAACAGAGACTGCTAATGTTTGGGTAGGAGATGTCTGATTCCCATGAACAAGGGGTTGCAACCCCTTGTTTTGCACCAATGGCAGTTATGATTGAGCCACTACCAAAGGCTATGAGACGATTGTTGCAAAAGGTGAGTTAATGGTGGTGATGTGCATGATCCAGTTCACCTTTGCTGATAGGCAACTTGTCACCTCGGAACATCAGCGCAGCAATAAAGGTCGTCAGAGGCACTGCCAAGACCAGTCCTATGGAACCAACCAGCGTGTGAATGACTTCGGAGGCCACCATTTCAATATTCAGCGCTCGCATCACCGTGAACTCACTCAGGTGCAGTAATAAAAACAGAGGCAGGGCAGCGCCGGTATAGGCCAGTACCAGCGTATTGACCAGCGAGCCAACGTGGTCATTGCCAACGTTCATACCGCGTTTGTACAGATCCCAGAGTCCGAAGTTGGGATTCACATGTGCAAGCTCTCGGATGACGCTGGCTTGTACAATAGTGATGTCAGTCAGAGCGCCCAGTGCGCCGATTAACAGACCTGCTAATAGTAGCCCCTTGAGGTTAACCTGATTGGCACCAAAGTTAATCATCATTGCTTCATCGGAACCAAAGCCAGTCAAATAGGCAAACTCGGTAAAGGCGATGCCCAGCATCATGGTCACAAAAACTGCGCAGTAGGTGCCAATCAGGGCAGCGGTGGTACTCCAGTTCAGGCCGTGTACAAAGTAGATAGCCAGTATCAGAATACCTCCAACACCGAGCAGCGATACCAGCATGGGATTCCAGCCGTCCAGAATACGCGGTACGATAAAACCAATCACAATAACCAGACTGGTGCCGGTTGAGATAAAGGCGCGCAGGCCCTTAAGGCGTGCCACGACCACGGAAACGAAGAGAAAAAGAGCGACTAACCAAAAGAGTGCGGGCCGCCGTACCCAGTCGGAAACCACGTACTGCACGCCGCCTGCTGGGTTAGGAGAATAGTACAGTTCGACCCGCTGGCCTGTTTTGAAGCTTGGCAGGTTCGTTCCCCCCATATCGTCGGGGAGAAAACCTAGCTGAGCCGTGATGACTTCGCCGCTATCAAGCTGCACGACTGCGCTCGAGACCTGCACCTCGAGAATACGACCCTCGAGATAGCCAAAGTCCTGAGCCAAAGCGGTGTTCAGCAGCAGCCAGACAAACAGTAGCTTACTGACAGTTAGGGCACAGGCCATACAGCGTAAGCTCATGATGCTCCACCTTAAAGCCCCCTGGCAAGGTTACGCCCTCGAGAATTGCAACAGGGCATTTAGCGGTTAATTCGAAGACCTGCTGGCAGCGCTCACAGCGAAAGTGATGGTGGTGTCCACCCCCGGAGATTTCATAGCGGGTGCTGTCATTGGGCAGATGCACTGTGACGATATCTCCTTGCGTCACCAAGGCATTGAGGTTTCGGTAAACGGTTGCCAGTCCCAGACCCTGGTGCTCCTGACTGGCAGTCTCGAGTACTTCCTGGGGTGTGAGGGGGCCTGGGGCCTGCTCGAGGGCCCTTAGTATCGCGCGGCGCTGATTGGTTTGCCGCTGCATGGTGCTACCGGCCTTGTTGGGAATGCTGGAGATTGTCTTCATGGGCTTACCAGCATAGGCCCAAGGGGGCGACCACCCAGCAGGTGCATGTGCAGGTGAAAGACCTCCTGGTGACCGTGGGCCTTACAGTTGACGATGAGGCGGTAGCCTTCCTCTAGCCCTTCCTGTTCAGCTACCTGGCGGGCTGCCGTGAACATCCGCCCCAATACCAGTTCGTCTTCTGCGCTTACATCGGCGGCGGTTGGGATAAGTTTATTAGGGATGATGAGGATGTGACTCGGCGCCTGGGGACTTATGTCCCTGAAAGCTGTTACCAGGTCATCCTGATAGACTATATCAGCCGGGATTTCACGGCGGATAATCCTGCTAAAAATCGTTTCTTCCATAGCTTACTTTATCGCGCTTTTATCTTTTTGGGTGTTGCTGAGTCGGTAATGATTGAGACCAAAGAGAACCAGCAGCAGGCTAAGTACAGCACTGATAATTCCAGCACGCTGAAAGAAAATGCGCCGCTCGAGCACTCTGGTTTCTTCCATAATGGTCAGGTCATCCCACCAGGATACTGCTAAGTCCGTGATGTAATCTTCGGTGGCTCGGGGCAGCACATCTTCATAAGGGCCCGGCAGGTCAGAGGCAAGTAACAGCACACTTTCACCTGCAATAAAGCGCAGACTGCTCAGTTGCAGTACCAACTCGGACGACTCTGCTGGTTTGACGCCAACCTGTGCCCCTCCCAGGAACACCACGCTGGCTTCTGGCTCGTCTTCATGATTCCAGGACACATAAAAGTCCACCAATACAAAGCCACCATCATCAGCGCAAGAAGCCACGACTCGGTGGGGAATGGTAAAGCGCTCCAGGGTGCTTATGAGTTTTGTGCGAAGTCTCGAGCGGATTGCTTCTGTCAGAGTAGCTTCTTCTAGCGGATTGCCAGTGCTCAGATAAATCTTGATGGACGCATCATCGACACACAAAGGTTTACCTTGCAAGTCACTGAAGCTGACGTTGTGCGCCGCCGCTGCAGACAAGCTAAGCAGAATGAGGAGTCTAATCCAAAACATCATCGCAACGAATAAAACGCGCCAGCGCACTGAAGCCTTCAGAGGTGCCGCCCAGACCATCGACTCCGACTTTAACTGCCATGTAATAACCGGACGTTTCTCCAGCATAGATGACCAGGTAGTAATCGCTCTCACCCAACGAAGCTCTGACCCCGGGACCCAGGCGGGAGTTGAGCAGGTAATCACGATAAGGTCGCCACTCGCCCAGCATCCGATTGGCTTTGTAGCCTTCGGGTACAGGAAAAGGTGCCTCTTCATCATCAAGCAGTGTCGTGCCGAGTACCCACAGTTCGGGTAAAAAATCCTGACAGGCGTAAGGGGCCAAAATGGCAAAACCTAAAGGATGGTTCACAGGAATGGCTGCTTGATAGACATGATAGTCGTGAGGTTCAAGGTGACCGATGATATAGCTCGATACTTGCGCAGCGTCCAGTTGATAAGCGTTACTAAGGTTGCTGCCCTGGTTCCAGAAAAAGCGGTGGGCATACGCGCTGGAACCAAAAAGCAAGGTGCTGACGGCGCAGCAGTAAAGGACTAAGCGAGCAAGACGCTGTACGCCCAGGTTCTGGTTAAACTTAGAGCTTTGTTGCTGCCATCCTCGTATGGAAGACTGATGTCCCGCGCGCATTAGTATCAGCCTAGCATGGCGTTCTTTAGGCTGAGTGAATCTATTTCACAGCCGTCATGACGTTATGAGTAGGGGGCTTGTTGCCAACAATGAAAGCGCAGCCATGCCGCGCGATATGTCAATCTGGAAGCATGGCGCAGTGAAGAATCTCTTTGTGCTACGGGTCGCTGCACTCTCAACCCATGTGCTAGGAAGACCCTTCGCTACCGCTCAGGGTGACACCGACAGTACGATGCTAATTCACCAGCGAACCCTCCCCAGCTACTTCCCAGACACCAAGGTCGTTACTCTGGTTGCTCTCAAAGGTTTGTTATTGGTAGCAAGCAAGAGAGGCTGCTCAGTTGTGCTGGCGAAAAGTGAGTGACAAAAAAAAGGCAGGTTAAGACCTGCCTTTTCTGGTGGGCGATAGTGGATTTGAACCACTGACCTCGTCGTTATCAGCGACGCGCTCTAACCAACTGAGCTAATCGCCCCTGCACCCTAAGCGTTGCGTACTGTAGCATGCAGCTTCGGTATTGGTCAAGGCGTAGTGAGACCTACGGAACGCTTCGCGCCAGACCCTTATGATGAGACTATGATTGAGAAACTTTATCTTGCCAAGCCGCGTGGCTATTGCGCTGGTGTGGTCATGGCGATTGAGGCTGTGGAGCGCTTTGCTGAAGACCTGGGACGTAATCAAGAGGGCGAGCTAGCCGTTTATCATGCCATTGTTCATAATGACACGGTGGTAGAGAGACTTAAAGACCAGCACGGTGTTCACTTTGTTGAAGACCTGGCTGAGCTTGAAGGTGTCAAAATGCAGCTGGACGTCACAGGACGGAAGTTTGCCGACACCGTGGTTTTTTCAGCGCACGGTATCAGCCCGGCAGTGCGTGAAGAGGCCAGGCGCAGAGGTTTAAGCACCATCGACGCGACCTGCCCCCTGGTAACCAAAGTTCATACCGAAGCAAAAAAATACGCACACGGCGGCTATCACATTCTACTGATTGGTGACTCGACCAAGCATCAGGAGGTTATTGGCACACGTGGTGAAGCGCCTGAGCAGACCACAGTTGTCAGTGTTGTGGGTAATCGCAAGCATGACCCAAATCTTGCCGATCCGGAAACTGTTACTGTGCCCGACCCTGAGCAAGTGGTGGTGCTGACCCAGACGACCCTGAGTGTTGATGACGTTTATAAAACCATCGAGATTCTTAAGGCACGCTTTCCCAAGCTGGTGGTACCACCCTCAGATGACCTCTGTTACGCCACTAAGAACCGCCAGGATGCTGTCAAGGGCATTGCACCTCATGTCGAGCTGTTTCTGGTAGTCTCGAGCGATTACAGCAGTAACGGCATGCGCTTGGTCGAATTGGCTGACGACCTGATGGGTAACGGCAAGCGCATTGACAGCGCAGCCGATATTGAGGAGAGTTGGCTCGAGGGCGTCACGAGTGTCGGCATCACCTCAGCAGCCAGCACCCCGGATGATCTGGTGCAGGCGATTGTGGACATGTTCCGTCAGCGCAACCCTGGCCTGCAAGTCATCGAAGAAGGTGAGTGGGAGAATATCCACTTTCG
>CAZZPQ010000213.1:0-4931 GCA_964655595.1 uncultured bacterium
ATAAGGGAATAAAAGTTTTCTGGCTATCAGCATCAGAAGTCACTCAGTATTCGCCCCTGGCTGTTTGTCTTGTATGTCATGAACTACAAGCCTTCTTTACCATGATTTATACTCATGGCCATTTTAGCGAATTGCCATCCCTCATTGCCCGTTACCTGTTGCTCACTTACAGTGGTAGACTGACGGTAATTGGAAGATCAGATTAATTGTTGGAGGAAGGCTATGGCAAGACTACGTATGACTGTTTCGCAAGCGCTGGTGCGCTTTTTAGCAGCGCAGTACACAGCGCGTGATGGTAAAGAGCAGCGTTTGATTGCTGGCGTCTGGGGCATCTTTGGACACGGAAACGTCGCTGGTTTAGGACAAGCGCTCGAGGAACTTGGGACTGAAGTTGCCCTGCCTTACTACCGCTCACAGAATGAGCAGGCGCAGGTTCACGCCGCTGCTGCTTTTGCCAAGCACACAAATCGCCTGAGCACCTTTGCCTGTACTGCCTCGGTTGGTCCAGGTAGTACTAACATGATTACGGGGGCGGCGCTGGCAACGATTAACCGCCTGCCCGTGCTGCTTTTACCCTCAGACTTTTTTGCTAACCGCGTGCCTGACCCGGTTTTGCAGCAGGTGGAACACCCGACCGAGCATGACGTGAGTGTGAATGACTGCTTTCGCCCCGTCAGCCGTTTTTACAGCCGCATCTCCCGCGCTGAGCAGCTTATTCACGCACTACCCGAAGCGATGCGGGTGCTCACCGACCCGGCTGAAACGGGTGCAGTCGTTCTCTCGCTGCCACAGGACGTGCAGACGGAAGCCTTTGACTTTCCGGCAAGCATGTTTGACAAGCGCGTCTGGCGGATACGCAGACCTCAGGCTGAGCCTGAGCTGATTGACAAGGCAGTTCAATTGCTCAAAACGGCCAAGCGGCCTGTGATTGTCTGCGGTGGCGGGATCAAGTATAGCGAGGCCAGCAATGAACTCGCCAGGTTTGCCGAAGCCTTCAATGTCCCTGTCACCGAAACGCAGGCAGGCAAAGGAGCCATACCCTGGAACCATGCGATGAATGTGGGACCAGTTGGCGCCATTGGCGGTACCGCTGCCAATACCCTCACTACCGAGGCTGACCTGATTATTGCCATTGGTACACGACTGGGCGATTTTACCACGGGCAGTAAGACTACTTTCCCCGCTGCTGCCAAAATGATTGGGATTAATGTTAGCCCGATGGACGCACATAAACTCTTTGCACTGCCGATTGTGGCTGATGCCAAGCATGCGCTCAGTCAACTGTATGAGGCGCTAAATGCTGCTGATTATCAGGTGAATGACGAGAGACTCGAGCACATCAGCAAACACAAAACCGAGTGGGACGATACCGTCTCAGACATTGTCCGTGTCAAGGAGCCTGATGATTTGGCACAGGCTGAAGTCATTGGTATGGTTAACGATATCTTTACCGGTGACGCGGTCATCATTAACGCAGCTGGCAGTATGCCTGGGGACTTGATCAAACTGTGGCGGCCCACCTTTCCACACAGCTATCACCTCGAGTACGGCTTTTCGTGCATGGGCTACGAGATTCCGGCGGGTATCGGCGTCAAACTGGCTGAACCTTCACGGCGCGTAGTCGTCATGATTGGTGATGGGAGCTATCTGATGCTCAATAGCGAAATCGTCACTGCAGTGACTGAGAGCCTGGACCTGACGATTGTGGTGGTTGACAACCACGGCTATCAGAGTATTCACGGCTTGCAGCGCAGCGTTGGCAGTCCCTCGTTTGGCAACGAACTACGTCACCGTGACCCAGCGACCAAGCAGCTCAGTGGCAACTACGCCCGCATTGACTTTGCCGCGCACGCTGCCAGTATGGGGGCGAATGCTGTTTACACCCGCAGCGAGGCCGACTTTCGCGAGGCGCTCACCACCGCCAGAGACGCTCGTGGTGTGCAGGTGGTAGTCGCCCAGGTCAACCCTGAAAAACGCGTCGGTGGTTATGCCTTTGGTGGTTGGTGGGATACACCTGTGGCCGAAGTCAGTACCCAGCAGGCTGTCAGGCAGGCGAAGGAGCAGTATGATGTCGCCAGGCAGAACCAGGTTATCTTTAAGGAGTCGCTATGACGTTTAAGCTAGGTAATGCCCCCTGTTCCTGGGGCACAATCGAAGGTACCGGCGGCAGGCGAATTGG
Source organism: uncultured bacterium (assembly GCA_964655595.1). GTDB lineage: Bacteria > Deinococcota > Deinococci > Deinococcales > Trueperaceae > CAZZPQ01. The sequence goes on from CAZZPQ010000213.1 coordinate 2,180, forward strand.
CTATCAGCAGATGCTGGATGAACTTGCAGCCGCTGGCTTTACTGGCACTGAGCTTGGTGACTACGGCTTTATGCCCACTGATCCTGAAAAACTCAAGGACGAACTTGCCAGACGGGGATTATCGCTGATCGGCTCGTGGGTCACCATCAGGCTGTCAGACGCTGCCTATCATCAGGAAGGTGTGGATAATGCCGTCCGTGTTGCCAGACTTCTGGCTGAAGTCGGTGGGCCAGAGTGTACTCTCAACATTGGTGATGATCATGCGGCTGCGCCAGTGCGTCAGCAGTATGCCGGGCGCATTACAGCGGCACATGGACTGGACGAAGCAGGCTGGCAGATTTATATCGACGGCGTGCACCGTGTCGCTGAGGCGGTCAGGGGTGAAACAGGGCTGCGGTCCTGCCTGCACCCGCATGGTGCAACCTATGTTGAGACCCCCACGGAAGTGCGCGAATTTTTAGCGCGCAGCAACCCTGAGCTTGTCGGCATTGTTTTTGACACCGGGCACTATATGCTGGGTGGCGGCGATCCAGTCGCGGGTATCCGGGAGTACGCCGAGCGCATCTGGCTCATGCACCTCAAGGACTTTGAACCCAAGGTGCTCGAGCATGCCAAGGCGCAAAACTGGACCTATAAGCAGATGATTGGTGAAGGCGTCTTTTGTGAACTGGGTCTGGGAGCTGTCGATTTTGCGGCTGCACTTCAGATGCTTCGTGACACAGGTTACGCAGGCTGGCTGGTCGTTGAGCAAGATGTGTTACCGGGCATGGGCTCACCTGCTGAGAGCGCCACACGCAACTATCAATATCTCCAATCGCTGGGACTTTAGCTACCTGCAGAGCATGCCAAAACGAGTACAATACACCTATAGACTAAGGAGATCACTATGACTGTAATTAGTAAAGAAACGCTGCTTAACTATGTCGGAGGCAACTGGAAACCCTCGCAAAGTGGCAACTTTCAGGATGTGATTAACCCTGCGACTGCCAGCGTCATTGCCACAGTGCCACTCTCAGCCCGTGATGAAGTTGATGAGGTCGTGCAAAAAGCGCATCAGGCTTATCTCGAGTGGCGACAAGTACCCGTCATTGACCGTATCAAACCGCTTTTTAAGCTCCGTGAACTGCTCATTGAGCATCTCGATGAACTTTCCAGGACCATCACCAATGAAGCTGGTAAGACCTTTGCCGAAAGTAAGGCCGAGTGGCAGCGCGGCATCGAAAATGTTGAGGTTGCCTGCGGCATGCCCAGCCTCATTCAGGGCTACAACAACGAGGATATCGCTCGAGGCATCGATGAGCATATGTTTCGCCAGCCCTTGGGTGTCGTTACCGCTATTACCCCCTTTAACTTTCCAGGCATGATTCCACTGTGGTTTTTGCCCTACGCGGTGGCAACTGGCAACAGCTTTGTGCTCAAGCCCAGTGAGCGCGTGCCCATGACCAGCCAGTACCTGTTCCGGCTGCTGGAGCAGGCAGGCTTTCCCAAAGGAGTCCTGAGTCTGGTTAATGGTGGCAAAGATACTGTGAATGCGCTTCTGGAACACCCACTGGTTAAGGCGGTGTCCTTTGTCGGTTCAACACCAGTTGCCAGGTATATCTACAGCACTGCCACTGCCAACGGCAAGCGCGCCCAGTGTCAGGGGGGAGCAAAAAACCCCGCTGTCATCCTGCCAGATGCCGATATGGACATGGCGACTCGCATCCTGGCGGATTCTGCCTTTGGCTGTGCCGGGCAGCGCTGTCTGGCGACTTCGGTAGCGATTACCGTAGGTGACGCCAAGGCAAGCTTTACCGAACGCATTCTGGCAGACGCGACCAGCCGCAAAGTCGGCTACGGATTAAAGGACGGCGTCGATATGGGTCCGGTGATTACCGCGGACAGCAAAACTCGCATCGAAGGGTTAATTGACAAGGGTGTGCAGGAAGGCGCTACACTGCTCGTTGACGGTCGCAAACAACTGGATGACGCTGAGTTTGCCAATGGGTATTTTGTTCACCCTACCGTCATTGCCGACGTGCATCCAGACGCCACCGTTGCCAAGACAGAAATTTTCGGTCCAGTTTTAAGCATGATGCATGCCAACACCGTCGATGAAGCTATTGACATGGTGAATAACCGCGCCTATGGCAATCAGGCCTGTCTCTTTACCAGCTCAGGCGCAGCCGCGCGCGCCTTTCGTAACCGCGTTGATGCGGGCAATATTGGTATCAATCTGGGTGTCGCTGCCCCGATGGCATTTTTCCCATTCAGTGGCTGGAATGACTCTTTCTTTGGCGACCTGCACGCCCAGGGGCGGCATGGTGTCGAGTTTTATACCCAGACCAAGGTCGTCGTTGAGCGCTGGCCGAGCGAGTGGAGCAGGCGGTTTTAGGGCAAAGCAGGTTGCGACAAGACATGGAACGACTGTAACGACTCTGGTTAGCGAAGGGCTGACACGTGTGACTGGCGGCATTGAAGAAGTGGACCCCGAAAGCTTGGACAGTTCCAAAAGGAAAGCAGGACAGTTTGCAGCAGACCGAGAATGGGGAATCCCAGCGGCGTCTTACTCAGCTAACGTTAAGGGTCAGGGATAGAGATGGACCCTATCCCTAAGAACAGGGGGAAGAGCTAAGTTTAGGGCTCGAGTGCAGGTCAGCTACCAGACCTGACTACCGAGTGAGGACGACGGCGTGGCAGAGAGGGGGCCAAGGGTGGGGGAGAGGCAGGCTGATACACGGCGAGCCTCTGAGCGTGCTTGCAGGATGTCCTG
>CAZZPQ010000214.1:0-1372 GCA_964655595.1 uncultured bacterium
AGAGCGTTAGGAAGCGGGGATTGCTTTTCAAATCTGTAATCAATTTATCGGGCTCTGTATAAGCGCTTGTGCAGAGTGTGGGGTTATCAGGGTAGGCTTGGCTCTGAGCTTAAATCCAGCATGCCCGCCCCTACTGCATCGCTAGAAAAACTGGCCAGGGGTCTGGCAGTGCCTATGAGTTTACTCTTGATGTCGGTTGGCGTCAGGCTTGCGTCTGCCTCGCGCCATAGCGCCATCGCACCAGCCACCAGTGGTGTGGCAAATGACGTGCCTTCATAGCCTGTGAGCAAGTTGCCATCGGCAGCAATGCTGCTCAGGTTGCGCCCGGGTGCTGCAATGGTTACGTAGTCACCCTGGGTGCTGAACGTGGCCGGACGCCAGTCGGTTTCAGCACCGACCAAGGGACAGACATCATCGATGAGTAGCTCCTGCCCACCAATCGAAAACGACTCTATCCGGCCATCAAGGGTCAGTATTCCGATATCATCTTCGGCAACAATGCGTATAGAGACGTCTGCCAGGCTGGTACCGTCCAGACTTACCAGTTCTGCTATATTGGCCAGTTCGCCATTAATCGTCAGGTTTTCATTGCCACCAAAGTCGCCAAAGCGCAAGGTCAAGCCTGCTACAGCTGTGCCAAAATCAAAAACCAGACTGGCGTTGCTGATAAAGACCCCTTGGCCTGAGCCGCCAATATCAGTATCCGAGTCCGCATATACCACGCCATCACCCGTGATTTCCGTACCATCCTCAAGGAAAAATGTTCCCACACTCAGGGCGTAGCCATCACTGCTGAAAGTCGCGCCGAACGTGTAGCGCTCCGTGCCCAGTGCGTCGAAGGTGACACAGGACAGCAAATCGGTCTCGAGTGCTGCAACTGCTACCAGGCCGTCCAGTTCAAAAGCTGCCGGATAGTGTCGCGCATTTAACTGGGGTGGTGCAAAGTCATCGGAGCTGCCCTGATTGCCTGCGGCGGCTGCAACCTGCACGCCCTGCTCGAGTGCATAAGCGAGAATGCTCTCGAGTGCGGCAACTGGTGTATCACCACCCAGACTCAGGTTGAGAATCAGGTTCCCCAGGCCAATGTCGTTTGCTTCATCTGCAGCGGTTTGCAAAGCGTAGCAAGCGCCTTCGATGACCGCACTGCTGGGACATAAACCGCTCTCGTCACAGGTCTTGACATCCAGCACCCGCGCTCCCGGAGCGACTCCCAGCGTTTCCCCCGCTGCCAGCACGGCGATGGGGGTTCCGTGACCATCCTGCTCTGGGGTGGGTGATGCTGGGGGTATGGGCAGATTGGCGTCGTCAAAGTCATCTTTGGGGCTAGCGTTGCCAGCAATAAAATCAAAACCCAGATCTGTCAGCAAGCGTG
>CAZZPQ010000214.1:1472-2533 GCA_964655595.1 uncultured bacterium
TCGATATCAGCCAGCGCTCCGGTACAGGGGCCTGAAGTTAAGGCAGTGCCCAGTGGCGCCAGGCGACTCAGCTTAAAACCCAATTTGTTTAGAGCAGCTTCAAAAGCTGCCGAGTCATAACCTGAGGCCAGGAGGATGGTTGCCCCCGTCTGGGCAGCATCGCCCAGTACCAGAAAGTCGCGCTTGAACTCTGCTTCACCAATCTTGATAATCAATGCTTGTCGACCTGCTGCTGCGCTATCTGGTATCGAAAAATTGATCGCGTCCTTGCTAACCACTGGTTCAATTGACAAATCTGCCAGCTTGATACCAACAGTTGCATTCGTCAACTCGAGTCCACTTATACTGGCACTGACTGCTTCGCCGCGCTGCGCCTGCGACTTGTCCAGCAGCAGCTCAGGGCCTGGTTTTTCAATAATGGTCAGAGTGGCCTGTGCCTGCTTGCCGTCGCTGCTGATAAGAACGGGCTGTTCACCGACAGGTACGCCCTCTGGAACGCGAAACTGCAAGCCTGAAGCGCTGCTTTGACTCACCTCAGCAGCCAGGGCGGCTACAGTGACACTAGCGCCGATACCACTCATGTTGGTCAGGCTGGCAGTCACCAGGTCGCCCACCATCGCCTCGGTTGGCTCGAGTTGCGCGGCAGGTGCGGTTGGTGCACGAATACGCAGTGTGCCTTCAGCGCGGCGCGCAGCATTGCGGATGACCACCTTCTGTTCGCCTGCTGGCGTGGCAGCTGGAACGATAAAAACCATGCTGGTCTCGCTAGTTGAGGTCGTCTGGGCGCTGAGGTCGGCTACCGTGACTACTGCCCCCAGACCGCTGATGCCCCGCAGGCTGGCAGTGACCTGATCGCCCGGCTCGGCTTCGCTGATATTCAGGCTGAGACTTGGCGGTGTCGGGCAGGCCGTCAGCAGCGGTACGACGAGCCAGAAAATCCACAGCTTCTTGTAACTCCATAAGTACATCGTTTACCTCCACCAGTGTTTTGCCGTTGATGATGATGACGCTATGTGGCATGTCTCAAACTCTAGCTGAGAGGGTCTGAAAAGAGTCTGAAC
>CAZZPQ010000214.1:2633-4896 GCA_964655595.1 uncultured bacterium
TTGGCATTGGCTTTTTCGGCTAGTTCAGCCGAGTTTTGCCAGGTGGCAGCGGCTTGCGTTGCGTCACCACGCTTCTCATACATCCAACCCATATTCAGCAGCGTTCTTGCTTGTAAGAGCAGGTTATTACCTGCAGCTGCCAGTGCTGCATTAAAGTCATCTTCTGCGTCAGCACCGAGTAAGACCTTACTGATAGCAATATTGCTGAGAGCATCGGCAAGCCGTTCCTGCTGTTGCAGAGATTGCCAGATTGCCGCTGCGCGGCGGGTATGCGAGATGGACGCTTCGAATTCACCCTCTGAGCGCGAGAGGTGACCGAGTGTGTTGAACGCCTCTGCTCGAGCCTCCATTTCACCGTCCAGTGCTGACTCGCTGGCGGCTCGAGCTTCCTCTGGTTTCCCTAATCGCAGCAGCAATGCGCCCTTGAAAGCCAGAACCTGAGCGGAATCTTGTAGTTGGGTCAGCGTTTGTAAGGCTTCTTTGAAGAGTCCTGAGCGCTCGAGAGCCCTTGCCCTAAGGAGCATGACCTCGTCCCCTTCAGGCGCGTGTTCCAAAACCTCGAGGCTGCGTTGGGGAAAACCGCGCTGTAGGAGTTCCTGCGCCCACTTGAGATAACTCTCTCTGATTTTGGGCAGGTCGCTGTCTTCCCAGATGAGCCGCGCCTGTTCAAAAAATGGGTAGGCAGTAAGTTCGGGCAGAACCCTGGCGAGATGCAGCGATAAATCACTTTCCAGTAAAGGCTGAGTTTTGAGAAAGTTTCGGGCTGCCTGTTGCGCCCTGACGCGCCCGCTACTCTCGACCAGACCACTGTCAAGAAGTTGCTGAAAACTTCCTGCCATGGTTTTGGCGTCCAGCTGAAGAGCGCGGCGAACCAGCGCGGGGTCGGGTTCGTCCAGCAGTGCCAGTACCAGGTAAATCTCCTGGCTGGTATCTGGGAGTTTATGCAGCTTGGCTTCCAAGGCCGCCCCTAGCGCCTCACCTCGCAAGAATGCCCCGACCAGCACAGGTAGCCCACCGGTGTGTTGCCAGGCATTGGGATAGGGCTTTAGCTCAGCCTCACTGATAGGGCTTAATTCGATCTCGAGCTCCACATCAAAGATAGGGTTGCTGGTCGAGCTGATGATAACACTTGCTTGTGTACCGACCTGACGCAGTTTTTGCACCAGATTCTGACTTTCGGCGTCCATACTTTCCCAGTTATCAAGCAGTAGGCGCTGGGCTTGCTGATGCAGTTGCCGCAACATGGCGTCTTCGCCTTGCGTCAGGCTGCTTCCTAAAAGGGGCTCGAGTGTTGCGTAGGGTAAACCGCTGCGCCCGGGTAAATAGATACCACTCAGACTTTTTAAGAGTTCGGTTTTGCCCATGCCAACTCTCGCCCGTATCCAGGCAAAACTACCCGCTGGAAGTGGCTCGAGTTTCTGACGTTCTGCTGCGCGTCCTACAAAAGCAGATTGCAGACGGTTTTGCGCCTCACGCTCCTTAACACGCAAATCGATGCCGTAACCTTCGGCCTCGCTGCGAATCTTGCCAGCTAGAGGGTTGGCACCAGCAGTGAGCAGTTCAAAATAGCGTGGCAGACTTTCAGGTTCAGGAGGCGCTGCGCCCTCCAACAGGTAAGCTTGCTCGGCCAGTTTGGCGGCTTCGCTAAAGCGCCCCCTGGCTGCATGCTGTTGGGCGAGCTCGAGCAGGGCAGTTTGTGCCTGCGTTGCCAGGTACTCCCGCTTTTCGTAAATCCACTCCTCGAGCTCCACTCCCCAGTCGGGCAGGTAAGCACCTTGCAAAAAGGCCCCAGTGTAGAGCTGGCTGGCAGCTTGGTAATCCTTGCTGTCCAAGGCAGCCAGAAAGCTGTGGGCATCGGTTTGGACTGTGGCCCAGACACGGTGTTCATCTGCTTCGATGACGCCTGCTGCACCTTTGCGTAACTGGGACAGGGCGCGCGAGAGGCTGTTGAGATTATCAGATGCCGTCGGCCAGAAAAACTCGGCGATATAGCGTCGGTCCTTGACGCCCTCGAGTGCCAGGTAAGCCAGCAGGATAAGGGGTTTGATTCTCGTGAATGACGTTTCGCTCAGGCTCAACCTGCCGAGTGTTTGTAGCACCATAGGTCATTCTAGCTTGTTTCAGGGTTTCAGAGATAGCACTCATGGGTCGTGGTTGAGTAAGGTGTGGTATAGTTATTGATATCGAGAAGGTTTCGGAAGTGGCGTCGTAGTTCAAGTTGAAATGCTGTTTCCACCGCGCAGGAGCGGAGGTTGTCTTGGTA
>CAZZPQ010000215.1:0-4645 GCA_964655595.1 uncultured bacterium
TGAGTATGCCATAGCTCATTCTTGCATATCTGGGGTTATTGCTGGAAGTGCTATACCTTATGAAAGTCAGTGAGGCCCCGATGACTGCCATACTCTGCTCTGACAAAGACCCTGCCTCGCGCATCCTGGTCACTCCAGTGTGCACCCGAGCTGTGATATATCGATATGTCTTATGAACCCACCAGCAATGTTCTCATCCGCTCTGAATCAAGAACGACACCAGTATAGGCATTCAGAAACATCAGTGCTTGCTCCGCATGATCCTGATTGGCGTCACGTGTAGCGCACAAATCTTCTAAAACGAACGTGAGGTAGCCTTCACTGGCGCTTCGCTCGGCGATGCGGCGAACGCAAATCTCGGTACGAACACCACAAATAAGCACATTCTTAATGCCATGCGCGACCAGGGTATCCTTCAACGGAGTATGCGCGAAACCATCACTTGGCTTTTCGATAATTATGGCATCAGCTGCAATATCTAGTCCATAAAGCTCGAGTTCCGGGTCTTGTTTTGAGTTTGGACGTGTAATGCCCTTGAGTTGGTTTAACCATTTTTCATTGTCACTGACACAGTCTTCACTGGGTACAGATTTGATGTAGATGGGTAAACCGCCCAAGCGTTTAAACTTCGCTACAAAGGCATTGATTTTTGTTGGTAGCGCTTGCATTGAACTGTTTGCGTGCTTGCGAGCGGTTGTGCCTGTGGGCGAACAGAAACATACCTGCACATCGACAATCAGCAGAGAACACTCTTTGGCGTTAAAGGTGCACCGTATTCTCGAGGCATAATCTGCCCATACCGTCATGCAGCTTCTCGCTGCTTTACAGGCTTCACCAGCTTCTGCAAAAACCGCCCGGTGTGGCTGTGGGCAACAGCAGCGACCACTTCGGGTGTGCCGCTAGCAATGATCTGCCCGCCGCCGTCGCCCCCTTCTGGCCCTAAGTCAATCAGGTAATCAGCAGTTTTGATAACGTCGAGATTGTGCTCAATCACAATCACGGTATTACCCTGGTCAACGAGGGTGTGCAGGACTTCCAGGAGTTTCTGGGTGTCGGCAAAGTGCAGCCCGGTGGTCGGCTCGTCCAGAATGTAGACGGTCTTGCCCGTCGAGCGTTTGCTTAGCTCCTTGGCGAGTTTGATGCGCTGGGCTTCGCCGCCGCTAAAGGTCAGGGCGCTCTGCCCGAGTTTGATGTAGTCTAAGCCCACGTCATGCAGGGTTTGCAGAGTGCGGTAGATTTTGGGGTGGTTTTCAAAGAACTCGAGCGCTTCCTGTACGTCCATTTCCAGCACGTCAGCAATAGTTTTGGTCTTGTAGCGCACTTGCAGCGTCTCGCGGTTGTAGCGGTGACCATTACAGTCTTTGCAAGTGACCCACACGTCCGGCAGAAAGTGCATCTCAATCTGGATGCTGCCGTAACCACCGCAGGTTTCGCAGCGGCCGCCCTTGACATTAAAGCTAAAGCGCCCCTTTTGGTAACCCCGCTTTTTGGCTTCGGGGGTCAGGGCGAAGACGTCCCGAATGTCGTCAAAGACGCCAGCGTAGGTGGCAGGGTTGCTGCGTGGGGTGCGGCCGATAGGGTCCTGGGTGATGTGGATGATCTTATCAAGCTGCTCGAGCCCGTCAATCTGATCATAGGGGCCAGGGGTAGCGCTGGCACCATTGAGTCGTCTGGCGAGAGCCGGGTAGAGGGTACCCGTAATCAGGCTGCTCTTACCGCTGCCACTCACACCCGTCACCACGGTCAGCGTGCCTAAGGGGATGCGGGCGTTGACACCTTGCAGGTTGTGCAATCTTGCACCCGTGAGCTCGAGCCAGCCCCTGGCGCTGCGGCGCTCGAGGTGTGGTTGGCTTATGCTCAACTTGCCGCCCAAATACTGACCCGTCAAACTATCCACCTTGCGCATAATCTGCTTGGGTGTGCCGCTGGCGACCAGCTTACCCCCCTTGATCCCTGCGCCTGGTCCCAGGTCAATGATGTAGTCGGCGCGGCTCATCGTTTCTTCGTCATGCTCGACGACCAGCACGGTGTTGCCCATGTCACGCAGACGCTCTAAAGTACGAATCAAGGCTTCGTTATCGCGGGCGTGCAGGCCAATACTTGGTTCGTCAAGGATATAAAGTACCCCCATCAGCCCACTACCAATCTGGCTCGCCAGCCGGATGCGCTGCCCTTCACCGCCGGAGAGGCTACCAGCCTTGCGGTTTAAGCTCAGGTAGTGAAGACCCACATTCAACATAAAGCCCAGGCGCTCGCGGATTTCTTTGAGGATTTCTTCGGCGATCTCGAGCTGATAGGCATCTAACTGATTCTCGAGCTGGGCAATCCAGCGGTGCGCCTCACCGATACTCAGGCTGCTAAGCTGGGGCAGCGTCTTATCACCCACAGTCACCGCCCGCGCCGCCGGATTCAGCCGTTCACCACTACAGGTCGCACAGGGCTGCTCACTCATAAAACTTTCGTACCACTCCCTTGCCATGTCACTACTTGCTTCCAGATGGCGTTTTTTGATGTTGTAGACAATACCGTAGAGCGGTTTTTTACTTTTTCGGGTATAGCCTTTGGCAGTGTAGTTAATAAACTCGAGCTTCTCGCCACCACTTCCATAAAGCAGCGCATCCTGCGCCTTTTTGGCTATCTCACACCAAGGCGTATCCAGGCTAAAGCCGTAGTGTCGCGCCACCGACTCAACACTGCTCACTGTCCAGCCTTCTTTTTTGCGCAATTCGCCGTAGTAGCGCAGCGCCCCGTCGTTTAAGCTCTTTGTTTCGTCCTGAATAATCAGGTTAATGTCCACGTCCATGCTGCTGCCTAAGCCGTGACAGGTCTCGCACATACCCAGTGGGCTATTGAAGCTGAACATCTGAGTGCTCAATTCGGGAAAGCTGATGTCGCAGTGAGGGCAGGCATTGTGTTCACTGAGCAAAATGTCCTTGTCATCATAGTTGACGATCAGCAGGCCATTCGCGGTTTTAAGCGTTGTTTCTACGCTGTCGGTCAGACGGCTTAAAAAGCCGTCATCCTGCAGGGACTTCTCTGGTACAACCAGCCGATCGACGATGATTTCAATGGCGTGCTTATTCTTTTTCTCGAGCCTTATCTCATCCCCTAAACTCATGGTTTCACCGTTCACACGCACGCGGACAAAACCGCTACCCATGGCGTCCTTGATGACATCCACATGCGTCCCCTTACGGTTGCGCACTACCGGAGCCAGTAGCTGAAAGCGTGTACCAGCAGGCAGGCTAGCCAGCTGCTTGACAATCTGCTCGGCGCTTTGTGCCTGCACCTCACGCTGGCAACTGGGGCAATGCGGCGTGCCGACATTGGCGTAGAGCACACGCAGGTAATCCATCACCTCGGTAACGGTCGCTACCGTTGAGCGCGGATTTTTGCTCACCGTCTTTTGCTCAATGGCAATAGCAGGCGACAGCCCGCCGATATAATCGACCCTGGGTTTTTCCATCAGACCCAAAAACTGTCGCGCGTAAGCGCTCAGGCTCTCCACATAGCGGCGCTGCCCTTCAGCGTAGATGGTGTCAAAAGCAAGCGAGGACTTGCCCGAGCCGCTGACGCCAGTAATGACTACCAGCTTGTCACGCGGAATCTGCACATCGATATTCTTCAGATTATGGTGTTTTGCACCCCGAACACTAATGTATTTTTCTGCCACAGCCAATGCCTCCCAGGCAAGCAGTATACCTTATTTAATGAGCGCTTGTGTCAGCCAGTTATCAGGTCAAAAGGTTTTCAGGTGCTTAGGTTGGCTGCCAGAATCAGCAGCATCTTGATGATACGTTTTAGCTCGAGCATTAACTACAGGGGAGCGTTACAATCTGCCCTAAACAGCATCGACTTAGGGCCTTGCCGCCACACAGGGCGACTCGAGCCCTTGACCCTCACGGTATCCCTGTCCACATGATAAGAAACGGTCATTTGGGCAACGTCTTCGCCATGCTCCCTAATACCGAGCCCAAATTGCTTAAAGATTAGAAAAGCACTTGACAAACTTAACAGTGTTAAGTAAGATGGTTGCGTAATGAAAGAAACTCGAGCCACTCGTATCAAGCAAGCCAGTCAGGAGCGCCGCGAACAGCAGAAGCTCGAAACGCGGCAGGCCATTCTGAAGGCGGCAACTCAGCTCTTTGCCGAAAAGGGCTACGAGAACTTTTCACTTCGGCAGGTCGCTGAGGCCATCGGCTACACCCCAACCACCATTTACCTCTATTTTCAAAATAAAGACGACCTGCTGTTTCAAACAGCCATCCAGGGGTTTAAAACCTTTGGTGAAATGCTGCAAACCGCCTATGATGGGGGTAAAAATCCATTGGAACGAATGCAGGCGATTGGCAGAGCCTACGTGGATTTCGGGCTCGAGCATCCCGTACACTACCGACTGATGTTTATGCAGCGAGGTGAGTTTCTGCTGGAAAAATCCCCGGAAGGCGCAGAACCGATTATCGATTCCTTTGGTATTCTGGAAACCACCCTTCAGGAATGTATCGACGCTGGGCTAGGCAAGCCAGCAAATGTCAAAGAGTTGGCAGGTACCATCTGGTCTGGTGTTCACGGCATCGTGGCACTGGCAATCAGTGTTCCCTATATCGGCAAGGAGGAAGCCTATGGCATGCTCAGGCACTACCAG
>CAZZPQ010000216.1:0-4591 GCA_964655595.1 uncultured bacterium
ACGGGGCTGGGTTCAAGGTTTTGTCAAACTTCTACCTCTTGGGAATGATGGCGTCAATGGTTAATGCAGTGATTGAAAAATATCCAGAAGATGGTTGATTTTGCTGTTAACTACCCAGCATACCTTGTGAATTACTATTGCCTCGATTTTGCTTTGCTACCGACTATGTAACCTTATTGATGATATATTGACACAAATGACGTTCCAGCAGGTGCTCGAGAACATCCGAACCCAACTCTCCACCTGGCGTATGGCAAATCTCAACGAAGCCCAAACGTCTCAGGTCATTATCCTGCGTTTGCTGCAGGCACTGGGTTATGACATCTGGAATCCTAACAACGTCTTTGCACAAGAAGCAGCCAATGGCAGCATTCCAGATTTTATTGTGTCATGCGACGATACCCGCCGGTTTATCGTGGAAGTTAAAAAGCTTGACACCCAGCTTACGGACAGGATGAAAACCCAGGCTGTCTCCTATGCCAATAACCAGGCCATTCAGTGGGCTGTTCTGACTAATGGTGCAGAGTGGCTGCTCTTTGACAGCTTTATGGTCGAGCGACCCGCACACGAGCGGCTTGTTCTGAGACTGTCGCTTGATGACCACGATACTCAGCTTTTGACCCAGTACTTTGAGCGCTTACTCGCCACTGTTGTCTGGTTACAGCCGAAGGATTATCTTGCCAAAACTGCTCAGGATATTCTCGAGCACATCACGCTCCATCAGCAACTTCAGCCACTGGCACGCGAGCTAAGTGAACTGATGGACGAATACACAGTTCAGGATATTGATGCTGGCTTGAAGCTCGCCGAGAAGCTTAACGTGTGGGATGCAGCCAGGCACACACTAATCAGAAAACATCGGAGTCTCCTCAAGCAGCTCCTTGGCTCAACTGATTCAACAGAGCACGCTGCTACTTCCCCCACTCCCCCTCAGCAAAATCCTTCACTGATTGACACACTAAAACGTGGAATCAGCCAGACAGCACCCCCTTCCAGGAAGTCGAGCAGTTCTGAACTCGAGGCATTTATTGGTGATGAAAAACTCGAGGCCGTCAATTGGCGAGATATCCATACGGGCATCGCCGAAACATTTCTGATATTGGGTAGAAGTGACGAACTCGAGGCCCATGACAATATTTATGACACTGTGACCGAGCGGGCTCAGCAGGGGAAAAATCCCTATAAAGTCCACGATTACCGGCAATTACAGAACGGTCGCTTTCTTCTTTTACATTCCAGCGCAAGGAGTCACCGCCGAAAATCAGTCCAACTCCTCAAACTCCTAGGCGTAGCTGATAAAACCATCAAAGTTGTGTACAAGGGTGAGACCTACTTCCTGCCCTGAAGGTTGCGCGGGCCACTTAGCTTCAGCCATGTCGTGTTTGACATGAGCGCATGACTGACTTCTTTGCACAAGCCATGCAGTATCCAGGCTCAGTATGACCAAACAGGGATTCTGTGATTCACTGAGAATACGGCTACAGCAAGACATGAGCATCACCTTATCTCGCGCCAAAATCCCCTACACTAAGAGCAATCGGAGGAACTATGCAGGAGTTGATGCAGTTACTGAGCGCGATTGATGATGCCAAGAGGGCTGGAAAACCCGCCGCACTTGCAACCGTGGTGCGGGTGAAGGGCAGCGCATATCGGCGCGAAGGCACCAAGATGCTGATCGATGCCGATGGAAAACAGGTCTGTATGATCAGCGGTGGTTGTCTGGAGGCCGAGGTTGCCGAAATCGCCCAGCAGGTTATCCAAAGCGGTAAGCCTGTGCTTCAGGCCTTTGATCTGGCAGAAGATGTCGTCTGGGGTCTGGGTTTGGGCTGTGGTGGCGCGGTGGATGTTTACATCGAAGCCTTTGATGAGAGTGCAGCTTATCAGGCTTGGTTAGAGGCTGTGAAACAGCAACAGTCAGCTTGCCTGGCAAGCATTATCGAAACAGAAAAGCCTGCTGGCAGCCTGTCAGTAGGTCGCTTGTTTATTGCGGCAGATGGTCAGCTGACAGGCAGTTTAGGCACAGCCACCCTGGATCAGGAGCTTAGGGAACTGGCCCTGGGGCGTATGCGCGGGCTTTATCCGCGCTCGTTTATCCATCACGTGCGTCTGGCAGATCACGGAGACGTCGCCATATTTCTGGATTTTCATGTGCCTGCAGCCGAATTGCTGATTTTTGGCGCAGGTCATGACGCTATCCCCTTAGCCAATCTCGCCCATACTCTGGGTTTACGTGTCAGTATCATCGACGCGCGACCTGCCTTTGTAACGCCAGAGCGCTTTCCTCAGGCAGAGCGGCTTATTCGCACGCATCCCAGCGGTTTTAACGAGCATGTCAGGATTCAGGCCCGCAGCTATGTCATGGTGATGAACCACCACCTCGAGCGTGACACTGCCAGTCTGGCCTTTGCGCTCAGGAGTCCCGCAGCCTATATCGGGGTCCTCGGGCCACGCCAGCGCTACCAGGATATGCTGGACGCACTACAAGAGGATGGCCAAAGCTTCAGCGAAGCGCAGCTCAGCCGCGTTCGCAATCCTGTGGGGGTCGATATTGGTGCAGATACCCCGCAGGAAATCGCCGTGAGCATTATGGCGGAACTCACCGCTCTGCGCGGTGGTTATGGAGCAGGGTTTCTGAGTGACCGCGACGGCTTTATTCACAAACGTCTGGAGCTGCCCGCATGATCGGTCGCAGCCTGTGGCTACTGTTTATCTGCACGTTTGCCGCAGCGCATCAACCGCTGTGGAATGCTGGCTCAAAAACGGCAGAAGAAGCCTTTATTATTGAGGAGATTGCTGTTTCCAAGGCGATTTTTGGGCAATTTGAGGCGAGTGGCGCAGCCTATTTTCAGCTAGACGCACCAGCGGGTTTCGCCCTGAATATCGCCCTGTTTAGCGGGGGTGGCTGCGCCACAGAGTTTGAACCAGAGTTTTGGTTGCTGAGCCCTACTGCTAACGCAAGCTCCAGCAGCGGCGTGCCGCCTGGCTACCAGGCAGAGCAGTACCTCTCTGACTGGCAAGCCTACCGTGGACACGGGCTTACCGGTCGCAAGGGTCCCAGCATCATCCAGAATCTATCTGAGGGACGCTACTATCTGCTGGTGCGTGCCCAGAGCCCTGGTTTTTACATGCTGTCGCTGGCTGGGGCAGAAGTGCCGGGTGGCACGGCAGCAGGGCGTGCAGCCATCGCACGCTTCAACGCCTGCGAGTAGTTTTACAGCCTCGCAAAACAAAAACGCATTGTTGCCAGAGTTGATAGCCTTATGGCCATCTGTGACTGTTTGGAAACGGTGTTGCAGCAGCAGGAAAACACGGAGGAAAAACTGGTGGGGACAGTGGTTAACAGGCTTGCAACTGCTGCTTGAGAGTACCTAGACCATTTTCAGCAAGGCCCGTAAAGTCGGTCTAAACTCTTTTTTGCCAACTGTCCCACATACCGAATGGCACGCCCTGTGTGCAGCGAGCGTACTTGTTCAGGTAGTGCTATAGAGTCGTGAGGTAGATTCCCTAAACCAGCTTTGAGGCGTATGTAAAGATTGGGGGCACGACTCGCCCAATCCTGGTTGTGATCGGTGGTTAGTGGAACCACAATAATCATGTCGTAGCGGGGTGTGCCAACGTTTTTTGGAATGCCGACGACTACAGCAGGGCGATAACCTTCTTGTTCATGGCTGGCTGGTTTATGGTTTGGAAAACGTGCGGTGATAACGTCGCCAGGCTCGAGGCTTGTTTCACTCATTGCTCCTACCCTGTTTTGCCAGGCGTACAGGTTTGCCGTAGGTTAGCGGGTCAATATCGCCCCAGTCATAGGCTTCGTATTCAGCCAGCTTTGACACGTCTGAATCATGCCAGGCGCTCGTTTCTTCATCCATTACTGGGCTAGCTGGTATTTTGCTGAGTAGTGCGATAAGGCCTTCGAGCCCTTCATCATCCAGCTTAAGGAGGTGTTTGTTAATGACCTCAATACGTTCGTGGCGTGCCATTGATGAAGATTAGCAAATCCAGGCTTTTTTTGACATCTCCTGCACATTTTGATGTGAGTTTATCCGTTGGTAAGTGCCTTGGCTTAAAAAACCTATAGTGTTTTGAGGTAAAAATCTCGCTTGGAACGAAATCCGTTACCTCTTTTAGTTTAGGTTATTTCTCCGTAAGCACTTAAAAAAGGAGGCATTCACCCTGCCAGTATATGAAAAGCCGTTTTATACCGAGCCCGATAAATTGCTTAAAGATTTCAAAAGCAATCCCGCTTCCTAACGCTCTGCTCGGGATAAATCATTGGGATAAACCCAATGATTTATCCGGAACTGGTATTAGGAGGGAATGCTGTAACGTATGACAAAGTAGGGGTCATGACGGCTGAGGTTTATTCCTGGGATTCTCCCCCATTTGCCTAGCTCATTACACAAACGCCACTTGACCAAGTGCACAGCTTGACCGTAAGTGATAGCGGTTCGGCGCTTATACCGATTCATCTCCCAGGCGTTCTCGCTGTGCTCGGAAACGCTCCGGTTATTTCTTAAGGAAATAACCGGAATTGGTATTACTACATCGTAAAACAGATGTTGATACCCATATTTCGCTTAAAACTCGATAC
>CAZZPQ010000217.1:0-4579 GCA_964655595.1 uncultured bacterium
GCTGCCTCACGCTCAGAAGCTTCAGAAATGGTCAGCAGTTCGATAGGGCCAAAGGCTTCAGCCTGCTCCGCGCGCAACTCTCCCTCCTTGACAAGCTCGAGCATAGCCGCAAACGTTACTGTCAGAACTGCCCACGAAGCATTCTCGAGCACGTCGCGCAAGAAGGTCCGCTTTAGCACTTTTAAGCGCTTTCGCAGCTGCGCCATGGCTGCCGACACGGTCCAGCGGTCCACGGTGAGTTCGAAGTAATTGGCAACCGAATAGCGCGAGGCCATTTCAGCAAGTCGTTCGGGCTGTACCCGTATCGGGCGCAAGGGGCGCGGATAGTCGGGGCGCGGTCCTTTAGCTGCCAGAACAACACGCCGCTCACTGCGGCGCTGGCGCAGAAAACTGATGGCGTCCTCGAGTTCTTCAAGCATCACTACCGTTTCGAGCGTCTCTTCCAGAATGACCTCATCGTCATTTTCGGCCTGTGGTGGTTTGGGCAGAAGCAGCCTGACCTTGAGTTCGATGATTCGCGCCACCATCGGCAGCGCTTCTGAGGCAAGGCTCATGTCCTGCGCCGAGCGCAGTTCAAAGTAAGCCAGATAGTCCTTGACCAGTTGCAAAACATCGATATCCTGAGGTCTGAGTCCTCGAGTCCTGAGTGTATAGGCCAACTCGGTCAGTGTGCCGCAAAACATCTCGGAGCGCACCAGAAAACCCTGATTGACTTCACTGTCTACTGACACAACTGTCACGGACCGTATGCTAACACAGAGCCTCTTGTCTACAACGTCCAAGGGGCCTGCTTTCATGAGCTAGCCTAAACACCTGATAGCATCCCCTCCCCGTCAACCTAAAGCCCTCTGTCAAGCGCTCGACCTGCTAGACTAAGTTTGTGATCCGTTTAGGCTTTGCCACGCTGTTTTTGTGCCTTTTGTGCAGTTGTTTGCCTGGCTCCAGATCGAGTCTGCGGGCGGCACCCCTCGAGCCCATTAAGCCCCCGGAGTTTGTGCTGCTGGCAGATCAAACCGTCATTGACCGCTTTGACCCACCGGGTGCTGGCGCCACCGTGACCGTCACGGTGGCTACTGAAGTTTTCAATCCCAATAACTTCCCCATAGACTTGCAGCAGGTGCAGTTTTCGCTGTCGCTGGCTGGCCGCAAGGTTTTTGATGGCAGGCTGAGCCCCTCACTGCTGGTTGAGGCCAATAAGCAGGAGCGGCTGGTGTTTCAGGTGAGTACCTCGCTCGAGGGCAAGCGAGACCTGATGCTGGCTGTGGCACGCGCCTTTACGGGTACAGCGCTGACCTTTCAACTGGAAGGCAGCACGGTCTTCACCTCGCAAAGCTTTGAGTTTTCCAGCCGCAACAGCCTGTTAACCAGTGGCGAAATACTGGCACTGCAAGTAGTCAGAGAACCGATATTGCGCCTTGATGAAACACTCAGTGGCGTGTTTTTATTGCGTGAAGATGTGCCTGTGGTGCGGCTTATCCTGCAAGTTTATAATCCGGGGGAAATTGGTTATTTTGTCTATGGCAAAGACGTGGTTTTACTCCTTGGCAACGAACGAATAGCTGTGCAGGACATTACGCCAATTCCGGTACCCGCTCAGCAGATAAGCCGGTTCGATTTGCTCTTCTATCCAGAACCCGCCAAGCTCTCGAGCGCAACGCAGGCTGCACTAGCAGAGGCCTTGGCAGGCAGCAACACTCAGTTCACACTTGAAGGAAGCCTGCTGCTGGACGTTTTGGGTGTTGATACCTTTGAAGTAGCGGATGGCTGGCTGATCAGAGGCTCACTTGCCAACGCCAGCCCCTAAGGGTGATATAGTTTCGCGGGTATGGCACTCAAGATACTTGTAACCGATACGATTCAGCTAGGCCAGCACAACTATCCCGACATGGATATTGTTTACCGTGAAGGTATTGGTCGCGGGGAATTGCTCGAGCTGATTGCCGACTATGACGCAATCATTACTCGCAGTCGCACGCAGGTTGATGCTGAACTGATAGAAGCTGGCAGCAAACTCAAGGTCATTGGGCGTGGGGGGGTAGGCGTCGATAATATCGACATCGAAGCGGCCAGTCGACGTGGCATTCTGGTTCTCAACGCCCCGGAGGCCAACAATGTCTCAGCGGCGGAGCTGGCCATCGCCCTGTTGCTCTGCGCCGCCAGAGGTGTCAGCCGCAGCGACCGACTCATTCGGGGGGGTGAGTGGGATCGCAAATTTCTGGGCCGCGAACTAAAGGGAGCCCGCCTGGGTATCGTGGGGCTAGGACGCATCGGCTCACTGGTCTGCAAGCGGGCGCAGGCCCTGGGTATGACGGTACTGGCCTATGACCCCTATATCTCCAGGCAGCGAGCCGATGATGTGAACGTTGAGCTTTACGACAACCTCAAGAAAATGCTGGTGATCTGTGATTTCCTGACGGTGCACACCCCTCTGACCGATGAAACTACGGGCATGATTGGGCGAGATGAACTGGCCTGTCTGCCGCGCCACGCGGTGGTGGTGAATGCCGCACGTGGCGGTATCATACAGGAGGATGCACTGATTGAAATGCTGCAACAGCAAAAACTGTTTGCGGCTGGCCTGGACGTCTTTGTTGACGAACCACCTGATCCGGCACATCCGCTGCTGAAGCTTGACAATGTTGTCTTAACAGCACATCTGGGTGCCAACACTGCCGAAGCGCAGGCGCGGGTAGGCTCGGAGATTCTCGAGCGCAGCGTTCTTGCCTTGCGCGGTGATTACTCAAGGGGTGCAGTGAACGCACCAGCGCTGGCACCTGAGGTGATAGCGATTTTGGGAAACCACCTGCAACTGGGTGAGGCCTTGGGTAAGATGGCGGCGCAACTGAGCCGCGGACGCACCCGCGAGTTGCAGATCGAGTTCTCAGGTCAGTTTACGGTTGACCCAGATCCGATTGCTGTGGCAGTGACCAAGGGCTTTCTCGAGCCTGTACTAAGTGAGACACCCAACTATATCAATGCAACAGCCATTGCCAAAGACCGTGATATTCGCATCTCCAAGGTAACTGCCTCACGCAGTCGCGGCTATACTACCCATGTACTGGTCACGGTCATCACCGATGAAGGTCGCAGCAGCATCGGTGGCACAGTGCTGGGTGAACACCCACGCATTGTCAGTATCAATGACTTCTCTATCGAGATAAAACCCGAAGGTACCATGTTGGTCTGCACCAATTACGACCGTCCCGGCGCGATTGGCAAGGTGGGTACAGTGCTGGGCGACGCTGGCGTGAATATTTCTGGCATGCAGCTCTCGCGAGTCGCTGGCGATGGTCTGGCGATGTTCATTCTGACGCTGGACGAAGCACCTCAGGAAGCAACGCTGGAGGTCCTTAGGTCAATGTCAGACGTTATCCACAGCCTACAGATGGTGCGCCTGTGATGTTCAAGCCACGGCTTTACGCTCCTGGTCCGGTCGAAGTACCTCCTCAGGTGCTAAGTGCCATGGCACAGGCTGCCCCCCATCACCGTAGTGACGACTTTAAAAAACTCTTCCTGCGTGTGCGTGACAAACTTGCCGAGTTAGCCTGTGTCCCCGGAGATGATGTTTTGATTCTGGCTGGTAGCGGAACGGCTGCTTTTGAAGCCGGTTTGCTAGCGGCAGTGCCGCAGGGCAGCAAGGTGCTGGGTATCGATGCGGGCAAGTTTGGGGAGCGCTGGGTAAAACTGGCCCAGCATTATGCCTATCAAGTCGTAGCTTATAAGCTTGACTGGGGACAGGTCGCTGACGCTGAGTTGTTGCGGACGTATCTCAGGCAACACCCGGATGTGAGCGCAGTCATGACCACACACTCGGAGACGTCCACAGGTGCCCTGCATGACATTAAGCAGCTGGCAGAGGTCGTGCGGCAGGAAGCGCCGGACGCACTTTTTTTGGTTGACTGTGTCACCAGTCTGGCAGCAACTGAGTTGCGCCCGCGCGACTGGGGGTTAGACGGGATGTTTTCCGGCTCACAAAAAGGGCTGATGTTGCCACCGGGTCTGGCGTTTGCCTGGCTATCTGAGCGCGCCTGGCAGGTCAGTGAGAAGCTAAACCCGAGTTTTTATCTGGATTTACGCAAGGAGCGCAGCGCCCAATCGAAAGGACAAACCGCTTATACGCCAGCAATCAATCTGATAGTGGGACTCGAGCTTGCCCTGGACATGCTGCTTGATGAAGGACTGGAGCAGGTCTGGCAGCGCCGTGAGTGCTTGAATCGTGCAGTGCTGGCAGCAGGTGAAGCGCTGGGCTTTCAGACCTTCGCTCAGCGTGTCAGTCCGGCTGTGGCAGCGCTGCGCGTTCCAGAGGGTGTCGCAGCACCGGATGTGGTTGCGGGTTTCAGTGCCCGGAAGGCGCGTATCGCTGGCGGTCAGGATCATACCAAAACAACCCTGATTCGCCCATCTGTGCTGGGCTATGCCGACGCCTATGACGCATTGACCATTGCTGCCGTGCTCGAGGATGTCATGCGCGACCTGGGCAGCAATGTCGCCTATGGTCAAGGACTTGCTGCCGCCTTAAAGGTACTGAACACAAGCTCGTAGCAGTTCTTTAACAAAACCAAGTATCTGCCTTATACCG
>CAZZPQ010000218.1:0-4526 GCA_964655595.1 uncultured bacterium
GGCATCTGCGGGACTGACCTGCACATCTGGCATGGCAGTTATGAGTTAGCCAGGTATCCTGTTATACCCGGGCATGAGTTTGCCGGGATTGTCCACCGTGTCGGCGCTGATGTTGCGAATGTTAAAGTTGGTGACCGGGTGACCGCCGACCCCAATCTCCCCTGCTACCACTGTTATTTTTGTCAGAAGCGCCAATTTAACCAGTGTCTAAACCTCAAGGCGGTTGGCGTAACACGGGATGGTGGATTCGCGCAGTATGTGGTTGTCCCCGAAAGTGCGGTCTACCCCATAGGCAATCTGAGCTTTGCAGCAGCCGCACTCGTCGAACCACTCGCTTGTGTGATTTGGGGACTGAAACAGGTACAGGTGCAAGTTGGCGACCACGTACTGATTTTGGGCGCAGGACCAATGGGCTTATTGATGATGCAGGCAGTAAAACAGGCTGGCGCAGCGTCAGTTGTTATGGTAGATAAGGCAGCCTGGCGCCTTAAGCTGGCAGCACAACTTGGAGCCACTACTACCATTGAAGCGTCCCGGCTAGTGCCGGATGATCTAAGACAGCTTGCACCTTATGGCTTTGATGTGGTGGCAGATGCTACTGGTAGTCCTGCAGTTATGGAACAAGGCTTCGCACAACTTGCGCCAGGAGGCAAGCTGTGGATTTTTGGTGTTGCGCCTGCGGACGCACTGGCAAGCTTTGCACCGTATCAGATTTTTCGCAAGGACATTCGCATCTTTGGCAGTTTTGCTCTTAACAAGACGTTTCATGAGGCAATTGCGTTGATGCATAATGGTGTGGTAAAGAGTGAAGGGCTGGTGTCCCATAGCTTACCGTTAACGGAGTTCACCACTGGCATGCGCATTGCCGAGCATGACCCAGAACGAATGAAAGTGCAGTTCTATCTTGATGAGGAGATCTAATGGCAATACAGTCTGAGAAATTACCCAAGACCATGCCGGCTGTGATCTGTCACGGACCCGAGGACTACCGGCTCGAGGAGCTTGCAGTCCCCAAACCCGAGGCTGGAGAAGTCATTATTCGCGTACAATCGACCGGTATCTGCGCCAGCGACATTAAGTGTTACTCGGGTGCGGCACTCTTTTGGGGGGATGAGGCGCGTACAGGCTACTGTCAAGCACCGGTGACCCCAGGGCATGAGTTTGTTGGTGAGGTCGTGGCGCTGGGCGAGGGTGCAGGCGAAAAATACGGCCTCAAGCTAGGCGATACAGCCATCTCTGAGCAAATCCTGCCTTGCTGGAACTGTCGTTACTGCCAGCGTGGACAGTACTGGATGTGTGAACACGGTGATGTATACGGCTTTCGTCAAAAAGCCTTCGGTTCCTGGGCTGAGTATATGCGCTTTCCCGCCAACGCGATTAACTATAAAGTTCCCAAGGATATCCCGCTGCACCACGCAGTCTTTATCGAACCACTCGCCTGCTCAATTCATGCGGTTGAGCGCGGCAACATCCAGTATCAGGATACGGTAGTGATTGCGGGCTGTGGCCCACTGGGACTCGGCATGTTCGCTGCTGCCAGGATGAAAGGTCCTGAGCGGATTATCGCGCTTGACTTAAGTGACGAGCGGCTCGAGGTCGCACTCCGCTGCGGCGCAGATATAGGACTTAATCCCAGCAAAACTGATGTGGTGGCACAAGTTAAGGAACTGACAGACGGTTATGGTTGCGATGTCTACATTGAAGCAACCGGACATCCGAGTGCAGTAGCGCAGGGGCTCAACATGATTCGCAAACTAGGGACCTTCGTTGAGTTCAGCGTCTTTCGCGAACCCGTAACGGTGGACTGGACCATTATTGGCGATACCAAAGAGCTGAATATCCATGGCTCGCACCTGGGACCCCACTGCTATCCAGTCGCCATACGAATGCTGCAAGAAGGGCGACTACCCATGAATGAGATTGTCACCCACCGCTTAGCACTCGAGCAGTTTCAACAAGGTATCGACCTGGTCGCCTCGGGTCTGACTTCGGTCAAAGTTACCCTGGAACCTTAAGAAGACCTCCGCATAAAACACGCCTAAAAGGAGCTAGATATGCCTAACTTTCCGAATGAATCCATCGCCTCCCTGGGTGGACTGTTTCCAACTATCTATGGCCGCAACCTGCTGGCAGAACTCTCAAACTTTGTGCATCAGCCGTTCTTGCTGGTGACCATGGAGGATCTGTGGCAAAAGCTTTCCCATCACTTTGATGAGCAGATAACCATCCCGTACTTTGTCAGCACCATTGATGGTGACGCATTAGCAAATGCTGCTGAAAGTTACAGGCATTGCAACGCTATCGTCGGTCTTGGTGGCGGTCAGGCGATTGACGTTGCTAAGACCTTTGCCTGGAAGCTGCGTTTGCCGCTTTTTCAGGTACCAACGTCCATGTCGGTAAATGCAGCTTTTGGGCATCGGGCAGGATTGCGCTTTCAGGGTCAGGTCCGCTACACCGGCTGGGCTGTCCCTGAAGCGGTGTATATCGACTTCGATATCATTCAGGCAGCACCACCACTCATTAACCGCAGCGGCATCTGTGAGATCTTTTGTTATCACACAGCACATGCCGACTGGAAGCTGGCCACTGCCAAAGGAAAAACCGAAGCGAAATGGCCGTATGACGAAGCACTCGTGCAAGAGGCACATTCTGTACTACAGGATGTTATGAAACACTCAGATGACATTCGGGAGGTCAACGAAACTGGCATTCGGGTACTGATGAATGCCAACCGCTGGGGTGGGGCAGCCTTTCATAATGCTGGTTGGAATCCGCGGCATATTGAAGGCATCGATCACTTCGTGTTTTATGCACTCGAGTACTTCACAGGTAAGAAGTTCATCCATGGGCAGCCAGTATGTTTGGGTATCGTGGTTGGCTCTATGCTACATGATGACCAAGCTGACGAGATGCTCAGTGCTATCCACAGAGCCGGGGTAGATATTCGACCTGAGGCGATGGGTATCAGCTGGGATGATGTTGCGCACGCCCTGAAGAACCTGCGCACTTTTGTGAAAGACGCAAACCTCTGGTACGGTATTGCCCATGAAGCCGTTATTGATGACGCCTTTATCGCCCAGCTCAGAAGCCGCATTACAGATAAATACGGTGTCTGGTCAGGTCGTTCGGAGTAGTAGCAGCTCTGTTAAAAAACTTCAGTCCGCAGAAAGGAACGTAATGAATAATCCCTTTGACCTTAGCGGCCGCGTCGCCCTGGTCACCGGTGCTGGACAGGGCATCGGGCGCGAAATTGCCAGGGTACTGGCCAAGGCCGGTGCTGATCTCATCGTGGCAGAGTTCAACCGCCAAACCGGCGCTGATGCTGTGCAAGAACTTAACGCACTGGGTAGCAACAGCCTTTTTGCAGAGGTCAATGTCGCTGACTCAGCTAGCGTTCAGCGCATGACTGAGTTTGTTTACGAAAAGACAGCCGCGGTGGATATTCTGGTCAACAACGCGGGGGTAGCAGGCAATTTTCCAGCCGAAGAGACCCCTGACCAGGAGTGGCGACGTGTTATGGGCATAAATCTGGACGGCGTCTTTTTTTGCTGTCGCGAAATCGGCAAACGCATGCTGGAACGCGGCTCGGGCAGTATTGTCAACATCGCCTCGATGTCTGGGCATATTGTGAATGACCCTCAACCGCAAGCCCCTTACAATATTTCTAAAGCCGGTGTCATCATGCTGACCAAATCACTGGCGCTCGAGTGGGCCAAGCGCGGCGTGCGTGTCAATTCGGTTTCGCCTGGCTACATTGGCACGGAGCTGGTCAAGGGCGTACTCGAGCAAAATCCTGCCTGGAAAGAGCGCTGGACCTCCATGACTCCGATGGGACATTTAGGTGAACCCAACGACGTCGCCAATGCTGTCTGGTACTTAGCGTCAGATGCCAGCAAGTTTGCTACCGGTACAGACTTGATTGTGGACGGTGGCTATACCAGTTGGTAACTCAGGCTTACTGCAACTGCTCGGCGAAATCCTTGCGAAACTTGCGCACTTTCGGATCAATCACATAAACACAGTAGCCCTGATTCGGATTGAGCTTGAAATAGTTCTGATGATAGGCTTCAGCCGGATAAAAGCTGGATACCGGAACTAACTCAGTCACGATTTTGCCAGGCCACAGGCCGCTGGCTTCCGTATCTGCCAGGGACTTCTCAGCTGCCGCCTTTTGCTCGTCATCTGCATACAGGATGATACTGCGGTACTGTGTACCTACATCATTACCCTGCCGGTTTAAGGTGGTGGGATCATGCACCCGCCAAAAAACATAAAGAATATCCTCTAAGCTAATCAGCTGGGGATCAAAGCTAAGCTGCACCACCTCAGCATGGCCTGTCGTGCCACCACAGACTGCCTGATACGTCGGACTGGGTACATGTCCACCTGCGTAGCCACTCACCACCCTGGTCACACCGCGCAACTCCTGATATACGGCTTCCAGACACCAAAAACAGCCTCCACCCAGTATCACCTGCTCCACAATCACCACCTACACTTTCATAGTTTCATAGTACGACGGCGAA
>CAZZPQ010000219.1:0-4509 GCA_964655595.1 uncultured bacterium
ATGCCTTACATAAACGATGGTCGCAGCCTTATCAAAGATGCCTTTGAGCGACACTACGCCATGCCTTCTTTTAATATTTGTAGCCTCGAAATGGCCCGCGCTTGTATTACGGCGGCAGAGCTCGAGCGTGCCCCCATCATGCTACAAACCTACCCCGGCGACCTAAAGCACGGCTCGGCGCAAGTATTCACCGCGATGGTCAAAGCCCTGGCTGAGGAAGCCAGTGTTCCCATTCTGCTCCACCTCGATCATGGCGATGGACTCGAGCGAATCGTTCAGTGCCTGCGGGCAGGTTATTCTTCAGTGATGTTCGATGGCGCTGCCTATGCGCTGGAAGATAACCTGGCGCTGACGAAGCAAATTGCCGAGGTTGTGCACGCTGCGGGTGCAGCGCTCGAGGCTGCTGCGGGCAGCTTTGGAGCGGGTGAAGGACAAGATGAAGATGCAGTACTCACCGAGCCTGAAGTTGCGGCACATATCATGCATGAAGGACAGGCGGATATGGTGGCCTGTTCAGTTGGCTCTAAGCATGGTCAGTCCAGCCAGCTGGATTTAGCCTTGCTGGAAAGCATTGCCAAGGCTGCCCAAGGACCGCTTGTTTTGCACGGTGGTACTGGCATTCCGGCAGCCGATCTGGCCGAGGCTGTTCAGTTGGGTGTGGTCAAGGTCAATATTGGCGCTGGCCTGATGCGGGCGCTGTTTGCAGGCTGGCGGGGCAGTGTCAGTCCTGCCAAAACCCACTATGAGGTCTATGATGCTGCCACGGCAGCCGTTCTCGAGGTGGCCCGCGAGAAGATCCGCATCATGAATGCCAGTGGTCAGGCTGGCTAAAGATTCACCTGATTTTGCAAACTAACGCAAGATGCTGAGCTATGTTAACCATCAGCATTTTCACGCTATATAGCCCTAGATATGCAAATACATCTTGACTTTATGCCAAGATTTCTGCTAAAAGTTGGGTATTGGTGGTAAAAAATTATAAAAAGCCAGAGCATTTGTCACCCTGAGCACATGCGAAGGGTCTCGGTTCTCTGGCTATAAAAGCAGATACTTCGGCTTCGTCTCAGCATGACCAGGTGGTAAAGGACTTCCAGAAAGCTGTACTAGTTTAGTTGACTGTTCCGGGTTGATGGCACTTCAGGAGCGTTGTTGCGTGAGCGCAGATTCAAAAAGGCAGCTATGGCCAACAGATGTCCCATAATCACCCAAAAGGGAAACTCGTTCTGAAAGGTGATCGACTGATTGGCAAAAAAGATAAAGACAATGGCAGCAACAGCATAGAGGCCCAGCTGATCATTCCACTGCCAGGCTGCCCTGAAAACAAAAACATGTAAAAGCAAAAAGCAGAACAGGCCTATAACGCCAACATCAAGAAGAATCTCCAGAAAAGCATTGTGAATTGAAAAAGGAAAACCCATAATCGGTATAGCGGTGATGGTGCTAAAACCAAGCCCATGTCCCAAAAAGAGCTGCAAAGGCGAGGCAACCATCAGCGCCTGGAAGCCAGCACTCCAAAGAGGCGTGCGGCCATTGGCCGAGGCAACATCGGCACCGGTAAAGCGGTCCACCAGCGTTTCGCTACCTGGCAGACTGGCGATGGCAACTACAGCAGCAATGCCCAAAAGCATCAGGGGAATGCTTTTACGAAGGTCGCCCAGCACTCGAGCAAACATGACAAACACCGCCATCAGAAAGGCAATGGTAATCCCGCGTGAGGCCAAAAGCAGCAAAGCATAGGCACCTACTGCCAAAAGCAGCCAACCAGCCATACGCTTTAAGCCGCCTCCACCGTTTTGCTTGCTGAGCTGCCCAGCAATGATAGGTAGCAAGCCGAGTACAATAATGGTCGTAACGTAGTTTTCATCAGCATTGATGTGATCGCGCACCGCGCCTATGGTAAAGTTCTGGTAAATCACCCATAGCGACACAATCAGGCCCGCCCATATCTGCGCGCGGGGCAGTACCCAGAGATGCTTTTCCGAGGTGAACTGAAAAAAGACCAGAAGGCCAATAATATAAATAAACAACCTTTGTAAGAGGTCGAAGTTGATGCTGTAATACACGTTAAACAGACTGAGCAGGAATAGACCATAAAGAGCAATGTAGGTTGCCAGAATGGGCCAGTTCAGATTAGCGCGGCGACTGAAAAGCGCAATCACCACATTGACAATCATCATCAGATAAATCGGATAATACAGCCCCTGCAAGATAGTACCAAAAAGCACCGTACTCTGAATGGCAAAGGCAACCCAAAACAGCACCGTTGTCCACTGGGGAAAACGCATCAGTACCCAGGCAGTGAGGAGCGCAACCTGCATGACTGCCAGGAGATAAATTGGCAAAGGCAATGACGCGGTAAAAAGCCCGATAAAGAGACCACTAATGCCCGCCAAAATGAAACCAAGCATCATGCGCACTCGAGGATTCTCGAGCGGATGCCTGGGTGCTGAACTTACTGGATCGTACATCATCATAAAAAGACCTCTAAAGCATAGCCCTATCACCAGCTTAACCGATGAATCAAACTGAGGGACGTACATTCTGCACATTCGACCTTTTATGATTATTTTATTAGGCTTGTGACCTCACCAGCTAACATCAAGCCCGCTAAGCCAGGGAGGCTTTTAACAGTTCCCAGGTTCCCACTCGCCCTGCTCGGGACAACAGGTAGTCTTGTTTAAATCGGAATAATTCCGAATTGTGCTAAACTTGGCTATGAACACCCTAAATCCCCAGACCATCCGTCAGGACTTCCCAATTCTGGAGCGCCAAGTCAACGGCAAACCGCTTGTCTATCTGGACAATGCTGCCTCTTCACAAAAACCCCGGCAGGTGTTAAGCGCCATGCAGGACTACTACCAGCAGCACCATGCCAATGTGCACAGGGGCGCTCATACACTTGCGACAGAGGCTACTGAAATGTATGAGGCAGCCAGACTTAAGGTAACGAGCTTTCTAAATGCCCCCTCAGAGCGTTCTGTCGTCTTCACTCGCAATACCACCGAAGCCATCAATCTGTTTGCTCAAAGCTGGGGACGGCAAAATCTCAAGCCCGGTGATGAGATTATCATTAGTGTGGCGGAACACCACGCCAACATCGTGCCCTGGCAACTTATTGCCATGCAGACCGGTGCTGTAATCAAGGCGATCAATTTGCAAACCGATTACCGCCTGGACTTGCAGCATCTGGATAGTCTGCTGACAGAAAAAACTCGCATAGTCGCCATTGCCCACATGTCCAACGTTTTGGGCAACATCCATCCTATTGCTGCAATTGCCGCCAAGGCTCATGCTGCAAACGCCCTGATGGTTGTTGATGGAGCGCAGGCAGCACCCCATCTCAAAGTGGATGTTCAGGAGCTTGGGGCAGATGTCTACGCCGTTTCAGCGCACAAACTCTGTGGTCCTACCGGCGCTGGCGCCCTCTGGGTGCGAGAAGACATTTTAGCAGCCATGCCGCCTTTTCTCGGCGGTGGCGAGATGATTCGCAAGGTTACTATCGAAGAGAGCAGTTTTGCTGACATCCCCATGCGCTTTGAGGCAGGAACACCCAATATCGCTGAAGCTATTGGTTTTGCGGCTGCGCTTGACTACCTGCAGGCAATTGGCATGCAGCAGATTCTCGAGCATGACCAGCAGTTGCTGCGCTACGCCCTTGGCAAACTCCAGCAGCTTGATGGCATCAGCCTCTATGGCCCCGAAGGTTCAGACCGAGGCGGAATCATCGCCTTTAATATAGATGGCGTCCATCCGCATGATGTCGCTACTGCCCTTGACCAGGAGGGTATCGCTATACGTGCTGGACACCACTGCGCCCAACCCTTGCACCGCGCTCTGGGCGTTCAGTCCAGTGCCAGGGCCAGTTTTTACCTTTATAATACTGAAGCCGATGTTGACAGCCTTGTAGCGGCGCTCATTCAGACCAGGGACTTCTTTAGCGCCTTCGCCTGAGCTATGTCCAAACCTCTAAATAAACTTGCCCAGCAACGTGCTCAACGCGCTGGTCTCGAGCTTGATGAGCTGAGAAATAATGACCCCCAGACCTACAAAATGCTACATGCCGAGCGCCTGCTTGAAACCGAGTCAGCCTGCTTGGCAGATGTCAGCGCAGTTGCACTCAGCATTTTCAGGGAGCATGACTTATTCGAGCTTGTCGAAAAGGAACTGCGCAGCCTGCTGATATATCCCCAGCCCCAGACGCAGGACCTTCACCGCCTGGACGACGCTCTAGGCCGCCTGGCACAGCAGGAAAAATACGCCACACAAGCTGCTTACTACCGCATTGTCTCAGATGAGAGCGGTGAACACCGCCAATTCAGGTTGCCACTTACCGTCACTGCCTGGCAAGGTGAGGTAAACCTGCTGGTTGGTCCTTTTGCCAACCAGCAACTAGCAGAAGACTGGACCAATCAGGTTGTTAAAACCAGACAGCTTCTGGCGGACGCGATTCCACACGCTGGGCAGTGGTATTGCGATGTGTTTAAGGGGCTATAAAAAGAGGTGGTGGAG
>CAZZPQ010000220.1:0-4458 GCA_964655595.1 uncultured bacterium
GCTCGGGATAAATCGTTGGGATAAACCCAACGATTTATCCGGAACTGGTATAAAACTTTGAGGATATAACTGTGGCAATGCCAGTTGGTAAACGTTATGGCTTTACTGATTGCTCACTTAAGTGCTTCAGCAACATGTAACCTCCAAAGAGCGGCCCCAAAATGAAAAACAAATAGTAGGTCAAAATACGCCAAATGAGGAGCGTAGCCGGAACAGCTGCATCATTGGCAACCCTCAGAAGTAAAAAAGAGGTACTGAACTCGTAGTAACCGCTGCCACCTGGCGTAGGCACCATAAAGGATAATAGCGTCACAACGGTTTGCCAGGCCACAGTCATTAGAGCCGTTAGGGGAATCTGCAAGCTCAGAGCCACAAAATACAAGACCAGGTGGAAACTCATCCAGGCCAGCGCCGTCATACTTTGAATGCCGAAGTGAAAACTGAGTGGTGCTTTAAGAATAACCCTATTCGCATCAATGAGACCTTGCACGAAGCGCAAACCGCGTTTGCGGAAGCGAAGTAGCGGACCAACCAGTGCCTGCCTGAGGACTAGCCCCAGTATTTCAAGTCGAAACATGATGAGTAAAGCCAGACTGGCTGCCAATACACTGGCAACGATCGCAGCCACACTAAGTCCCGCTGGCAGTTGTAGGACGCCACCTTGTTGCAAAATCACCAAGGCTATGGGCAAGGTCCAGGCAAGAAAGATAGCATCGGCAACAAACATAGCGAGGGCAATCGCCCAGGCATTGTTATTAGATACGGCATGATACTGCAGGCTCAGAGCAATAGCAGGTGCTCCTCCACTACCTCCCGGTGTAACAGCTGAACTAAATACACCCAGGATATGGATACGAATGCCATAAGCTAGAGAAATGATATGTCCAAATTGCCAGCACAAGAATCTGATGCGATAAGCTGCAAATATGAATGAAAGTAAAAGGCTCAGCACTGCCAGACCCATCATCAGGGGTTGGGGTCTCTGTTGTAAAAAACCACCATCACCCACACGGTAGATGACCCAGGCAAGTCCCAGGGCACTGAAACAAACCGAAAGTACCAGACTCCGAATAAGATTGCGACGAATCATAATTCTGACCAAGTTACCCTATAAAGCACTTGTACGCTATAATTAACGCTTCATATCAGCTATGACCACTGACTTCTGAGTAACTGACCCCTTCCGGTTACGGCAGGGCTTGAGTGATGACTGCCGAAACGTCAACAGCAACTAATACGGATGCAGCTTTTTAGGTAAGGTGACAAAGTCCTTCTGATACAACCTGTAGGTCTTATACAAACGTGCACCCGCAGCAGCAATGCCTTTATTCATCGCCTCATTGTCTTCAAGAACCCAGGAACACTCGCCCCCAATATAGCCAGCTGCTGCACCACGCTGATAAATCTCGCTGATAAGAATCAGCTCGAGCCCTTTGTTACGGTACTGTGGCCTGACTCCCAGAATGGGCAGACGGGCACGGTTGATATAGCGACGCCTAAACAGCAATTTAAGAAAGCCCAAGGGAAAAAGTCGGCCACTGTTTATTTGTGCCAGCACCTGATTCAGATCCGGAAAACAAACAGCAATGCCTGCCAGCTCAGAATCAATCTCCAGAAAAAGCACCAATCTGGGATCAATAATCTGCCTGAGCTCTTTAGCCAGCTTGCGAGCTTCAGCGTCAGTGTACTTGATTTGCCCCCAGTTATCCTGCCAAACACTATTATAAAAATCAAGGACCAGATTGACATCATCCTGCAGGTTGCGCATGTTCAGGCTTCTGACCTGGAAATCCATACGTTTGGCAGCGCGACTTGCCAGGCGACTAAGACGCTCTCCCATGCCCTTTTCCGTTTCAAAAAGCCAGGCATACAAATCTTTAATCTTTCGGTAGCCTGCGGCCTCCACATACTGAGGGTACTCCGCTGGGTTTTGGGGCATCATTACAAAGGGCGGGCTATCGAAAGCGTCAATCTGAAAACCAGCACCGTCATTCATACTGGGATTCACCGGACCACGCACCCGTCCACGACCCAACTTCCTGGCTCTGGCTTCTACCTTGTCCAAAAGACTTTGTGCAACGTCGGCGCTCGCAGCCTCAAAAAAGCCAAAAAACATAAGGTTATCGTGGTGGGTGGCGTTGTGCAGGTCATCATCAATAGCAGCGATGCGCCCAACAAGTTGATTGTTTTGCCAGGCCAAATAGAGGTCCATACGGGCATGTTCAAAAAAAGGATTTTTGCGCTCGTCAAAGATGTCCCGCTGCATAATGCGCAGTGGCGCTACCCAGCTTGGATTATGACGGTATTTATCATAGGGATAATTGATGAAACGCTCTAAATCCCCAGCCGTTTGTACTTGTGTAATCTTAGTCATAACACTAGGGAATAATCCCATACTGTCGTCCAGCAATCGCAAATGCCTCTAAAATACAGTCAATCTGCTCAGGCTCATGGTTGGCATTGACACTGGTACGAATGATACTCCGACCTGGAGATACGGCTGGCGGCAGTGATGGCGTCGTAAAAATCCCCAGCTCCCATAATCTTTTCCAGAATAGTATTGTCATGTCATCGTCGCCAATAAACACTGGGACAATGGGGGTTTGAGTGCCCAGAATGTCAAAGCCAAGGTCTCTCATGCCCTGCTGATAACGGCTGACATTCTCCCACAGTCGCTGCCTGTGCTGAGGCTCTGTTTCCATAATGTCAAGCGCCTTCAGTGCTGCAGCAACCTGCATGGCAGGCAATGCCGCCGTGAATATAAAGGGCCGCGCCTTGTGCTTGACATAGTTCACAACTGCTCTGGGACCTACCATAAACCCCCCGACTGAGCCGAACGACTTGGAAAAGGTTCCCACAATAATATCCGTCTCAGCTTCCAGACCAAAATGCTCTGCAGTTCCGCGCCCTCCCTGACCCAGGACACCTGTCGCGTGGGCATCATCCACCACCACTCGAGCCTTATATTTACGCGCCAGATGAATAATCTCTGGCAGCTTGGCAATATGACCACTCATCGAGAACACACCATCTGTAACAATGAGTCGTCCACCGGGTTTATCTTGATCTCGCTGTAGCAAGTCTTCAAGATGCGCCATGTCGCCATGTTCATACTTGCGCAAACCAGCAAAAGACAGCCGCGCGCCATCATATAGGCAGGCGTGATTTTCACGGTCAAAGTAAAGTGTATCATGACGCCCAGCGAGTGAACTCACCACTGACAGGCATCCTAAAAACCCCGCACTAAAGGTCAGCGCCGATTCCTTGTCTAAAAAGGTGGCAAGACGCACTTCAAGTTCCTCATGAAAGCTGAGCGTTCCTGTCAGAAAGCGTGAGCCTGTACAACTAGTGCCAAAGTTATTGAGTGCATCCCTGGCTGCTGCTTTCAGGCGATCATCCTGTGTTAAACCAAGATAATCATTAGACCCAGTGATAATCATGGTTTTGCCAGCGACTGTCACAGTGCCACCATGCTGCGCTTCAATGGGCTTGAAATACGGATGCAGGCCCGCCGCTTGTGCCTGGTCAGCTCGAGTGAAAGCGTAGGCCTTGGCAAAGACGTCCGTACTGCGCTCGGCTGAATCAGTAAGAATACTCGCTTCCGCCGCATCTGCTAATCGGGTTTTGAGGGATTCGGACAACATTATCCTCCGTTATGGCCTGTGCCAAAGCAAATAACAAGGCACTATATCACATTAGCCCGCCCCTGCCATGTGCCAGTATCAGTACCGCAGGGCAAGAGCAAAGTCAAAAACAGCTTTCAGAACAAAGGGTATCCCTCAAAACATTATCCGATTCCTCGCCCAAACCTCAGTGTTTTTACCAATGCTGGCATAGGCACGGCTTCAATATATTAGGCATTATCCAACATTCGCCTAGTGGGTTCGTGACTTTGCGGTTGCCCTGATCAGTATTGTGACGCTTATTCAACAGACAAGACAGTGGATTGGTTATACTTTAAGTACATAAAACTTCGCAGTTTGGAGACAACATGCAACTTGTCACAACTGATGTCTTGACACGTCCCGCCCTCCCGGCTGATGCACCACTGGTCTATCAGCTTTATCAGCAAACGCCTGATTATTTTCGTATTATCTCCATCCCCATGCCCAGTTATCATGAGGTAGAACGCGAGCTTGAAATCGCTTTACAGGATCAGCGCCGCGTCACCGAGCTAATTCTGACCCCCTGCCATGCGTCACAAGCCAAAGGTCTGCGCGACCCCGCTTCAATCCACAGCGTGGTGGGCTATCTGGATTACAAGCTACACTACCCAGCAAACAATGAAGCCATGGTCAACCTGCTACTCATTCTCGAGCGCTTGCAGAATCAGGGCTTTGGCCGCAGCACCGCTTTGGATCTGGAAACACGACTCAAAGGCAAGGTGCAGCGCATTCTGGTCAGTATTTATGGGCAAAACCTCAGGGCAGAACGCTTCTGGCAGTCGCTGGGTTACAG
>CAZZPQ010000221.1:0-4418 GCA_964655595.1 uncultured bacterium
TACTCACCCTCCTCCGGATATAATACCAATTTTATGCAAGAGTGACGCCTACTTGATTTCATGATTTCTTCTCGCGTCCGCTCGGGTGCCCCGGTGACTGGAGTCACTCAAGCACCGAAACGGTATAATGTGACGCTTTTAGGGTAGTGCACCGCCGTCCACGACCCGCCGGTCAAACATACGTTCCGCTAGCTGCTCTACCTCACTGATGGTACAAGCGTAGCCTTCAATGCTCTGAATATGCTGCTGCAACATGGCACGCAGTTCTTTTCTGACCTCTGCATGGGACGGGTAAGCCACCAGGTTATGTAATTCATAAGGATCATGCTTTAAGTCATAGAGATAGGTCTCAACATAGTGCTCAGAAGCGGCGTCTTTAAAGCCATCTTTATCTGGCGCCGTAACCGCATATTTCCAGCGCTGGGTTCTTAGGCCACGCCCCACTTCACTTTCACTAATTTGATAAAAAACGCTCTGCCTGCCTTTGTGCCCTGCCAGAAGTGGCAACACACTCTGACCTTGAAACTCCTCTGGGCACTCAAGGCCACAAGCGTCAAGCAAGGTTGGTGCAATATCCAGTAGTGTAGTGAGCGCCGTGAGCCTGCCACCTTCCCAGAACCCCGGCCCTGTTAACAGGGTAGGAACGCGCAAAGACGCATCATGGCAAGAGCGCTTGTATTCCTGGTTACGGGTCCTGAAATGACAACCATGATCCGAAGTGAAAACAACGATACTGTTTTCCAGCAGGGAAAGACTCTCGAGCGCGTCCATGAGTCGACCAAAAGCTTCATCAATGCGCTTGACCATGCCGTAATACCCTGCCAGATGGCGCTGAACCGAGTGATACTGGCTTGGAAGGGCAGCCAAATCTGGCGGGGTCCAGGCATCCTGATAACGTTCACGATAGCCTTGTGGGGCGATATAATCATCAACATGGTTCTGATGATGGGGCTCGAGCAATGATACAAATAGGAAAAAGGGCTCCTGCTGATGATCATTGATGTAGTCAATAGCCGCATCTGTTAAGGCGTCAACACGGTAACCAGGCAATTTTTGTGCCTCACCGTTAGCATCATAAACAACGGTATCGTAAGCATCCGAGGAAAACTCTAATAAGTTGGCAGCCAGCCAGTGCTGATACCCTGCTCGCTCTGCTTCAGCGACCGGTTCACTGCTGGCAAGATGCCACTTGCCAATATAGGCAGTCTGATACGCATGTTTCCGAAAGACTTTGGCAAGGGTAGTGGCATTCTCTGGTAAGGGAATGCCATTGCGAAAGACGCCTGTTTGACTTGCATACTGCCCTGTCTGGATAGAGGCGCGTGACGGCGCACAAACAGGTTGCACCGAATAGGAGTGCTCGAGAAGCGTTCCTGCTTGCGCAAGTCGGTCAAAGTTTGGGCTTAGGTCTGCGGGATTGCCGTGAACGCCTACAGTATCCCAGCGTTGCTGATCCGTTAAAAACACAATGACATTAGGTTGATTCTTCATCCTTTAACAGCTCCCATCGTTAAACCTTTGCTAATGTAACGCTGCCCAAATATGACCAGAAGCAGGGCCGGTATCGCCGAAACCACAGCAGCCGCAGTCATATTGCCGTATCTTATCTGGTAATCCTGTGCGAACAACGCATATCCGAGGACACTGGGTCTGTCAAGTGTACTAATACGGAGTGCGGATCCCGATAAACTGATTACAGAGTAGAAAAGCAGTTCCCCGGTTCCTAACGCTCTGCTCGGGATAAAGCATGTCAAAGTAAGAATTTTGTAACAACTGGCGTGCTACAGCTAGGGTAGGGCGTATGCTGGCGACGACGATTGAAACCAGTACTAAAGTTGATTTACAGACCTTTACGGCACTGAATCAACAGGCTTTTATGCTGCACCGCAGACAACCCGAAGAAGCCTTGAAGCTAGCCATGAAAGCCTTGCGAAACGCCCAGATTTTGCGCGATCCCATCCAGCTCCATAGCGCAGCCGTCACCCTGGGGGCGTGTCAACTGGCAGCCGGACAGTACCAGGTGGCGCGCAGCATTCTCGAGCCCAACTTACAACTGAGTCAGCGCAGCTTCGACCAGCACATGATCAACCAGATATTACTGCTACTCAGCGAGGTCTGCCTGCATCAGTATGACGCTGCAGCTGCCCTACGCTACAGCGAACAGCTCATGCAGGTCAGTCGGCAACTGAAAATTCCCGCAGTGTGGACCAAAACCCTGCGTTTGCGAGGTCAGATTCTGCTGATGGCAAAGCGGGCAGACAAGGCACTGAGCTTACTGGAAGCCTCTTACAGATGGGCTGAACAAATTGGCTTTGACACGCTCTCAGACTACTTTCACAGTCCTGCCTTGTCAGATAAGGCCATCATCCACGCGGCCCTGGGGCAGGCCCACCAGCGAACTGCCAACTTAAGCGCAGCCCAGCAGCACCTCGAGGCTGCCCTGAGCCTGTATCAGTTTGTCGATCCCAAAGAAGCAGCTGTTACCAGCTATCACTTAGGACATACCTTTGAACAACAAGGGGCAGCTACCAAAGCCGAAGCCGCTTATCGCGACTGCCTGGACTATAGCAGCAGGCATCCACTGACCAATGGTCTGGGGCAGCTGGGCTTAGCACGGTTACTGCATAAGCAGGGTCAACTAAAAGCGAGTCATCAGGCATTTGAACAGGCGCTGAAGCACCTCAGTGCTCAGGAAATCAGTGAACACTATCTGACTTGCCTGTGGGCTTATGCCAATCTCAATTTGCAGATGCGGGCTTACCAGACAGCTTTGGAAAGCCTCAAGCTGCTGCTGGCAACTTCGCAACAGAAGCGCTACCGCATAAGCCCCAACATACATCAGCGTTTTGCCTGGGCCTATCAGGGCCTCGGTGAGCCGGACAGCGCCGCAGCCCACCTCAAGCTCTTCCAGCAACTGCGCTCGGCTGATCAGGGCTAAACCCTATGCTACAACGTCGCATAGTAGAATGCAGCTGTGACTCCCACCACCGCCATACCCGCATTTCTGGTCGCGACCTTGCTGGGTCTTTTAATCGGGCTCGAGCGCGAACGTAAGCGTGAGCAGCAAGGCAGCATTTTTGCTGGAATTCGCACCTTTCCGCTTATCGCCCTGTTTGGCGCCTTGAGCGGGCAACTGTCCATCCTCACAGGTCCCTGGCTGATTGGTGTGGGCCTGGTGGCCTTAAGCGCTCTGCTACTCCTGGCCTACTGGCGCGAAAGTGCCGGCGTCAAGCTGGGTGGCACGACCGAAATCACCGCGCTGGTGGCCTTTGGACTAGGGGTTATTGCCGGACTGGGTGATTACGTTTCAGCGCTGGCAGGTGCAGTGATCGCCACCGGCGTCTTGTCCTTTCGCGAAGAGTTGCGCAATCTGGTCGAGGGAATTACCAGAGCCGACATGTACGCCATCGTGCAGTTTTCAGTGGTTTCGCTGGTGATTTTACCGCTGGTTCCCAACGAAGCCTACGGACCCTGGGGGGTTTGGAACCCGCGTACCATCTGGCTACTGGTAGTGCTTATCTCAGGCATCTCTTTTATCGGCTATGTCCTGTCCAAAATCATCAGCACCGAACGCAGCATTGGTTTATCTGGCTTTATTGGTGGCATTGCCTCGAGTACGGCTGTTACACTGTCTTTTTCCGGGCGCAGCAGGCACAGCCCCGCCTTAAGCTGGCTCTTTGCCGCTGGCGTACTGGCAGCCACCGCCATATCAACCGTGCGCCTGGCTGTGCTTATTGGCGTGCTTGAGCCTCGCTTTATCCTGCCTGTCCTGCCAACCCTGCTTATTTACTGCCTGGTCACAGCTGTCGGTGGCTGGTTTATTCAGCGCCTGAGCCAGCGTGAACTCGTTGAGGGTGTAACACTCAGCAATCCCTTTGAGCTGCGAACAGCATTGACCTTCGCCGCGCTATTCGCCATTATTTTGCTGCTCACCAGAGCTGCACAGGAATATCTGGGAGTGCAGGGGATTTATCTGGCAAGCGCACTAGCAGGCATCAGTCAGCTAGACGCCATCACCCTGACGCTAACACAGCAGGTAACAGGCGGCCTGGACACTATAACTGCCAATCGAGCCCTTGCTTTTGCTCTGCTGGCCAACAGCTTCTTTAAGAGCATTCTGACTTTTTCTATCGGCTCGCGGGACTATGCTCGAGTGCTGAGTATCGTCATCATGCTGGCAGCAGCCCTGGCACTGGCGGTGGCCTGGCTTGTGCCCATCTGACACATGCGCAAAGTCTGGCTGCGGTATACTCAGGGCCGCTCTTGGAGAGATGCCAGAGTGGTTGAATGGGCCGGTCTCGAAAACCGGTGTAGGGCTCGTCTCTACCGAGGGTTCGAATCCCTCTCTCTCCGCCATTTGTCCATTATACCAAGTCCGAAAATACACTTCATAAACTCTAGGCGAGTTTAATCGTTCC
>CAZZPQ010000222.1:0-4413 GCA_964655595.1 uncultured bacterium
GAGACGGGGTGTTTACATTCCAATTGTTAAAAACCTCAAAAATTGAAGGGAATTAAAAATGAAAAAGATTTTATATATTTCGATAATTGCCGCACTATCGATTATTATGTTTTCAGCAGTTGTATCGGCTGGTGACTATCGCTGGGGGAGGTTCCACGGAGTCTATGAGATGACCGCCTGGTAAGATTCAAATAGTGTAACGCTTTATTCCCTGCCGGAAACAAAATAGTGTAACGGCTCAACAAGATACCCCGCCGCTATACCCTGCCCCAGAAATAATGAATATCCCGCATACCCCGCCGCCCTTGCTGTGGTTTTATGGATGCCCTATAAAGCAGGGGAACGGTTTCGCTCAATGAGGCATTTGTCGATAAGGGAAAAGCCCGAAACGGCCATTTCGGGCTTTTAGTGAAGATGAACCTCGGTACCAGACCGGAAGCTCACAACAAGTAACATGATTTTATCGCGGCTTCCGGCTTTTTGCAAGGTCGGAAATTGTGCTGCTGATTTGTGTTGTATGCCGCTGGTGTAAAGCTGTCTTTTACGTGTGCCGGCATTGCTGGCGAGGCCAGGCCTATTGCAGCGCGGCATGCCGCCTTTGTGCCCGCAAGACGTCACACCGCAAAGCCCAGCGCCGCTACC
Organism: uncultured bacterium; assembly: GCA_964655595.1. GTDB lineage: Bacteria > Deinococcota > Deinococci > Deinococcales > Trueperaceae > CAZZPQ01. Next base: position 643 of record CAZZPQ010000222.1, read on the forward strand.
GGCAAAGCGCCAAGGGCAGGCGCGCCCATCGTTTGGCCGAAAACCGCCGTCGTCGAAGAAAAAATCAGGCCACCCTAAAAAACCTGGATGATCAAGCTTCAACACTGTCGATATCCGTGGGTATGTTGACTGAAAAAAGCGCATCGTTTTTATCCGCGACTGCTGCGAGTTGTCATTTTTGCGGCCGATGGGGGGTCGTTGTAAGCCAATTTTCCCGCCGCCCATACGGCAAACCGGCATATTTGGAGACGTATGATGAAAAAACAGTTTACCGCTGACCAATTGTATGAATTGCGCAACGCAATTGCCATCAACACCGTTGCACAACTGCTGGCCATGCCGGCCAAAACCAGTGAAGGCTATTTTCGATTTTTATGTCCGATATGCAATGAATTTGATACGGCAACCAATTCTGCGACCAATCTGGCCAGGTGTTTTCGTTGCCGGAAAAACTTTAACCCCATCGATCTGGTGATGGCCGTAAAAAAAAGTAGTTTTGTCGAAAGCGTTGCCTATCTTCAAGACGTGCTCAAGAACAAAAGGCGCCTTTTGCCGATGCTCGATGCCATCGGAAAATCCATTCCGGCCGGCCGGCAATGAACAGCCGTTTGATCGAGCTTGAAACGCTCATCGAATCCGAGCAACGCAGCTTTTATAAAATCGGAAAAGCGCTCAAGCAAATCCGCGACGAGCGTCTTTACCGCGATCTTTTGTTCGACAGCTTTGAGGCCTACCTTAAAAGCCGCTGGGATATGAGCCGCTCGCAGGCCTATCGGCTGATCGAAGCGGCGCGCATTATCGACAATTTGTCCCCGATTGGGGACACTTTGCCCGAAAATGAAGCCCAGCTGCGTGCCCTTGTCAAGCTCACCCCCTTTGATCAACGCAGAATCTGGCGTGATTTTATTGGTGCCGGTCTGGAATTAAATGCCGGAAATATCCAGCGCTTCGTGTCAAAATATGGAAATAAAGAAAAGGCCCGCACCGATCTGACCAACATTATCAGCGCCGCTTATAAACAGGCGGTGCTCACCATGTTGGAGCAAATCCGTTTGGCCGGCCAAGACGGCTGGTCAAGCACATCTCGTCAAGCGGCTTTTTTCTGGCTGGCGGTAATGAAAGAAAAAATCCGGTTGAAAGTATAATGCTATGGACCAACTGTCCCAAGATGATCGGTTCATCATTTTGCTGCACAAAAAAATCATGGACAAAACCGGTAGCGCCAAACGCAGGGCAAAAAAATACTACATTGATCAATACAAAAAGTCCGGGATTATCCCCAAGCCGTTGTTGCTGGCCGAAAACGGGATCATGGAAGGCCGAAAATGCAGCGGCAGAAAACGAGTCCTGGATAAAGAAATCAAAAAAAGATTTGTACAGATGCTCAAGGCCTCATGCGATCAACTCGATCCAAGTTTTATCTTTATCACCCAAAAGGCGCGCACGATCAAAAATTATCATCATTTCCTGCAACAAGAGTTTAATCAAAGGATCTCCCTTGGTGCTTTAAGGCGTTTGGTAAAAGAACAAAACCTTCGAGTTTATCTGGACAAACCTGATTTTGAAGAACCCCAACTGCTGCATGCGTTCAAGGATTTAAAGGTCTTTGACCTAGTGCAGATGGACGGCTGCGTTTTGCAGTATTTTAAAATCCGCAATGAAAAAGGCGCCTGGCAAAAAGTTCGCATGATTGAAACCTATGACACCGGGTCGCGCTACCTTTTTGCCATAAATGCCTTTTTCTCTGAAAGCAGCCTCAATGCCGTTGATATCTTTAGCCAGTTTTTGCTCAGCACACCTTTCGCCCAACAAAAGATACGTATAAGGCCCGATAATGCCCCCGGCTTTGTCAATCTTGAGCGGGTGATCCAGGCACTTAATATCGCCTATTCGACTCCGGAAGGTTTTTATCTTGAAGCAGATTTTTCACGCAAAGGCACTCCCAAGGACAATGCCCATCTGGAGTCTTCTCACCGCGGTCTGCATAACTTTGAAATCCTGATCATCAAAGCTTTTGAAAACAAGATTATTAAAACCGAACCGGGTTTTCTCTTTAAAAACGGTAAAAAGTACAAAATCACAATCACTTTTGTCGACATCGGCCTATATGAGCTAAAACAAAGCGGGCTAATCGAGGAGTATCGAAAAAAGCACAATGATACCAGACATCATTATAGTGTCGATGGCAAAACCATGGCCTGGATCCCGGCCCAACGATTTGAAAACTATCTTTCTACAGTTCAAACGATGGTCTTTTCACCCGATCATGTTAAAGACTTGATTAAATACGGCTATGCAAAGACAAAGGCCACGGTATCGAAAAAAGGGACTTTAACCTTTGCCAATCAAAAATATGTGGTGGTCGAAGGCGCCGACCAATTTAGCCGAAAAATAGGCACCAAAGTATATGTCTCGCATGTAGATGACAAGCTATTGATCTTCGAGCATAAAAAAAACGGCATACTACTGGGTGAGGCCATCTGCCAAAAACCTTTTGAGAAACCACAGAAGAGCTCTGCGCCCCAATTAAAGCAAAATCAAGTCGAATTAATCCGGAGTTTTTTGGAAGAAAAGGCCATGGTGGTTGACACCGTTGCATTGATTGAAAGACATCGGCAGGGCCTATCGCTTTGTTTGGCCAAAACAATTTATGAGCAAAACCGTCAACGATACGAGCATTACCTTAATAAATTGCGGCAGCCGCCCAAGATAACGGGCACGGCGCTGTTCAACGCATTTGTGCTGGATTGCATAAAATACCAGAGAAAGACCGGTTATGGACAAAAATAAGGCCAAACGAAAAGAAAGCTTTATTAACGACAAGCGCCGTGTGTCGTACCTTTCCGCAGTTTATTACCGGATCAATCACGGCAAAAGTGTACTGATCGAAGGCGGCTACGGGGCGGGCAAGACCCGCTTTTTGCAATTGATCCAGCCTAAAAAACTCCAAGGTGTATGGGTCGAATCATTGTTCAACGTTCATCATATGCTTGCTTGCATCCTGCAGGAGTTAAATTATGAAGCCAGTGCAAGTTACCGGAAATCCCCTGCCTACCTTAAACTGATCTGCAGCTTGTCCAATTTTTTTCTCATCATCGATGAAGCCAACGATCTGGATCGCAGGGTCTGGCCATACCTGAAACGGATCATCGATGCCGGCGTGCCCGTCATCCTGGCCGGTCTACCCAGGGTCAGGACTTATTTGACCTCCGAACATCCCGACATCCTGAGCCGGTTGAAAACCCTAAACCTTTATCCAATCGAAGTAGAGGATTTTATCCTGGAATATAAGGACTTTGAACCTGAAGCCGTCGAACAGATCTATGCCGCTGTTAAAGGCGATATGCGCAAATTTGAAGAGATCTGTTCCGATTGCCGCCACAGAGCCAAACAGTTGAACCATGGCTACGTGGAGGTCAATATGGTGCTTTCCTATCTATCCGAACAGGTGCAAATATAGCTTGCCGTTTGCCCCGGACTGATGTGAGCCAGCAAAACGACTCTTTCCGATGATCCCCCATCTTTTGCTCTGCTATCCCCGTAAAATCGTAAAGCCTGATTGAAATGTGCACCAGCAATGGCGCTGCATATAGAGGTCAGGCGTTGCCATTTTGTGTGGTTACGCTGAAAAAGGAATCTGATCTATGCCGTTACATTATTTTGGCACCTGGCTTAAACTCACTTCTTATTTAATGTCTGTTTTTATTAAGTTTTTTCAATTACATTGTTTTTGAAAGGTGAGAAAAGCGTTACACTATTCGAATCTTACCA
>CAZZPQ010000223.1:0-4355 GCA_964655595.1 uncultured bacterium
ATTACTATCAGGGGTTTGGTATCTGCCCCTCAGGTTTTTTGCACCTCACTGGCCCGCACACCCCGCCTCCCAAAGCGCCGCGCCAGTTCCAGCTCCGAAAGCACCAGCGCCGTAGGGCGTCCGTGCGGACAGACCCAGGGTGTCTGGCAAGCGCGTAAAGCCTCGAGCAATGTCTGGGCCTGGGCTTGTGCCAGTGGATGACCTGCCTTAATAGCGGGTAGACAGGCAAAACGTCCGATGATTCTGCGCCAGGCGTCTTCCAGACTGGCAGATGCCAGACTGCCTCTGATGACCTCAGGCAACAGAGAGACATGTCCCAGTAAAAAAGCAGGTATCTGGCGTATGCGCCAGTTATGCCCCCCAAAAGGCTCGAGGCACAGACCCACATTGGCAAATGACGCTTCTTGCGCAAGGTAGTTGTCGCTTTCTTCCGGGCTTAGAGGTATAAGCTCTGGCTCAGCCAGTTCCACAGGCGCTTCTGCCTGATAGCGGCGCAGCAACTCCTCGTAGATAATGCGCTCATGTGCCGCGTGCTGATCGACCACCCACAAATTACCATCGGCTTCTGCCAGCAGATACAGGTCGCGGTATCTGCCCAGATAGCGCAGCTGCGGAAAGCTGTGTCTGGGAGCGTGACTGACAACCTGCGGCTGAAAGCTCGGCAGAGGCGCAGCCAGCGGATGGGCCGATAGCAGGTTTTGAACGGCTTCTCGCAGAAAGTTGAGCACCTTTGTTTCTTGCAAGAGCCGAACCTGCCGCTTATCTGGTGCGGTATTTACCAAGACACTTTCGGTGGGCAAGCTCAGGTTCAGGATGCCGACCGGGTACTGTCCACCTGTCAGCATCTCCCGATAGCTCTCCAAAATCGCCTTAAACCAGCGTTCCTGCCACTGCACCGGGCGACCATTGATGGCCAGCAGCAGCCGGTCGCGGCGTGAGCGCGTGAGTTCCGGGCGCGAGATGAGACCCTCGAGCCTTAGCTCCTCCTGTGCCGCCTCAAGGTTTAGCAAGCGATTAGCTGTGAGTGGGCCCCACAAAAACTTGGCAGCTTCACGGTAGTTACCACCTGCGTACTGCCACTTCTCCTCGGCATCGACGCTTAAGCGCAGCTTGAGTCTCGGGTGATGCAACAGGTATTGCCCCAAAAGCGCCATGATCTTGCGCAGCTCTTCCGCTGGTGCGTCCAGCGCTGCCCGGCGAGCAGGCAAGCGGGCAAAGAGGTCACAGACTTCTACCCGTGTTCCCTGAGGCGCTGCGTGTTCACTTAAACTGAGCGTATCTCCCTCGACGACTAAGCTGACACCCCCCAACTGCGCCGCCGGACGACTGGTAAGTTTCATGGTGGCAGCGTAACGAATTGCATAAAGCCCTTCGCCACGAAAGCCCAGCGTGCGAATAGAGGTCAGGGACTCGAGTTTTGAAGTGCTGTGCTGCTCTACAGCCAAAGGCAACTCAGCCTTAGGAATGCCACTGCCATTATCAACAATCACCATGCGGCTGATACCGCCTTGATCAAGCTCAATATCCAGGCGGTTAGCACCTGCGTCTAAAGCATTCTCAAATAGCTCCCTGACAACATCGACCGGGCTGCTGATCACCTCACCAGCAGCAATCTCACGGATGAGTTCGGAGCTGAGCTTACGAATCATGAGGCGTTCAGACTTAAACCCCGAGCCTCTTCTTGTAGCTGATAGAGCAGCTTGAGCGCTTCCAGCGGTGAGAGCTGACTGACATCAGCGCTGAGCAGACTGTCCAGCACGCGCTGCTGCCGATCATCCCGCAGTGACTCGAGTCCACTAAAAACCCGCTGGGCACGCTTTAATACCGGCTGCGGCACACCCGCCAGTTTGGCCACCTGCAAACCGTAGCTCTTGCTGGCAGGTCCGGGCACAACCTGATGGTAAAAGATAAGCCCCCTGGCTTCCTCATGGGCGGCGACATGATAATTGCGGGCGCTGCTGAGCTTGTCTGGCAAACTGGTCAGCTCAAAGTAGTGGGTGGCAAAGAGCGTGTAGCTCTGGGAGGCGTCATGCAGGTATTCACAAGCAGCCCAGGCCAAGGCCAGACCGTCGTAGGTGCTGGTACCTCGCCCGATTTCATCGAGCAAAACGAGGCTCTCAGCATCTGCATTTTGCAGAATCTGCGCCAACTCCGACATCTCCACCATAAAGGTACTGCGACCACCCGCAATATCATCCTGGGCACCAATACGGGTATAGATACGCTTGAAAATAGGTAACTCAGCGCGCTCCGCCGGTACGAAACTGCCAATCTGCGCCAGCAGGCAAATCAGGGCATTTTGTCGCAGATAGGTGCTTTTACCGCTCATATTGGGGCCCGTCAGCACAATCAGGCGCTCCTGTGAACCCATGCTGATGTCATTGGCAATAAAGGCGTGTCGCTGCTCAACCACCGCGTGCCGCCCAGCCTGAATACACAAGTGCTCAGTAAATACCGGGCGGCAGTACTGCTGCTGCGCCGCGACCTCTGCCAGGCTGCTGTAAACATCCAGTTCGGCCAGGCTGCGTGCCAGCTCACGAATCGTCTCGGCACAAGGTATCAGGCTATCTCGCAATTCACAAAAGACCTGGTACTCCCGCTGCTTGGCAGCATCTTCGGCGCGCAGGATTTCCCGCTCCTTATCGCGCAGCTCGGGCAAGGTATAGCGCTGCCGGTCTTTGAGTGTCTGGATTGCCTGGTAGTGTGGGGGTATCTGGGCATAGTGCGAACGACTGACCTCGAGGTAATACCCAAAGACCTGATTAAAGCCGACCCTTAAGCTGGAAATGCCCGTGGCCTGACGCTCCCGTAACTCGAGCTGTGCAATCCAGCTACGCCCCTCGGCAATCTGCTGTCTGAAGTTATCCAGGCGCTCGTCAAAGCCGTCATTCACAAGTCCGCCATCGGTCAGCTTTTGAGGTGGGTCAGTGACTAAAGCAGCGTCGATGGCAACTTGCAGTTCCTGCATATCGGGAAGCTGGTCGTTCAGCACCTGCAGACTGGCAGTCACATGACCCGCTAGCTGCTTCCTGATTTCTGGTATCAGGCTTAAACTGCGCGCCAAAGCACTCAAGTCACGCGCAGCAGCGCGCCCACTTACCAGCCGGGTAGCCAGCCGTTCCAGATCATGAATCCGGTAGAGTGCCTTGCGGATATCCTGACGCAAGACAGTGTCATGCACAAAAGCAGCCACCGCATCCTGACGCCCCTCGATGAGTGTCCGCTCGAGAAGCGGATGTCGCAACCAGGCTTTTAGCAAGCGGCGTCCGGGTGCGGTTCGCGTCTGGTCCAGAACTCCAAAGAGACTATTTGCCTCACCACTGGGGCTTGAAAAGATCTCCAGCGTACTCAGTGCAGTTTCGTCCAGGTGCATCGAGGCTCCCGGGTCATAGTGCAAGAAGCGGCTGACTTGAGGCAAAACTCCTCGTTGCGTCTCCAGTGCATAGCTCAGCACCGCCCCAGCGGCACACCTGAGCGCTTCCTGTGCCAGACTTTCGGGGACATAGCCAAAGTGCTGCTCGAGCACCCACGCAGCACCCTCTGCCTCAAAACCCTGCGCCCGCATGAGCGCATAGCGGCTGCGCAGAATATCAGCCAGTTTACCGCCCCAAAGTTCTGGGGCCAGCAGGATTTCTGCCGGGCGGTAGCGCTGAAGTTCATCGAGTAAGCTGGCCTGGGAGTACAGGTGCGTACCCCGGAACTCACCCGTGCTGATATCCAGAAGACTTAATCCATACCCGTTACCGGTCGCAATGGCTGCCAAATAATTGGCATCGGCCAGTAGCAAACTATCCTGGGTGATCGTACCGGGGGTAATTAGCTGCGTGACATCACGCTTGACCAGACCCTCGGCCATGGCAGGTGTTTCAACCTGGTCAGCCACTGCCACCCGCAGCCCCTGAGCCAGCAAGCGCTCAATATGACTATCCGCCGCCCGAAGCGGTATACCCGCCATGGGAGTCGTAAAGTCCCGACTGGTCTTGTGCGTCAGAATGAGCCCCAGTGTTCTGGCGAGCTTTTCGGCATCCTCACCAAAACACTCATAAAAATCCCCTACCTGAAAAAGCAGCAGATAATCCGGATACTGCTCACGCAGTTCCACATATTGTTGTAACAAGGGGGGCAGAGGACCAGAACCATCACCTTTCAACATGACCTCGTATCATACCGTGTTAGCAGCTAAGGGGTGGTTGATGAGGCTATCATCCAGATCGCTGGATACGTTCGTGAATGCAATGCACCAAGGGAACTTATGTCACAGTACTTGCCTAATACCGAGCCCGATAAAGTGCTTACAGAATTGAAAAGCAATCCCCGCTTCCTAACGCCCTGCTCGGGATAAATCATTGGGATAA
>CAZZPQ010000224.1:0-4318 GCA_964655595.1 uncultured bacterium
GGTTCAGGTTGTGGTTCAGGTTGTGGTTCGGGTTGTGGTTCAGGTTGTGGAACGGGATTGGGTTCATCCTCAGTCGGTACATTACTGACCGTAAACTGCGCCTGTGCCAGACGAAACCTGTTGATTGTAGCTATCGTCAGGCTGTGCTCGCGGTTTTCAAGCTTGGTTGTATCCAGCTTGAGAACGTAAGGGACTTCTGTGAGTTCTGCAAATGCCTGGCCTGACATTTCTGTATCGTTAAGATAAACGACTAGCTCTTTGTCGGCACCCTCAACATGAATGAGAAGCTCACCGGATACTGTTGCGCCATCCAGCTTGCTTATTTTGCTGTCCTGGTGAAAATTGATAGAGAATCCTGTGCTGTTGAGCGGCTCAACGCCACCACAAGCACTCAGTAGCAAAACGCTTAAAAAAGTTACTAAACCCCAGATTGTGCTTCGCCCTTGACGATGCTGCTTAACGAAATTCAAGACGTAAGACATGTGCATCCTAACCTTTCTTCAGGTCGGGATACAACCAGGCTTTGTTTGGCCGGTTGCATCACTGGCTCACCGTATCCCTTGATGCCCAGATTGGGTGGTACGGGTCATCGCCTCCAAACGCTCTGTTTTTGAACGTTTGCCAGGGGCACTTAACTGATCTGGAAGGACACCACTTCCTAGGTCGGTTGCGCTACTTGCTCGGTTTATCCCAAGCGCCCACATGCAGGATAAACGTCATTGCTTCCCAAGATGCCTGGTCGTGCAGGCTGTTTTTAGAATAGCAAAACAAACTTACAAAAAAATTAAAGCCGATTTGCTGCATCCCCGAACGATAGGCTGGGTGGGGGTAATACCGGTTCCGGATAAATCGTTGGGTTTATCCCAATGATTTATCCCAAGCAGAGCGTTAGGAAGCGGGGAAACGCTTTGCAAATCTATAATCAATTTATCGGGCTCGGTATAAGCTCATTGCTGGGGTGGGCAGCAATCAGGGCAAGCGCAAAGTCGTGACCCCGTTTGGTGAATGTGGGATAGTGCTTAATAATCGAAGCCGTGCCTATGCCAGAAGTGGTAAAAACACTGGGGTTTTAGCGATGAATCGGATGCTGTTTTGAGGAATATGTTGTTGCTTCGATACCTGTTTTTTGACTTTGCGGTTGCCGTGGGGCAGCAATGATGAAACTTACCGAACTATCGCCCGGAGACCAGGGTCTCGAGCCGCTCTGATAGTGTTTCTTTTATGGCCCCGTATGAAATTGCCGCAATAAGTTGCTGCAGGTCGGTAGGTGGGTGATTTCTATCTCTGCGCGCTGGTTCAAATGATGCATCTTTAGGGGGGCGGTTCGGTATACCCCTGAACCGTTTTTCATTAACAGTGTGTTTGAAATTTCAGTAGAAGTTAATAGTTCAGTCGCAAATGGCGATCGATCAGATAAGCGATAAAGGCGATGCCGATACTCGCAAACAGTGCAATCTCATTACTTCGTATCAGACCAAAACCCAGACAGGCAAAGATGATGACCGGAGTGACGATCAGGTTGACAAGGCGCATAGGAACTCCTTCCGAACATTGCTAAATACAAGTTTAGCAGCCATAGCAAAGAGGTGGAAGTACGGATGTCGCAGACAAACCTGTTGAATGTTAATAAGGCAATGCGCGTTTAGGCGTTGACTGGAGAAAGAATCTGATAGCTTTTCTCTTTAAGCTGTAGCTGAACTTCGGGGAGGTGACGAATCAGCTCGTCCGTATCGTATAACCGCCAGTGGTTTGCCGAAACAGCAAGCTGCCATAGCGGTAGGGTCACACTGTGGGCTGGTCCACGGTTGATTATGATGATATATGTTTCTTGTGCATGGGTACGAGCAAAGCAAATAACATCGCCATCTGCCAGCAGAATGTGTAGTGCTCCGTAGCACAAGGCTGCGCTCGAGCGTCTGAGCTGTATTAGCATCTGATAAAAGTCGCGCAAGTCTCTGTGCCAAAGGCTCTCATCCCAGGGAAAAGGTCGGCGGCAGTCTGGATCCCCTTCGCCCTCGAGCCCGATTTCATCGCCGTAGTACACGCAGGGTACACCGATGTAAGTAAACAGCAGCACGACAGCCAAGCTGAACAGGTCTTTATCTCCCTTGAGCAGCGTAAGAAATCTGGGGGTATCATGCGAGTCCAGCAAGTTGAACTGGCTGAGTTGAATCTCAAAGGGGAGACGTATGCGTGCTCTTTGCAACATGGTGGCAAAGTCGCTGGCATCAATGCTAATGTCGTGCCCACGGTGGTCGCTACCCGCCAAAAACGCCCATACGGGTAGGGTAAAACCATAGTAGTTCATGGCGGCGTCTTCCTGGTCGCCTTGTAACCAGTTTGTGGCCTCAAAAAAGTGTTCACCCAGGACCAGGGCTTCCGGGTTTTCTTGCCGTAAGGTTTGCCTGAATTGGCGTACAAACTCGGCGTTGTTCTGCGCACCGGGACCTTCACCCAGCATGTGAATGACATCAAAGCGCCAGCCATCAATTTGGTAGGGTGGGCGCAGCCAGTAGCGCAATATAGACTCATCAGCTTCATAGACAGCACGTCTCACTCCCGCACTGGCGTAATTCAAAACGGGTAATGTGTGCACCCCATACCAGCCGTGATAGGACTGTGGATTATCCCCCGCGAAGATGTAATAGTCACGTGTTGTCGCTCTTTCAGATAGATATGCACCATCATTTCCATGCTCAGCGTATCGGTCAAACCAGGGGTGACGCTCACTGGTGTGATTGACCACCGCATCTAGCACAATGCGCATACCGCGCTGGCGCAGCTCGGTGGTTAACAGCGCAAACTCTTCATTACTGCCAAAATGAGGGTCGATGAGGTAGTAGTTGGTGGTGTCGTACTTGTGGCTGCTGGGCGACTCAAAAATAGGATTTAGGTAAAGGGCGGTAACCCCCAGGTCTTGCAGATAGTCAAGTCTCGAGCGGATTCCTGCCAGGTCGCCACCAAAAAACTCCCTGGGACCTTGCGAACGATCAGGTAAGCCACTCCAGGATTTGGCGATGACCGGCTTGCCCTCATAGAGATATTCGCCATCCTGTACATTGTTGTCTGGATTGCCGTCGCAAAAGCGCTCGGGAAAAATCTGGTAGAAAATCTGGCTGTATACCCACTGGGCAGGTCGGTAGGTTGGGCAGATACGGTAGTGAATATCCCGCTCAGGGAAATAGTTGCTAATACCCAGAGGGCCTAGCCAGTACTGTACGCCATCTATCAGTAGCTTAAAGACATAGCGAGTGCTTATATCACTGGGATTCAGCCGCAGCAGACCTCGCCAAAACGTCCAGCTGCCTTCCTCTTTTACCCGTTGCATGGGGCTTAAGGACTCTTCATTATCTGGTTCACTGCGTACCCAGGCAGACACGAGAGCCAGGTTTACAGGAACGCGAAAACTCAGTGCGTAGCCCTGGTCGGTCAAATCGCAATCATCTGAGTTGCCAGCATGGTAGGCAAAGATGTTCATACTGTTACTGTACCCCGCCACTTGGTGAGTTGGGCTATTGGTTGTATTAGTCTAAGTCCAGTACCCTTGGGTAGGGAGGCTATGTTTTTCGCAAGCTTTCAGGGCAGCAAAGGAGATTAGTATGAGTAGTACTTTAAATATGAGTCGTGCCCTCGAGCAAGCTAGCCGACAGAATGTTCAGGTGTTTCACAAAGGTGAGATCATTCTGTTCCCTGGAAAATCAGTTTCACTATTCAGGCTCAGGCAGGGGCTGGTTCGCATCCACACCGTGGATGATGAAGGTAATGGTCTGACGCTTAGGTATGTCAAACCACGAGGATTTTTTGGTGAGGAGAGCATCTTTTCGGGTTCGCGCTCTTACTTTGCTGAGGCGGTCACTGAAGTCGAAGTGGAAGTTTTGCAGCCTGAGATGCTGACCACAGAGCAACACGAGTCTCTGACCCAGTACCTGGCAGAGGCAATGGCTGTTATGTACAGGGCTTTGTTCCGGCTTTCTGGTAAGAGGCTGAAGTCACGTATCGCTGCAGAATTACTCGAGTTACGCGACAGTGCGCTCTCGAGCTTATCTGACAATGGCGCAGTGCTTATCCACCTGACCCATGATGACCTGGCCGCGGCGGTAGGCAGCGTGCGTGAGACCGTCACCAAAGTTGTGGGTGAGTTGGTTAGAGAAGGTGCAATTGAGGCACGTTACGGGAAAGTTGTGCTCGTGAATGAGCGCTTATTGCAGGATGTTGCTGGAGAATAGATAACACCCTTTCCGTTTAATTGCTTAAGGAATTAAGCGTGGTCTTGGACCATTGAAACAGATACCAAGGCCGATTGGAACGATTAAACTCG
>CAZZPQ010000225.1:0-4304 GCA_964655595.1 uncultured bacterium
GCCCGAGAGGATTCGAACCCCTGGCCTTCTGATCCGTAGTCAGACGCTCTATCCAGCTGAGCTACGGGCGCAAGATTTTGTTGTCTGTATCAGCAGCAAGCCTCGCTAATACAGTGGCGGAGGAGGAGGGATTCGAACCCTCGATAGAGGTTTAAGCCCCTATACTCCCTTAGCAGGGGAGCGCCTTCAGCCGCTCGGCCACCCCTCCAAGAACCTGCAACCCTTGGTTGCGTTCACCATCATAGCAAAGCCAGCACTTTTTTTCAGACTATCAGCTAACCTTTAGTGCTGTGGTGGCGGAGGGTGAGGGATTCGAACCCCCGGTACCCCTAAAGGTACAACGGTTTTCAAGACCGCCGCATTCAACCACTCTGCCAACCCTCCGGGCTAGCTCACAAAGTATACAAATAAGAAACACATGTGTCAACGGCAGGTGTCCGCAGCTGAGCCACATCGGGAAGTCGCTTGGCTGACAGGTGTTACCTCGAACCACAAAGTCTATTAAATATTTCCACGAAGCATCCTTAAGATGTTCCTTACGCCCTGGGCAAGTAGGAAGCGGGGATTGCTTTTCAAATCTGTAATCAATTTAATCGGGCTCGGTATAAGCTTGGTCGTGGAATTGCTCAACAGTGCGCAGGCACATATTTTTCCTGCATTGGGATTTTTGCTTTTGCGTGGAATGCTGGAGTCTTGTTGCGGCTTGGTATTTCTTCGGCTTCAAGAGCTTTTAGGGCATCTCATGCGTCCAGTGGTTGCATCCTGAGAATGTCACTCCCAGACTGGCAGCGCCGCTGGTTCGGACTGATTCTGCAAAGCCTGAAACTTGTCGCCAGGGCCAGTAAGCGGTAAGCTTATCCTTAGAGCGCATCATCGCGTCACTTCCCCATCCCTGAAGGAGAAGCCATGGACTACGAAAAGCTGGGTGCCTTTTATCTTGGCAAGCACTATGACCTTGAAGCAGGCAACTTACAAGAAGACCTGGTGCTGTATGATTCCAAGAACCTTACTACGCACGCCGTGATTATCGGCATGACTGGCAGCGGCAAAACTGGTCTGGGGTTGGGGATTCTCGAGGAAGCCCTGATGGATAACATCCCGCTGATTGCCATTGACCCCAAGGGAGACCTGGGCAACCTGCTGCTAACCTTTCCCGAACTGAGACCCGAGGACTTTCAGCCCTGGATAAACGTTCAGGAAGCCAGCAACAAAGGCATGTCCCCCCCTGAATATGCCCAGGCGCAAGCAGAACTCTGGCGCAAGGGTCTGGGGCAGTGGGGGCAGGACAGTGAGCGCATTGGCAAACTGCGTCAGGCTGTGGATATGGCGGTCTATACGCCCGGCAGCTCGGCCGGTTTGCCGGTCAGTGTACTGCGCTCCTTTCGTGCCCCTAGTCAGGCGCTGCGGGACGACGCTGACTTATATCGCGAACGTCTGCAAAGTACCGCTACCAGTATCCTGGCGCTTCTGGGCATCAACGCTGACCCGGTCACCAGCCGCGAGCATATTCTGCTAAGCAATATTCTTGACAGAAGCTGGGCTGAAGAGCAGCATCTGGATTTGCCCGCCCTGATTCAGGCGCTACAGAATCCCGGCTTTAGCCGTATCGGGGTTATGGACCTGGATACCTTTTACCCTGCCAAAGACCGTATGGCGCTGGCGATGCAGCTGAATAACCTCTTGGCAGCCCCGGGCTTTGAAGCCTGGCTCGAGGGTGAAGCTCTCGATATCCAGCGCATGCTCTATACCCCTGAGGGCAAGCCACGCGCCAGTATTTTCAGCATCGCGCACCTGAATGACAGCGAGCGGATGTTTTTTGTCACCATGCTACTGAATGAAATTCTCGCCTGGACACGGTCACAAAGTGGTACGGGTAGCCTGCGGGCGATCCTTTATATGGATGAGATTTTTGGCTATCTGCCGCCCACCGCCAACCCCCCCTCCAAAACCCCTATGCTAACGCTGCTCAAGCAGGCCAGGGCTTATGGTCTGGGGCTGGTACTAGCAACCCAAAACCCCGTTGATCTGGATTACAAGGCGCTCAGTAATGCTGGTACCTGGTTTATTGGCCGCTTGCAGACCGAGCGTGACAAGGACCGTGTCCTGGAAGGCTTGCAAGGGGCATCGGCTGAAGGTTTTAACCGCAGCGAGATGAACCGGATGCTCTCCAGCCTGGGCCAGCGTGTCTTTCTACTGCACAGCGTAAACAAAAACCAGCCGACGATTTTTCAAACCCGCTGGGTCATGTCCTATCTGGCTGGCCCTATGACGCGCGAGCAGTTGCGCCTGTTGATGGAGGGCTACCCGCGCCAGGGACACGAAGCCAGCGCACACGATGAAGTTGCCACCGTCAGGCAGATACCAGTTATGCCCCAGGGTGTACGGGTTTATTACGCCAGTTCATTGAGCGGTGAGGACATCACCTACATCCCCCACGCCTATGCCACTGTTGATATTCACTACAATAGCGCCAGGCACAAGGTCAATGACTCTATGAGTCTCATTCTGGCTAGCGAACTTCATGACGGGCCTATTGTCTGTGACTGGGATGAGGCGCTCGAGCCCGAACTCTCTGCCAGGCAATTGTCCGATCAACCCCTGGCCGAGGCTGACTTTGCCGATCTGCCCCGTGACGCCAGCCAGGCGCGGGCTTTTGACAAGTGGCAGCGGGAACTTGTCACCTTTATTCGGCAAAAACGCCCCCTGGTTTTGTATGAGAATAAAGCTTACAAGCTGGTCACTAGTCCGGGTGAAAGCGAGGCTGATTTTCGCGCCAGACTGGCCCAGGCAGCGCGCGAACAGCGCGACTTGGACATTGAAAAACTCAAACAGCGCTACGCCAGCCGCTTTGAAACACTCGGCAACCGCCTGAGTCGCGCCGAGGCTGCCGCCCAAACCAAGACAGCCCAGGTTCGGCAGCGGCAGCTCGAGTCCGCCCTGAGCGTAGGCACGGCGCTGCTCAGCGCCTTTACCGGGCGCAAGCTCAACACCGCGACTGCTTCCCGAGCAGGCACCGCCCTAAGAGGTGTCGGGCGCGTTCAGCAGCAGCAACAATCCGCTGCTCAAGCGCAGGATAGCGTCGAGGGCTTGCGGGAACAAATATTAAACCTCGAGCAAGAACTCGAGGCTGAAGTCGCCGCACTTTCAGCGAGCTTTGATCCCGCCAGTGCGGCGCTCGAAGAAGTGCAAATTTCTGCTACCGCGACAAATATTTCCGTCAGGCTTTTTGGTTTGTTATGGTTGCCCTATCACCGTGACAGGATGGGACGCTTGCAACCGGACTGGTAGGTGTTTGAGGCTACTGTCGGCGGCAAGCGATCGTGAAGCTGCCTAGTCTTCAGATGCCTGCACCACAAACCAGACATTGCCCAGACCCTGACCGTTGGTATCGCCAGCCTGGCTGTCGCCAGCAAAATAGTAGAGCGGCATGCCCCTCAGGGTCAGTTGCAGACTGCCGTCTTTGCGGGTTGTCAGCCCCAGTTCACCGCTGACGCCTTCGGGCAGCTCGGGCAGTACTTCGACCAACAGCGGTGGCCAGGCACTGGCACAGGCGTCGTAGCAGCTGCTTTCGCCGTCAGTATCGCTGGTAAAGATATAGAGGGTCATGCCCTGTTCGTCGCTGAGGATGGGTCCGTGGCTCGAGTCGGTTAACAGCAGACCCTGCGCCAGCGCTGTAGTGAGAAGGCTGAGGATAAGTATCAGAAGTGGTTTCATCATAGTCCTTTCTGTTAAGAGCAGGTGAATCAAGTGCTCACCTGCTCGAGAGTTGTGTTTTAGCAAGGGAATCAGTAGCCGGAATAGCCGTCCTTGTGGTATTTGCCCCAGGAATCACTGTACTTGTAGGTATAGGTGTCGTAGGACTTGAGGATGTCGTAGCCTCTGCTGGCGCTGTACCAGGTGTAGTAGAAGGTGCTGTTCGCCTGGTTGTAATAGATGCTGACCGGCACGTTCCCCGGGGTTGTCTCGATAAAGGTACCGAGTTGAATGATGTTGTTATCGCCCGTTACGAATACTGCTGCGTTCACATTGGTGTTTTGGCTTAAGCCCACTCCCAGAGCAATTATCCCCAGTATCACTACTGCTATCTTGGAAACCTGTGTCATCTTGAACCTCCTTAGGATTTGGAAGCTTTGTATTTGCTTCCTGCAACCATTAGGCAAAACCCAGCGTCACATCAGCGTCACATGGACAGCGCTGCAGTTCAGCATCGCTCACCTTACTTACCAGTCCCTAAGTCCAGCACCCCCAGTTGTCATTCCTTCGGCAGGCTCAGAGCTTGTCCTGAGTTCATCGAATGGAAGAAG
>CAZZPQ010000226.1:0-4205 GCA_964655595.1 uncultured bacterium
TGGGAAATTGAAGCGTAGCTTCCTGGTTCCTGCTCTCCTTGCTCGAGAGCCAGGTCTATCCCAAGGATTTATCCGGTGTTTCCTGGTTGTTGTCGTTTATATAACGACAGTTGTTTCGGCGCAGGAACTCTGTAATGACTGGCAAGGTTCGGAAGTGGGTCAGCTGGATACCAAGCTTATCCCGGAAGCCAGTGGTATGCAGCTCTCGAGCCTTGTACCTGGACGTCTTTATCACATCAATGATTCTGGTTTTGGCCCTGAGTTTTTTGTCAGCAACCTTGAGGGCCAGATGTTGCAGACGGTGACAGTAAAGGGCTTTGAGCCGCTTGATACCGAGGCGCTCGGCAGCGGCCCTTGTGCTAACAGCCATTGTCTGTACATCGGTGACATTGGCGATAATCTGCGGCAGCGAGACAGCCTACAGATTGTGCTGGTTGAAGAACAGCAGAGGTTTCCTGCCCTGGTCAGTCCCTTCAGGATTCTGAGTATGCGCTACCCGGATGGCGCGCATGACGCTGAGGCCATGCTGGTCACGGCTGAGGCTACAATTTACATTCTGACTAAATCTCCCGTGAGCATTCTGCGTACCCCACCAGCACGCTTGTACCGACTGAGTGCAGATACCTGGCAAGCGGAGGATGGTCCGCAGGTACTCGAGCTTGTGGCGCTCGTTGACCTAGGGTCGCTTTCTGGCAACAGTGTGGATATTTTTAGCCACATCGCCACCGGAATGGACCTGTCAGCTGATGGTCAGCGTGTGATGATTCTGACTTATGGCAATGCCTTTGAAGTATGGGCTGAAGACCTGCTTGGAGCTGCACTCGAGCCAAGGCTCATCGACGCTGCCACCACCCATCAGCAAATCCCCCTGCAACGCCTGCCGCAACAGGAAAGCCTGGCCTATATCGCTGACCAGACCTTTGTCTATACGACTGAAGCACGTTTTGGCGTAAGTCCGCTGCTTCAGTTTGAATGTTTAACTGAGTAAGAGTTATTGTCCGTCTTTGGAAGCGGTATGGACATGGCATAGCTCCAAACTACAACGCCAATGCCACAAACAATAGCAAAACTGCCCAAGAGAACTGCGAGAGTGATTAAGTAGAACATGACGTCTCCTTGGTAAACATACCCACAGTTAGTTTACGTAAAGTTTAGGGTTTTCTCAGTGATAGTTGTCGTGAAGGTGCAATCCTGTATACCAATTCCGTTAATATCCTTGCATAAAGCAAGGATATTAATGCGAGTGGAACGAGAAGAATCAGCGGCAGTGATTTTTTAAAGGTAAGGGAATTATCGGGCTCAGTATTACTATTCAGGGCTTTCATAGGTGCTGCAAAATGCTTCACTTACACTAAGCGTCAGTTTGCTCGAGCCTTCGCCGCAGCCTGCGCACTCCGGTTTGCGCCGAACACGCACGCGCCTTAAATCATGATGCAAAGCGTCATAGTGCAGCAGCTTACCCGCCAGACTATCGCCTAGCTCGAGCAGGTACTTTAGCGCTTCTGTTGCCATCAGGCTGCCCATAATCCCTGGCAAGACACCAAACACACCTGCTTCAGCGCAATTCAGCACAGTTCCGGCTGCAGGTGGCTCAGGAAACAAACAGCGGTAACAGGGGCTTTCAGGCGAAGCATTGAGTAAGGTCAACTGTCCCTCGAACTGGGAAATGGCGCCGTAAAGTAGTGGCTTGTTTTCCAGAATACAGGCGTCATTGACCAGATAGCGGGTAGGAAAGTTGTCACTGCCGTCAATGACCAGATCATAGCCACGGATAATGCTGCGGGCATTCTGGGCGCTGAGGCGCTCTGGATAAAGCGTCAGCTTCACCTCTGGGTTGAGCGCTTCAAGGGCCCGTCTGGCGGATTCAGTTTTGCTCAGTCCCAGCGTCTTGCTGCTATGAAGCACCTGACGCTGCAAATTACTGAGGTCCACCACATCATCATCGACGATGCCAAGCTGACCTAAACCAGCAGCGCTCAGGTATAGCAGAATGGGCGAGCCGAGGCCACCCGCGCCGATGACCAGCACCTTGCTTGCTAAAAGCCTTGCCTGACCCGCAGCCCCGACCCCAGGCAGGATGATGTGGCGCGCATAGCGGTCGAGTTGGTCTTTAGTGAACATAGGCTTATTTATACCAGCTCCGGATAAATTCAGCAGTTTCATGACAAAACCTTATTCGTTTTAGCGCTCAGCTTTCAACTCCTCCAGATCGTAAGGAGCATCCTTAAGCACCCTGCGTGGAAGTGCTTGTCGTTGGGTTTATCCCAGTGATTTATCCCGAGCAGAGCGTTAGGAAGCTTTCAAATCCATAAGCAGTTTATCTGGCTTGGTAGTAACCATAAAAATGACCCTGTGCGGGGGAACACAGGGCCGTCAGAGAGGAGATGGTGGAGGGAAAATCCCTCAAAGAGATAGCGCATACCGCTTCTCTTATCTCCAAGCATAAGGATACTACTCTTACACAATACTTACAAGTAATCTGGAATGCATTATGAAATCATGAAATGTCATTTTGGGTACGAAGACTCATTCTCTGTTTATTGTCAGTTCCGGATAATCAGGCAGCGCGAGTAGAAAGCGGGGATTGCTTTTTAAATCTTTAAACAATTTATCGGGCTCGGCATAAGGGGCTCAGAATGTCTCTATTTCAATCGCTCTCACTACCTTCGAAAACTCGCTTCGCTCGAGTACTTGCATGATTTGAATCATTATGAGTGCCTAAACGGTATAAATCACTAGCTCATGGCGCAGACTGAATGTTCGAACAGCCAGGGTGTCGAGGCATAAAAAATTGCTGCTTGCCTGGTTCAAGACTGTGATATCCTCAGCGCCATGCTGACTATTAACAGTGCTGAAATCCTCAGTGTGGGTACCGAACTTTTACTTGGTGAAATTATTGATACCAACAGCGCCTATCTGGCACGTGAACTCGCAGATCGTGGTGTCAATGTCTACTGGTCACAGCGTGTTGGTGACAATCTTTTGCGTATCCAGGCGGCGATTGAGCAGGCGCTTTTGCGCAGTGATCTGCTACTGATTACCGGCGGTCTAGGCCCTACAGATGATGATATGACCCGTGAGGCTATCGCTGGCTTGTTGCAGGAAGCGCCCTTTATTGACCCACAACTCGAGCATGAGCTGCGTGAAAAATTTTCCAGGTTTGCTCGCAGTATGCCAGAGCGCAATCTCAAACAGGCCTGGCTGATTCCTTCTGCTACGTCGCTGGCAAATCCAGTAGGGACTGCGCCAGGCTGGCTGGTGACGACCACGGTGGCTGGCAAATTACGGGTCATTGTTACGCTACCAGGACCCCCTCGAGAACTGACACGCATGTGGCTTGAGCAGGTTGTTCCGCGCTTGCAATTTGGGGAAGCCGCCCTCTACGCACGGACCTTTAAAACCTTTGGCTTAGGTGAGTCGGCAGCCGCAGAACTGTTGGGTGAGCTGACCCGGCAGGCGAACCCCAGCGTGGCGACTTATGCCAAGCGTGACGGGGTGCATGTGCGAGTTGCTGCCAAAGCCACGACCATGCAGCAAGCCAGCCACCTGGCTGCTGCTGTTGTGGGCGACGTTGACACTATGCTGCAACCCCACATCTGGGGTTACGATGAAGATGAACTGGTTCCTGTCATCATGGCAGGCCTGGCAAAACAGGGGCAGATACTTGCGAGCCTCGAGACCTTTACTGGGGGCATGTTGAGCGAGACGCTCTCGAGTCCCGATAACTACTCACAATTTGCGGGCGGTATGGTAGCATGGAACATGCGGGCATTGTCAACCCCCCTCTTGGAACTGGGTACTACTTTTGAGGGTACAACGTTTTCTGAAAGTACGGCCTTGGACATGGCAGGGGTTGCCAAAAAGCTGTTCCGCGCAGATATCGGTTTGGCAATTCACGGTGAGTTGGCGAGTAAGGACTCACCGATGTTGGTGTTCATTGCTGCGCAAGGTACGTCCTGGCAAGCAGCACAAACTCTCCGTTTACCCGCTCTGGGCAGTGCCTGGATGCGCGAACGAGCAACCTATGCCGCCCTCTTTCTGTTGTGGTCACAGCTTAACGCCGTAGCATAAAACACAGCTTTTTGTTTTACGCCACAGCTAGACGGAGGATGTTTGCATGGATGAACAACGAAGAAAGTCGTTAGATTTAACCCTCCACCAAATCGAGAAACAGTTCGGTAAGGGCGCAGTCATGCGCCTGGGAG
>CAZZPQ010000227.1:0-4184 GCA_964655595.1 uncultured bacterium
TCATCTTCTGGTGAGGCAGGGTAGCCAGGTGGGCGCAACAGGTCTATGTTTTGTGGAATAAGCACCGACCCGAGGCCAAGAGTCATGGCATCTTGCTGGGCAATGAGAACCTCTAGATTGTCGCTGAGTGCAACTTCAATGGCGGCGAGCGCCGTCATGATCTCGCGGACGCTGCCGTCGGCAAGTTGCTCCGGCGCGGGGAAGGTGGATTTTAGATAGCTTGGCAGGGCTTCAAAAGCGACGGTGTAGAGAAACAGTTGGTTTTCTTTGGTCTCGAACTGTTTGTGGCTCGCTAGTCGCTCGCGGAAGACGTCGGCCTGTCCGAGAGTGCGAACTTGGAAGGGATTACCGTTGGCGTCACGCATGGTGACAAGGTATTCACCACCCGGCAGCAACTCGATGTCGGGATCGTCGAGGTCGGGCGTGTTGAGGAGCCAGGCGAGCTCGGGGTCATCCTCGACGAGGCGCTGAATTTCAGCCTTGTCTGCCGCGAAGCGCACTTCTGCCTCGATGCGCAGCCGCTCTTGTCGTGCCAGGCTGTCCCAAACAAAACCGTCTTCTCCAGCGAGCTTCTTGAACTCCTCGGGTATGACAAGGACCGCTCCCTCGGGCAGCTCGTCGCCGTACGCTTCGCGCCCGCTGAAGAATGGGTCGGGTCCCCCACCTCCACCCCCAGGGCCGCCACAGGCTGCCAAGGTCAATAACAGAACACCTATCAGCATTCTGGATAAACATTGCCAACTATGCCTCATGACACTTCACCTCCATTACCACAAACTGTGGCAGTTTGGCGCAGGAACGCTACAATACGCTTGACGCCTCAAGCGTAATAGTGCAAAACTCAACGGTACATGAGCGTTACATTTGTGAAAAGAATTGCAAGCACTCAGGCGATAAAGGTGACTTTTCTGGTGCTATGTTCAGGTATAAACAGGTAAACTACATAATCATGGCCGTTGGTCAGCTTACACTTCGTATCAGACTATTTGGCGGCGGACAAGTATGTACAGCTGGTGACATACATAGTTTTGCCGCCGACAAGCGTCATCAGTTGCTGGCGTTTCTGGCAAGCCAGGAAGACTGGGTCAGTCGGGACAGGCTGGCGGCACTATTCTGGTCAGATATGCCGACGCAAAGTGCCAAACAGAACCTGCGCAGGTTGCTTGGGCGCACCCGTGAACTTCCCTGGCTTGATACCCTCGAGATTGACCGAACGCGGCTGCGCTGGCAGGTTGACACCGATGTAAAGGACTTTCGTACGGCGCTGCAGCGCCGCGATTGGCAGATCATCAGCGCATGTTACCAGGGACCATTTTTAGACGGACTTGAAAGTTACGATAATAGTGAGTTCGCCCACTGGCTTCTGCTCGAGCGTGAGCGCTTTCACAACCTCTGGCGTGACGAACTGTTCCATAAGGTCGATGAATTATGTGCTCAAAAGGCATATTCGAACGCGATGGTGTTGCTTAGGCTGGCACTCGAGCAGGACAGGTTTGACGAAGATGCTTTAGCTAGTTATCTGGACCTCGCCCTCCAGACTGGCGACATAAAGGTGGCAAGATCGCTGTATCAGGCGTTTGCCAGGCGGCTAACACACGAGCTTGGTATTGAACCCAGTTCTGCGACACAACAGCTCGCTTTGCGACTGGACGAAGGACAAAGAGCAACTCTCCCACAGCAATCTGCTGTTGTTTTCCTGCCGGCTGCCACGACCTCATTTATCGGGCGTGACCTTGAACTTGCCGAAATCAATAATCTTCTTGCTAAGCCCCTCTGTCGCCTGCTGACGCTATTGGGTCCGGGTGGTGTCGGCAAAACTCGCCTCGCGGTTCAGGCGGCAAAAGAACTTGCTGAAAAATACAGTGACGGGGTTGTTTTTGTGGCCTTCGAGTCACTCAAGCATCCCCAGGAAATTCCCGGAACCATAATCGAGGCGCTGGAAGCAAGTCCAGAAGGTCAGGATGACCCTTTAGACCAGTTAATCCAACACATTGGCGATAAACAGCTGCTGCTGATTCTGGACAATTTTGAACAGCTGCTGGAGGGGGTGACCATACTCTCTCAGCTGCTGGCACATTGTCCAGGGCTGCAACTCATGGTGACTTCTCGTGAGCGGCTTAAACTCGAGCATGAATGGCTCCTTGCCATTACCGGACTGGCCTATCCGGGGCGAGACGTTAGCCCCGAGGACGCGCTTGCCTATGATGCTGTTGCCCTGTTTGTTGAACGGGCTCAGCGTGTCAGACCTACCTTTATCCTCAATCGTGCAGAGCTACCTGCAGTTATCGATATCTGCCACTTCGTGGAGGGGTTTCCGTTGGCGATTGAGCTGGCAGCAGCCTGGATACGAGCAATGTCTTCACAGGATATTGCGCAGGAATTACAGCAAAACCTCGATATCTTAACCTCATCGTCAAACGACACTCAATCACGACAAAGCAGTATACGAAGCGCGTTTGAGTATTCGTGGGCGCTATTAACGGCCCAGGAACAGGTGGTTTTACGCCGGTTGGTGGTATTCCGTAGCGGATTTACCAAAGAGGCTGCTAGTGCTGTAGCAGGTGCGAATATCGTGCTGTTGGCTGCCCTACTCGATAAATCACTACTACGACTTGCTCAGAACCGTCGCTACGAAATTCATCCACTGTTACAACAATTTACCCACGAAAAACTGTTGGCAGATGATGACATGCAATCGGTATATAGACGCCATGCCAACTATTTCATGGCACTTGCTGAACGTGCTGAACCGCTGCTGCAAGGTGCACAGCAAACTGAGTGGCTCGCAACGCTGGATAGTGATTACCAAAACATCATCGCCGCACTGGATTGGCTGCAGGTTCATAGCCAAAAAACTGCTGCTGCCCGCCTGGCGTCGTCGCTCGGTAACTACTGGAGGATTCGGGGTCAGTATCGTGTCGGGCGTGCCTATCTTGAAAGTACATATTCATACCCTGAAACACAGCAGCATCCAGACATTCAGGCAAAGGTTCTCGGTCAGCTCGGCTTGCTGACCTGGAACGCAGCAGACTACCCCGCAGCACAACAGTATTTGAAGGAAAGCCTGAATCTGTATAGCGTTGTGGGTGATAACCAAGGCATAACCCGCGCTCTGAATAATCTTGGAATCGTGGCACATGAGCAAGGTGATTATGAGGGAGCGCAGGATTATTACCAGCAAGCCCTGGAGCGGGTACGGTACGAGAATGATGACACCAAAGCAGCCAGTATTCTGCAGTGTCTTGGCAGTCTGGCACTCGAGCAAGGTGACTTAACAAAGGCTCAGGTGAACTATGAATCAGCATTGCAATTTAACCGTAACCACGCTAACCAACTTGGCATAGCGAGTGCTCTGGTCGGCTTAGGTAGCACAGCTCTGCGCCAGGCAAAATATCTTGCGGCGCAGCGCTACTACGAAGAATGTCTGGTCATTGCCCGCAACTTAGGGGATGTGGGGCGTGTGGGATTTGCACTCCGCGGTTTGGGGCAGATTACACTTGCGCAGGGGACATTTACAGATGCGGAACGGTACTTTAATGAAAGCCTCGAGTTATCCCGAAGTATAGGTGATCGTCGGGCATCTGGTTATGCGCTGCAAGGTCTGGGCCTTACCGCTTTGGAACAAGACCAACTTGGTGAAGCGCAGGCATATCTGGAGGAGGGTCTGGCGCTCCAAAAGACACTCGGGGATCAAGCGGGTATCGCCTCAGCCCAGATTGCGTTGGGGCGATTGGCACTTAAGCACCAGGACAACGCACTGGCCAGGCGGTTGCTGCTTGAAGCTTTGGCACTGGCTAACAAGCTTCAGAGCCTACTCGGCACAGTCTATGTTTTGGAGGGTCTTGCCGAGGCTGCAACTTTAAGTGGCAGCTATGAAGATGCTGTGCAGCTATGGGGGATTACCGCCTGCCTGCGCGACCAACTGGGGATGATCCCCTCACCCCTCGAAGCACAGCGGCGAGAGGCCTCACTACACCATAGTCGCAACCATCTGACAGAATCGGTTGCCCAGCAAGCCTGGGATAGAGGCAGAACAGCCCACCTTGAGACTTTCATCAAGCAGTTTCTATCAGCCGACAGTCTGGGTACTAACGACCGCTAGCGCGTTAGAGTGCAAATGACGCTGCCAACCCTCATCCGTGCTGATTATCTGATTACTGACTCTGACATGTTATCCCGAGCAG
>CAZZPQ010000228.1:0-4153 GCA_964655595.1 uncultured bacterium
CGGAAAGGGTATAAAATCTGTAATCAATTAGCGTTTCCATGGGTCATTGAGATGTCTCAATGACCCATACGACCTGGGGGTTTGAAATCAACTCATTCAGCTTGTCTCAATAAAGCCTGGAAATGCCAAATATAACGGGCTCTGTATTAGGGGACGATGACTTCTTTACGAACGGTCAGCTTTTCAAGTACATCTCGCCGTAACTCGACACCGATTCCGGGGCCTTCGGGGATCGTCTGGATACCGTCTACTGCGTCCAGCCAGGGAGAAACGATGTCCTCTGTCCAGTAGCGGCTGGCGCTGGCAGTATCTCCCGGCAGGACAAAGCCCTCGAGCGAACTCAGGTGCAGGTTGTGCGCCCGCCCAATGCCCAACTCGAGCATGCCACCACACCACACAGGTGCGCCGAAGCTATGTGCAACGTCATGTACGCGGCGGGCCATCAGGTTTCCGCGCACCCGACCCAGTTTGACGTTGATGATGCGTCCTGCATCGATTTCCAAGCCTTTGCGGGCATCCTCAGCCGAGTGAATAGATTCATCCAGACAGATAGGGGTGCTCAGCATCTGTTGCAGTTTGGCATGGTCAATCAGGTCATCATGGGCCAGGGGTTGCTCGATATAATCCAGGCCAAGCTCGTCAAGCTCCTGAAAGACTCGAGCGTCGGTAAGTCGGTAGGCGCTATTGGCGTCAACGGTCAGGTTCATATCTGGCAGGGCGCTACGCACGGCTTTAAGGGGTGCAACATCCCAGCCGGGTTTTATCTTGAACTTGAGGCGTTTATAGCCTTGTGCTGCGTGGTCCAGAGCTGTGTCAACGGTTTTTTCTATACTGTCCTGAATACCCAGTGACGCACCGACTGGGTGCTCAGTGCGTTGACCGCCAAGGAGGACCCAAAGGGGTAAACCAGCAGCCTTTGCCTGGGCGTCCCAGAAGGCTGTCTCGAGCGTGGCAACAGCCATATTATGCCCACGAATCATCCTTAGGTCATGAAGAAGCTGGGCCGCTGTATGGTAGCTGTTCCCCATAACTCGAGGCAGTATGTACTCAGTCAGACTCAGCCAGATGGTGTCGGAAGACTCATAGCTATAACCAGGCCAGTTGTTGGCTGTCCCCTCGCCATAACCCTCGACGCCGTCGGTATGTAGTATCAGGATGATTTTTTTTAGATCCTGCTCAGCACCAAAGCTTGTTTCAAAGCGGTACCGCAGACGCGTATGCACCTCACGCAGTTCAACACGCTCAATTTTCATCCTTGCCTCCTCCAGTTTAGCCAGAATTTTACGACCCTGCTGACAAGGATGGTGAATCCAGAAATCACCTTATCACTCCAGGAACGTCAGAATCTAAGACTACCTTTGGGGGCTTGTTGGACTATGTATTTTGGCTTCGTTACCTGGTGCTGGTTAGTGGGCCCTTAGCTGGGGTCTTTAAAAATCGTTAGGAAACTCAAGATCGAGTTTGGCGCGCTCGAGCTTGGCAGGCTCAGGCCGACTATCTTGAAGGCGGGTTTCGCTGGCAATGACGGGTTTGGGGTTGCTGACCAAAGGTGCGCGCAGCTTGTTTTCATGCCAGGCACGTTTGCGCAGCTGGTTTAGATGGTGGCTGGCAAGCTTGCGAACGCGCCTTATTTTTTGTTGAACAGGATCCATACGGTAGCGGGACGCCCAAGGCTCCCAGGCGAAGTTTGCCTGCAAGCGGTAGAGAACGTGTTTGCGGCGGCTGGCATAGCAGTAGAGTTCAAGACTGCCTGTGTCACCTGCAATGACCTCTGGCAAATAGGCTTCCAGTTCAATGGCTTCAAAAGGTGCCAACAACTCTACAGCGTCCACCAGAATAGCTGTGGACATCAGCTCTGTTTTTAGAGTGATTTCAAGTATCTGAACAGGGTAATCATTGAGGTTGCTGACTTTGAGGTTAAGCACCTGTTTGTGGTGGTTGTTTTCGATGATGATGCCATTGGACATCAGAATGCTGGGCTTACTGGGTCTGGTGGGGCGACGTTTGATGACCCGCACAATAAAAACGAGCAGTAGTAGTAAAAAGATCGCGATTATGAAGGGAAAAAAGCTCCAGAGGTCCAGGTTTAACTGTATTAGCCACGACCACAAACCCGCCAGGGTTTCTGTGACCGTAGTTCGTATCATGTTGAGCACGTCTCCCATAACTATAGCCTACCCCCAACGAGTGAGAGTCCTAGTATAACAGCAGGCTGGTTTTCATGGGTTTCTGCGGCTTAAAGCTTTCTTAATACATGCGTTTATCTGCTGGCTGATTGCTTGTCTGGGTTGCTGTTTGCTGATAGCTGTTCCAGACATGCTCGATCAGATCTGAAATGGCGACCAATATCAGGCCAGGCACCAGGATGCTGGCAAACAGCAGCAAAACCATGAGGCTGAGATTCATCACGGACCCAGTATACCTTAAAAAATAAGCTATACATCATCTCAAGAGACACGGCCTCTTGAAGATTCTGCGGTAGGTTTAAGAAAAGGTAATCAGGATGATGCTATGAGCGTAAATTGTCGACAGACCTGACAATGTCAACGATGGTATCCACGGTTTGCCCTAGGTAACTGCGCCCGTCTGGCAAGTGTACCTGCGCGTCCAGATAGCCGTCTTTACCCGTATGATCGACTGGTCCCATATTAATGATTTGCAGGATGCCACTGTACTTTGCCAGATTCCAGCTCGAGTAGGGAAACAGCGCCCAGCGCCCAGGGAAAAACACAGAGCCGAGTCGCTGCACATAGTCACGTCGCCCAGCCAGGTGAACCAGCCGTTCAAGCTCGAGAATGCCCGGGTCTGCACACATAATACCGCCTAAAGATATGACGGTGATGGGCGCTTGGGTCATGTCCTTGATATAGGCTGCAGCGCCAACTGCAATCTGCCCACCGCCACTGTAGCCAACCAGGATGATGGGCGTGCCGCTGCCCACCTGGTAGCCTCGTTGACGCAAACTGGCAACAATCATGTCAGCGCTGCCCTGGTTGTAAATGGGACCATAGCGCCGGTCTGCAGAAACTGCTACCTGAAAGACATTACGCAGATTGATCACAAAGCCTGCAAAACCCAGGCGGCTTAATTTGAGCTTCAGGGCCACTCGCCAGAACCAGGCAAAAAACCGTTGTCCGGTGAGCGCTCGGTTGGTGACCGAATAGGGAAAGACCTCCAGGATGGTAGTCTCTGGAAGTTTGTTGCCCAACATTTCTAAAAAGGCAATTTCTCGCCGTGAATAGGTGTCGTGGGAGACGCTGTGAATACCCGTTAAGAAGACCAGATAGTGCTGAGCCTTGGGGTTCTCAGCTACCATGGTGTTGCCAGGCAAAGTGCTGTTTCTCTCACGCCCATACCAGCCAGCCCACCAGCCCAGGGCCTCAAGCGGGGCGAGGGCCGCAGCGAACAAAAATCCTACCAGCAGAACGGCAGCTATACCCAGTAAATCCGGCATCAGGGCTGTGGGTCCTTCAAGCTGGCCCAGAGCCGCTCGAGGTTTTGCTCGAGTGGTTGACCTGCTACCCACCTGCGACTGGCTCGAGCCAGCCGATGTATGGGTCGCCCCAGGGTTCTACCCAGCACTTGCAGGACTAACCAGCCCAGTGCACTGCACAAAACTGCCTGCATCAGGCTCAGCCCCAGGACAATTTGCAGCGCCACCAGAATGGCAGCCAGGCTCCACAGAGACAAGAGTATGCCAATCAGTGTGCCAAAATAGGGCGCCAAACTGAAAAATCCCAGCAGATAGGGTGCATAAGCCAGGGCAATGCTGTTGAGAATCACTGTGGCTGAAACGTTTTGGTTAAAGACATAGTGCGCCACCAGCCAGATACTGAGTCCCAAAAAGAAAAATCCAAAGACGTACAGACCCGCAGCCAGGATCAGGCTGGCGATAAAACGACGTGGCTTGACGCGGTTGGCAAAGAGGATAACGCTTTGTCCCAGCGACTGGGACAGTCCGGCAAAAAAGACCACAGCCAACGCCAAACGGCTGTTGTTCAGGCTGGCCTGCTGAGCGAACGCAGCTGGATCTAGTCGGAGTGCCTGAAGGATCAGCTCAAGACCCTGTGCCAGTGTCATGCTGTAGAGTAGCAAAAACCAGGCTTGATTCAGGGAAACTGGGAATCAGGCTCTGTGGCTCGACTATGTATCA
>CAZZPQ010000229.1:0-4147 GCA_964655595.1 uncultured bacterium
AGATTAGAAAAGCGGTTCCTCGGTTCCTAACGCTCTGCTCCGGATAAATCATTGGGATAAACCCAACGATTTATCCGGAAGTGGTATAAGTCTTTGCAGTAAATACGTTTCGCTATTAGCGAGGTCATAGGGGTTCCCGAATTGAACTTGTTTAGATTATTCTGGAATAGCTGCGTTTGGACATCTCGTAGGCCTGTTTGCACTACCTACCCCCTTGTCACTTCGACCTTTGGCGTATAGGCCAAATACGGTGCCAACCAGCGCTCAACCTCAGTAACTGCCATACCTTTGCGCCTGGCGTAGTCCCGAATCTGATCTTCAGCCAGCTTGCCCACTGCGAAGTAACGCGCCTCTGGATGAGCAAAATACAATCCACTGACACTGCTGGCTGGCATCATGGCATAACTTTCAGTAAGCGCAATACCCGTTGCCTCACGTGTCTCCAGAAGTTCAAAAATCAGCGGCTTTTCGGTATGGTCTGGTTGCGCTGGGTAACCTGGGGCAGGTCGGATACCTCGGTACCGTTCCTTGATAATCTCTTCATTGCTCAGTGTTTCGTCTTTGGCGTAGCCCCACCAGCCTTTGCGGCTTAGTTCGTGCAGGTGCTCGGCAAAGGCTTCCGCAAGCCGGTCTGCCAGCGCTTTGACCATAATGGCGCTGTAGTCATCATGCTGCCTTTCAAACTCTGTTGCCAGTGCTTCAGCACCATGGATGCTGACAGTAAACGCCCCTACATAGTCACTAAGACTAGTGTCCTGCGGTGCAAGGTAGTCAGCCAGGGCCAGGTTGGCTTGCCCTGTGCGCTTTTTGGTCTGCTGGCGCAGTGTGTGAAGGGTCATGCGCACTGCTTGTCTGCTGTCATCGGTATAGATAACGATATCATCACCAGCGCTATTTGCGGGAAAGATGCCGATGCTGGCTCTGGCAATAAAGCGTTTTTCCTGCATGATTTGATCCAGAAGACGCTGTGCATCATCAAAAAGCCTCGTTGCCTCTTGCCCGTAGGTGCTATCACCAAGAATAGCAGGGTAAATACCTTTTAGCTCCCAAGCAATAAAAAATGGCGTCCAGTCGATGCGTGGAACAATCCTCGAGAGTGGATAATCGCGAAAATGCTTGGTGATACTCAGATGTGGTGGCCTGATGGGCACCTGTTGCCAATCAAACTGCGGTCTATTGGCACGCGCCTCAGCCAGGCTTATGAGCTGACGGTTTTCATCACGGTTAGCATACTGCTCACGGATGTTTATGTACTGTGCTGCCGTATCCTCGATAAGCACCTTGTCCTTGTTGAGCAGACGACTGACCACATTTACACTGCGGCTGGCGTCGAGCACGTGAATGGTCGGAGCGCTCTGGTAGCTTGGTTCAATTTTAATCGCGGTGTGCGCCCTGCTGGTAGTGGCGCCGCCTATCAGTAGGGGTAGCGTCACACCCTGACGCTGCAACTCTTTGGCGACATAAACCATTTCATCAAGACTTGGCGTAATCAGTCCACTTAACCCAATAATATCCACCTGTTCGCGCAGCGCAGTATCGATAATCGTTTGTGCCGGAACCATGACACCAAGGTCGATAATCTCGTAGTTATTACAACTGAGCACCACTCCTACGATATTTTTACCAATGTCATGAACGTCACCCTTGACAGTTGCCAGGAGAATTTTGCCACGCTGTCGCGCAGCTTCCTTTATTCCAGATGCATCAAGTTTCTCAGCTTGCAGGTAAGGCTCGAGATACGCCACGGCCCGCTTCATAACCCGCGCACTTTTAACAACCTGAGGCAAAAACATCTTGCCACTGGCAAAGAGGTCACCTACCGCGTTCATGCCGTCCATCAGCGGTCCCTCAATCACGCCAAGAGTCTGGGAGTAGTTACTTCTCGCCTCTTCAGCATCCTGTTCTATGTGGTCAGTGACGCCTTTAATCAGCGCATATTTCAGGCGCTCCTCTACGTTTGCCTCACGCCAAACCTCATCCTTGACCTGCTGCTTAGCCTTACCGCTAACCGTTTCAGCGTAGCTGATAAGCCGCTCAGTCGCATCCTCACGGCGCATTAAAAGCACGTCTTCAACACGTTCCAGCAGATCTTTGGGAACCGCTTCGTAGATCTCGAGCAGTCCAGGATTGACAATCCCCATGTCCATCCCGGCGGCTCTGGCATGATACAGAAAAGCCGCATGCATCGCCTCACGCACACTACTGTTGCTGCGAAACGAAAAACTCAGGTTGCTCACCCCACCACTCACGAGCGCGCCGGGCAGATGTTCTTTAATCCAGCGCGTTGCGCGGATAAAATCAATGGCGTAGCTGTCGTGCTCAGGCATACCTGTCGCGACTGGAAAGATATTGGGATCAAAGATGATGTCGGTGGGTTTGAAACCGACTTCACCTACCAGAGTGTCGTAGGCACGCTGGCAAATCTGGATGCGGCGCTCGAAGGTATCGGCCTGCCCCTGCTCATCAAAGGCCATCACAATAACCGCCGCGCCGTAGCGCCTAATACGCCGCGCCTGTTCCTTAAAAACCGCATCGCCTTCTTTCAGGCTGATCGAATTAACAACACTCTTGCCCTGCGTGCGTTTGAGACCACTCTCCAGAACCTCAAACTTGGATGAGTCAAGCATGATAGGAAGTCTGGCAATATCAGGTTCAGCCGCAACCAGGTTCAAAAACTGCAGCATGCAGTCTTCAGCGTCAAGCATCCCTTCATCCATATTGATGTCGATAATCTGCGCGCCACCTTCAACCTGGTCGCGAGCGACCTCGAGCGCGCTGTCAAAATCCCCCGCCTGGATAAGCTTGAGAAAGCGCTTGCTGCCTGTTACATTGCTGCGCTCACCGACATTGACAAAATTGGTCTCAGGGCGAATCACCAAGGGCTCGAGCCCGCTCAAACGCGGATATTCAGGTAACCCTGAGGGAACTCTGGGTGGATACTTCTGAGCGGCTTCGGCAAAGCGGCGGATGTGCTCAGGCCGAGTACCACAGCAGCCTCCAATGATATTGAGCCAACCATTTTCAAGCCATGACGCCATCACAGCCATCATGCTCTCTGGTGTTTCATCATAGCCGCCAAAAGCGTTGGGCAACCCAGCATTGGGGTAGGCATGGGTAAACGCATCGGTCAACTGAGAAAGTTCTTCAACATAAGGGCGCAACTCCTTGGGACCCAGCGCGCAGTTAAGGCCAATGGTCAGCAAGTCTGCATGGCTCACACTGATAACAAAAGCCTCGAGTGTTTGTCCGCTCAAGGTTCGCCCGCTGGCATCGGTAATAGTACCTGAGAGCATGACAGGGAGCCTTATGCCGCTGGCTTCTGCCACGTCCTGCGCAGCAAACAGTGCAGCCTTGGCATTCAGGGTGTCAAACACCGTTTCAATGAGTAGCAGGTCACAGCCGCCCTCAGTCAAGCCCACAATCTGTTCAGCATAAGTATCACGCAGCTCATCAAAGGTAATCGCGCGAAAGCCGGGGCGGTCGACGTCTGGTGAGAGGCTGGCTGTGCGGTTGGTCGGGCCGACGCTTCCGGCAACATAGCGCGGCCTCTCAGGCGTGCTAAAACGCTGCGCCGCTGCTTTTGCCAGTTCGGCAGCCTGCTTGTTGATGGCGTAAATCTGCTTGTCAAGCCCGTACTCTGCCAATCCGACACGGGTGGCATTAAAGGTGTTAGTCGAAATGATATCGGCCCCGGCGTCCAGATAAGCATCGTGAATACGACTCACTAGCTGTGGCTGGGTGAGGACCAGAATGTCGTTGGCTCCCTGCAAGGACTTGCTATGCTTGAGAAACTCGAGCCCTCTAAAGCCTGCCTCATCCAGCGCTGCCTCCTGAATCATCGTTCCCATGGCACCGTCAAGAACCAGGATGCGCTTTTTTAACTGTTCACGAATCGTCACGCGGTAGACCCTTCCTATTGGCCATCTCGAAGTGTCACCACCTCAGTACATTACGTCAGCTGATATGACAATCAGCACTGTAGACCTATCATTCTTGCCTGTAAAAAGGATTTCGTCAAGCATCGACCGCTACGGCGCGCAAGGGACATGCGCCATTCAAGCGCCCGAGCACAGCGAGTTTCCGAATGAAGTGAGAACGATTGAAAATGAGGCATTCCGTTTGCGCCACTTAAGAGAATGAGTATTAA
>CAZZPQ010000230.1:0-4132 GCA_964655595.1 uncultured bacterium
GATTTATCCCGAGCAGGGCGTTAGGAAGCGGGGATTGCTTATCAAATCTTTAAGCAAATTATCGGGTTCGGTATTTGGTATACGCTCCCCAGCAACGATCCAAGTCTGGCATAAGGTAGTACAGCAAAGTACATGGTGCCGATTGTTGGAAACGTAGACTAAACCATGATTGATATCACGCGTGAGTTGCACAATCAACTGCCCAACTGGCCTGGCGATACACCCTTCAAACTCAGTGACAGCGCCCGTATGGCTGAGGGCTCGAGTGTCAATATCATGCAGTTTTCAAGCTCTACCCACTGTGGTACACACATCGACGCTCCTTATCACTATGTGGTGGATGGTCCGAAGCTGGCTAGTATCCCGCTTGAGCTGCTCATTGGGCCATGCCTGGTCATTCACGCCACCGGCTACCAGACTGTTCCTGCCTCAGTTTTGGATAGTCAAAGCGAGCTTCCTGAGCGACTACTGTTTTATACCGGGCAGGCAGAAACCTGGGCGAGTTTCCCTGCGGATTTTTGCCCTTTGAGTGTTGAGTTGGTTGAGGCTTTAGCAGACAGGGGTGTTCGCCTGGTGGGTACAGACAGTCCCAGTGTGGATGCCTTTGAGAGTAAGGGCTTACCAGTGCATCAGGCATTTGCTCGGGCCGGGCTTGTTATTGTCGAGGGTCTGAAACTGACAGGAGTTGCCGAAGGGAAGTATGAACTTATCTGCCTGCCTTTAAATATGCCAGAAGCTGACGCCTCTCCGGTAAGGGCGATTTTGCGGTGAAGCGCGAGGCATTTCTGATGCCCAGGGGCATCTACCTGGATGGCAATTCGCTGGGTCTGTTAAGTTACGCAGCTCAGGCTGCCATTGAGCGCCGCTTGAAGCAGTGGCAGTACAAAGCTGTTGCCGCTTGGGATGAATGGCTGATGCTGGCGGAGCGGCTGTCGCCCGCTGTCGCCAAGCTGGTTGGTGCACAAGCTGCCGAGCTCATTATTACAGGCAGCATTAGCAGCAACCTGCACGCCATGCTGGCAACTTTCTATCAGCCGGACTCGAGCCGCAAAAATCTGCTGGCGACGAGCCTAGACTTTCCCAGCGATATCTACGTTTTACAATCCTGGGCAAAGCGCTACAATGCTGATCTTAAGTTTATTCCATCACGAGATAGTTATATTCTTGAGGTTGAGGATATTCTGGCAGCACTGACTGAGGACATCGCTATTGCCGTGTTGCCTACGGTTCTCTACCGCAGTGGTCAGCTGCTCGATGTGTCACGCATCACTCAAGCTGCGCGTGAGCGCGGGATTATCATCGGTTGGGACGCAGCGCATTCCATCGGTACGGTGCCTCACGCCTTCCATGATGACGGGGTGGATTTTGCGGTGTGGTGCAGTTACAAATATCTGAATGCTGGTCCAGGTGCGCCCGGTGGCTTGTTCGTGCATGAGCGGCATTTTGATGCCTTGCCTGGTCTGCCAGGCTGGTGGGGAAACAGCAGGGGCAGCCAGTTTGAGATGCGCCATGACTTTGAACCTGCTGAGGGTGCAGCGGCCTATCAGCAGGGTACGCCCAGTATTCTGGCATTGGCAGGGCTCGAGGGGGCTTTGGCTATCTTTGAAGAATGCAGTATCGACGCCATTCGGACGCGTTCGCTTGAACTGACGCAGTATCTCATGGATTTGGTGGATGAGCACTTACCGGAAATGACGATTCGCACGCCTCGAGAAGCCAGCCAGTGTGGAGGGCATGTGGCGCTCGAGCATCCGCAAGCCTTGCAGCTCAGTCAGGCTTTACGCCAGCGGCAGATTATCACCGACTATCGACCGAATGACGTTATCCGCTTGGCGCCGGTGGCACTTTACAACACTAAAGACGAACTGGGGCAAACGGTTCAACAGCTACGG
Organism: uncultured bacterium; assembly: GCA_964655595.1. Classification (GTDB taxonomy): domain Bacteria; phylum Deinococcota; class Deinococci; order Deinococcales; family Trueperaceae; genus CAZZPQ01. Next base: position 1,893 of record CAZZPQ010000230.1, read on the forward strand.
GAGCTACTTGATAGTGGTTCACACAGGCATCTGGTGCTTGCATCTACCGTTACTTAGGCTCAGACCTTGTCCCTGGGTACAGGTAGTTTGAGCTTTAAGAGGCGGCTACCTATTCGCAAGATCAAGGTGGTCATCACTCCCATCACGATGGCAAAATCAGCATTTACTGTATAGAGCAGAAAAACGACCAGTGCACCTGCGGCTGCGGCTGAAGCATAAAAATCACCAGAGCGGTAGAGGATACCGGGAATCTGTCCGGACAGGATATCCCGCAAGACGCCACCTCCTACGCCCGATACCGCACCTGCGAATACCGTACCCCACATGCCCAGACCAAAGCTTAAACCTCGCTCGGCTCCCAGCGCAGCAAAAATAGCCAGTCCCAGAGTATCAAGCACATAGAGCAGTCGACCTTCGGAAGGAACAAAGCGGTGCAGATAAAACGTTGCAAGTGCGGTAGCGGCAACCAGCCATAGCAAGAACTCATTGGTAAATGAGGTGGGTGGCAATACACCTACCAGAACATCACGAATGGCACCACCACCAACAGCCGTTACTGATGCGAGAACAAGCGTGCCAATCAGATCAAAGCGTTTTTGTATTGCCACCAGAGCGCCTGTTGCGGCAAACGTTACCGTGCCAAGCCAGACCAGAAACTCGAGCATCAGTCATCATACCGTCGTTAACGATATGCCGCCTCACTCTGGCGCAGCTCGAGTTTTAACTCGCGCAGTTTCGTGTTGCTGTCAATAACCACCAGTTCAACACCAGCAATCTCGGCAAAATCTTCGATAAAGGCGGCGGTGACCGGATAGCTGTAGACAGTGTGGTGTGCGCCACCCGCATAAATCCAGGCGGCGATGGCGGTCTTAAAGTCAGGTTTGCATTCCCAGACCGCTCTGGCGACTGGAAGTTTTGCTAATTCGGGATGCTCAACAGCGGTCACCTCATTGATAATCAGCCGAAAGCGCCTACCCATGTCGATCAGAGATACGTTGATGGCCTCGCCAGTCGGTGCGTCAAAGACCAGACGTACAGGATCATCCTTAGCACCGATGCCCAGCGGGTGAATCTCGAGCTTCGGTTTTCCTTTGGCAATGCTGGGACAGATTTCCAGCATATGCGCCCCCAGTACCTGATGACCAGCAGGGTCCAGATGATAGGTGTAATCCTCCATAAATGAGGTACCACCCGGTAGGCCGTGTGCCATAACCTTGACAGCGCGCAACAGGGCCGCCGTTTTCCAGTCGCCCTCAGCACCAAAGCCGTAACCGTCGGCCATCAGGCGTTGTGTAGCCAGGCCGGGAAGCTGCCGCAGGCCATGTAAATCTTCAAAGGTGTCGGTAAAGCCCTTAAAGCCCCCTGACTCCAGGAATGAGCGCAGACCTAGCTCGAGCCTGGCCCCATACCGCAAGGCGTCGTGCCGCTCTCCGCCAGGACGCAACTCCGTTGCTACCTCATAACTATCCTGATATTCGGTGATCAGCTCACTGATGGCATGATCATTAACAGCATCAACGTGCGCGACGATATCCCCCACACCGTAAGTATTGACTTCAAAGCCAAAAGTCAGCTCGGCTGCAACTTTGTCCCCCTCGGTGACTGCTACATAGCGCATGTTGTCACCGATGCGAGCAAACTTGGCTCCTTGCAAATCATGCCAGGCGTGGGCTACTCGTGCCCAGATGCCCAACTCACGCTGCACGTCAGGGTCGCTGTAATGTCCGACAATCACCTTGCGGTTTAGTTGCATGCGGCTGTGCAAAAAGCCTGCCTCACGGTCGCCGTGTGCTGCCTGGTTGAGGTTCATAAAGTCCATATCAATCTGGTCCCAGGGCAGAAGCTGGTTGAACTGAGTGTGCAGGTGGCAAAAAGGTTTGGCGAGTTGGGAGAGCCCGCGAATCCACATTTTGGCAGGGGAGAAGGTGTGCATCCACAGGATCAGCCCAGCGCAGTTTGTATTGGCATTGGCCTCTTGCATCAGGCGGGCTACCTCGTCTGGCGTGGTGAGCAGCGCCTTGAAGCTGACCTTGAGTGGTATGGCATCTGCGGCATCAAGGGCCATTGCGACGGCTCGAGCGTTCGTTTCGACCTCTTTAAGTACTCCGGGGCCATAAAGATTCTGCGAGCCGCAGACAAACCAGAGTTCGGGGTGGGTGAGATGTTTCATGAAGTCCTCGTTTCGTATTGGCAATAAGTGATAAAGCAGTTAGCTTAAAGACAGCAATGAGTACTGAGTA
>CAZZPQ010000231.1:0-4110 GCA_964655595.1 uncultured bacterium
TCAACTGAGCAATCTCTAGGCCGATAACCATCGTTATCCAACTGGACTTTTGCAAAAGGTCTATTCAGGTTATCTGTAGAGTTTTCCAGCGCCCTGAGCGGAAGCGCCAGAGATAGGCTGCCGCAAGAGCTCCGAGGTAAACCAGTGCGGCAACCCAGGCACCCGCAATGCCCCAGCCAAAGACAAAGGTAAAAAGCCAGGTAACCGGGATAAAAAAGCCCCAGGCCAGAATGCTCTTGGCCAGCATGGTGAAAGTCGTATCGCCAGCACCATTTAGCGAGCCGCCAAGTACGATGGCCACCGCGTCAATCACCTGATAAAAGGCGACGACCTTAAGCGCCAGAACGCCCGCTGCGATGACGGTGGCTTCCTGGGTAAAGACCTGCATCAGCCACTCAGGAATAACAAAGTAACCTATACCAATCAGGCCCATAACAAGCATTGCCAGATACGAGGCGCGGTAGCCTACACGCTCCGCCTGCTGCGCTTCGTGAGCGCCCAGGTACTGCGCTACCAGGCTCGAGCTTGCCTGAGCGATGGCGATACCCATGGTAAAGGACAGGCTCATATACTGTAAGGCGATGTTGTTGGCTGCCAGAATGTCCGTGCCCAGGCGACCAATCATGGCAACAAAGACGGTAAACGACGCCACCTCGATAAAGTCTCCCAGGCCCATAGGTACCCCCACGCGAAAGATTTGCCAGAGTTCCTGCCGGCTGGGCAGGTGGTACTGGCGCGTCCGAAAGCGCAGGTGGCTATCCTGCCGCCACAGTAGCCAGGCGCTGAGCAGCACGATGAGCAGATTGGCGATGACCGTGGCAATGGCGGCCCCAGCAACGCCCAGGGCGGGAAAACCCAGATTGCCCAGTACCAATAACCAGTCCAGCACAATATTGGCAAAGACCTGAATCCAGGCGAGAAACATCGGGGTACGCGAGTCACCGCGACCCACCAAAAAACCCCATACAACCGCGTTAAACATAGCCAGCGGCACTTCAAATGCGCGGATTTGCAGATACACCGTACCCAGGCTTAAGACCTCACTGTCAGCGGGTGCTAAAAAGCCAAAGAGGTAGCCAAAAAGCCAGGGTAGGCTCAGTGCCAGAATACTCATGAGTGCTACCAGATGCAGTATGTTCCAGATGACCCTGCCCACCAGAGGATTGTTTTTCGCGCCGTAAGCACGGCCCACAAAGACAATGCTGCTGGCAGCGGTAGAGCGAAAAAGAAGCATCAGCGAGAAAAAGAGCACGCCCGCCAGTCCTACAGCAGCAACGGCCTCGGTGCTGACTCGCGAGACAAAAAAAGTATCTGTGACTCCTAAAAGTGTATAGGACAGCCCCTGCAGGACCAAGGGGGCTGCCAGGATACTGAGTTGCCGTGTTAAACCGGTTGATTTGCGTGACATAGAAACTCCTGGCCTGGTCGCCCCATTTCATGGGATATTTGGTAGATAAGCAGAAATGATGCTGAATGACGTCCCTGGCACTCGAGATCGCCCAGATGAGTTTACTCTGCCAGTGCTCACCAATTGTGTCGTGCGGATGTATCGTGCCGATAGATTTCGCAATTCGGATAACTGTGCTACCTTGTCTGGGTAATTAGAGAACGCTATTTATGGCGTTTGACCCACAAGACTCAAGGAGAACGCATGAAATACATTGTTTTGTTACTCAGCCTGCTGGCAGTTGCCACAGCGCAGGAATGTCCAGCCGCCAGTGGTCAGGTCATCAACGTTGGAGTACTGCCCGTGATGAACACCCTGCCCATCTTTGTGGCTGAGCAAAAAGGCTTTTATGAAGCTGCGGGCATCACTGTGAATGTTATCCCCATCGAGAGTGCGCGGGACCGCGCCATCGCGCTGCAAACTGGTTCGATAGATATTGCCAATAATGATGTTATTGCTGCCGCCTTGCAAGTTGCCAGTGGTAGCCCACTCAAAATTATTCGGCATGACGCTTTTGCGCCAGGCTACCGTTTTTTTGCTATTGTCACAGGCGCTCAGTCACAGCTTGATGATGCGGCAGCATTGACCTCCGCACTGGAGTCAGGAAGCGCTCAAATAGCCATCAGCAACAATACCGTGATTGAATACCTGAGTACACAGCTTTTGCGCCAGCAGGGCTACGAGCCTCAAGCCAATACCTATATTGAAATCAGCGCCATTCCGGTGCGTGCCGAGCAGCTGGCACAGGGGACGGTGGCAGCTGCCATGATTCCTGAGCCGCTAGTCACGCTGGCCAGCAGCATTCAGGGTGGAACGGTGGTGTTGGATGATAGCCAGCTCGACTTTGTACCCGTGGCACTGACCGCTACCGGGGTTTTTACTGAAACGCGCGCAGGTGACCTGTGCCGTTATCTGCAAGCCTATGACCAGGCAACAGCCGCCATCAACGCTGATCCCGAAGCCTACCGCCAAAATGCCATTCGCATTCCTGAACCCGTACAGGGTAGCTACACTGTGCCGCGCTTTGTCGAGGCTCGAGTCCCCAGTCCCAGCGAAATCGAGCAGGTTCTTGACTGGATGCTTGAGCGTGGCCTGCTGGACAGCGCCATTGCCTATGAAGACCTGGTGGATAGCCAGTTTCTGCGGGATTAACAGAAAAGACGGCTTCCTATCAGGCCATGCTAAGACTCGAGTCTTAGCATGGCTGGAAGAGAAAAAAAGATGATCAGGCTGGCTAAAACGGCGACAAGAACAGCAATGAGTGTCAGCCATTTCAGCCACTTAGCCCCTGCAGATGAAAGCTCCAGGCTCATATCCACTTCAGGTGTAACAAAGACGCTGTAAAATGCATCCCAGTAAGCCGTCTCGAGAACCATCTGCTCTTCTAAGGGGTAGTTCTCGAGCTTGTTATCAAGCAGCAAGGCCGAGCGGTGAACCTCTAAAGTTCCCTGTAAGGCAGTGTTACCCGTTGGCCTAAACTTCAAGCTAAAGCGCACCGGGATGTTGTTGGAAAAGCGGTGAATAATCCGCTTGCGCTCACCGGCTTTGAGGTGAAGGATTTTGTTTCTGGCAAACATGATTATCCTTAGTAAATCACAGTCTTCCTGTTTTGTCTTACTGAGCCTTCAAAAGAACCGTATAGTGGTTTGAATGACATCATTTTGACCTCTGTTGCCGATGCTGAAGGGATAAATGTTTGTGGTTTGATTTCACCAGACATAAGAAGATCCATCAGTTGCCATGGCTATGAATGAGACTCTGCAACACTCTCTGCCTATACAAGGTGGAACAGTATAGCTCCCATCGCTATGGATGTCTAACTCCCCGTCAAACTGACAGTTGTCGTCATTGGCATCGACATCATTACCACAGGCACAGAAATAAGCTGCCCAGGCAGGACCACTGGCATAGGGTGGATTGAACCAAACATGATCCGCCCTGACTGTGACTTCAGATTCCCGAATTGTGCCAGGAAATACCAGATAGCCGCCATCCCTGAGTAATAGTGTGAAGCCTTTTTTGGCAGTCACCACCTCATCGCGAATATCCAGTTTTGAAAGAATTGCCTTCGGTGCTTTGAGTAACAACTCTAACCCTGCACGGTCAAGTTTCGCTGCTTTAACCACTGAAAACTTGATGGGTTGCAGGTTTGCCTGGGCATAAAAGACAGGTGGGCAGGTTGCAGCACTTTGAAGTGCGCTCACCGAGCGGTTCTCGGCAAAAGCACTGTGTAAAAATCCTAAAGCGAGCAGCCCTAAAATATAGACAATTGGGTTTTTCACAACTTCCTCCTTGCTTAAAGGTGTTTCTTGACCAGGCCCAGAAACATCGGGGCTGACATCAGCAGGTTGCCAAATGACCATCTGCGAGGCCCTTTGAAAATTGGTTCGCTGGGGGAAAGAACGCCGTGATTTAAGAATTGCTTTGAGGATGGGTTTTTCATAAAGCTCTCCTTTGGTTTGCAGCTTCTGGGCTGCTTAGGTTTATTGTGCAAAAGTTAGCGTTTCAGTAGCGTTGCAGTTGGGCTTTTAAGGGTGGCTGGTGGCAAAAATACCCGTGCCAGGTTTTCCAGTCGGTACCTTGCGCAAACCAGCCCACCGCCTGTTTGGGATAAAGCCAGCCTAAGCATTTGCGCCTTGGCTTAAGCTCGCCAGACCAGAGCA
>CAZZPQ010000232.1:0-4071 GCA_964655595.1 uncultured bacterium
ATATCCTAAAAGAGCCTGTCTTTGCGCCACTTTATACCGAACCCGATAAATTAGTCAAAGACTTGTAAAGCAATCCCCGCTTCCTAACGCTCTGCTCGGGATAAGTCATTGGGATAAACCCAAGGATTTATCCGGAGCCGGTACTATTACCAAGGGCTCAACAATGAGAATGTTTTTTAACCGCTGGGGCATGGCTTCCAGCTTTCGCTGGAATGACAAATAAGAGAGAAGTACACATCTAAGGTACGCTCACTTGTCCTGCCAAGGAAAATATCATGCCTGGCTTGATACTGGACGACTATTCCGCTACCTGTGCAATGACCATCTTTAAAGGGCCACCAGGACATAGATTCCAGCATCCCCCAGACTTCGCTGGCGCTAAAGGCAGAACGGCGAAGAGGGGTGGAGTCTACGCCCAAGGCATTTTTCTTCGTCATACCAGCGTAGCAGCTGACTTTTAATCCAGAAAGTCCCTGAGCTTGCGGGTGCGACTTTCATGATACTTGAGTTTGCGCAGCGCCTTGTTTTCGATCTGCCGGATGCGCTCACGAGTTACACCAAAATAGGCCCCGACCTCTTCCAAGGTGTGCTCGCGACCATCGATCAAACCCTTGCGCAGCTTGAGGACCATCGCTTCGCGCTCATTCAACTTGTTAAGTGCTTCCTCGAGCTCTTCGCTGAGGATAATTTTACTGGCTTGCTCGACTGGTGACTCGACATTTTCATCAGGGATAAAGTCCCCATAGAAGCTGTCTTCCTCATCACCAATCGGAGTCTCGAGGCTAAAGGGTTCACGGGTCAGCTTAAATGCCTCTTCCACTTTCTCGGCATTCCAGTCCGGACCCATGGCATCGGCAATTTCCTCAAAGCTAGCCTCGCGGCTAAGCTCCTGCTGCAAGCGCCGAGCGGCCCTGGTCAGCTTATTGATGGTTTCGACCATGTGAACGGGTATACGAATGGTGCGACTCTGGTCAGCAATAGCACGGTTGATTGCCTGACGAATCCACCAAGTTGCATAGGTAGAAAACTTGTAACGCCGACGGTACTCAAACTTTTCGACTGCACGAATTAGACCTTGATTACCTTCCTGGATCAGATCCAGAAAGCTCATGCCACGGCCATTATATTTTTTGGCAATGGATACCACTAAACGCAAATTAGCTTCGATGAGATGTTGGCGAGCCACATCCCCATCTTCTAACACACGTTGCAGTGACCGGCGAGTGCGCTCTTCCAACTGTTCACTTTCTTCAGCCAAGCGCTTGCGGGCCACTTCACCTTCTTCAATACGGCGAGCTAAAGAGATTTCTTCCTCTAGCTTGAGCAAATCCACCTTGCCGATTTCCTGTAAATACTGCCGCACGGGATCATTCGTACGTACCCTCGAGTCCGTCATGGCTTCAGCGCGCGCCTCGAGTTCCTCGCGGTCAAGCTCATCAAGACTTATTTCTGCAATTTCATCATCGATGGCCGCATCAAGGTCAATTTCCAGGTCCTCGATATCGTCCCCAAAGCCCTCCAGATCCTCGTCAAAGTCCGCATCAAAGTCTTCTTCCAGGTCCACAGCCTCGAGTTCGGTTGCTTCAGCATCTTCTGCCAGATCTGCAATCATGACACCCTTGGCTTCAAGCAAATCGACTAGCTCCTCAAGGCTGGCTTCTTCTTCATCGACCTCGGCAATGGCAAGATTAAATGCATCAGTTATCTCGCTGGTCTCGAGGCTGCCTTCGGCTTCGCCCCGGCGGATCAGATTTTGAATGACTTCCGTATCTCGCCAGCTTAAACCTGGAGGAATAGGAAGGGAGCTTTCTGTTTCTTGTGGCTCAACTTTCATGCGCGTCATGAAGCCTCCTTACAGCAGGAACCATTTCGTGGACTTTGGGATCGCTCGCACATATAAACACACTATCTTAGCACCCCACTCTCAGCCTCACGTATTGTCCAATCACGCATATGCCGTTTGTGGGAGATATCATATCCAATTCAACACCTCTCCCGAGCCAAGACATTCGGCTAAGCAGACCTTTGATTGTAGGAAATGCTCGCAGCGCCAGGATGCCAGCCTGTGTACAATACAGTCGTGAAGATACGTAATTTTTCGATTATCGCGCATGTTGATCACGGCAAGTCAACTCTGGCAGATCGCATTCTGGAACTTACCCAGACGGTTGGAGACCGCAATAAACGCGATCAGATGCTGGATACGCTGGAACTCGAGCGCGAGCGTGGCATAACAATCAAAGCCAGTCCCGTGCGCCTTTATTACCAGGCTGGGGACGGTGAGCGCTATATGTTTAACCTGATTGACACACCCGGTCATGTGGACTTTAACTACGAGGTATCACGCGCCCTGCGCGCCTGTGAAGGGGTTTTGCTGGTCATTGACGCCAGTCAGGGGGTTGAAGCTCAAACCATCCAGAACGCTTATCTGGCGGTTGATAATGGGCTGGAGGTATTGCCAGTTGTCAACAAAATCGACCTGCCCAATGCCAATGCTGCCGCCGCCATAGAGGAGCTCGAGGATATCATCGGGATTCCAGGTGACCACGCCGTGGCTGTTTCTGCCAAAACCGGCCTGAATGTCGCGGCAGTTCTAGAGGCTATCGTCCAGCACCTGCCAGCCCCCCAGGGTGACGCTGATGCCCCGCTAAGCTGCCTGATTTTCGATGCAGTCTATGACAGCTATCAGGGTGTCATCGCTTTTATCCGGGTCTTTGATGGTACCGTCAAAAAAGGTGACCGCGTTAAGATAGTCAGTACTGGCAAGGAATTTGAAGTTGATAGAGTCGGCTTTTTTGAGCCTGCGCTGGCAGTCGCTGAGCACCTTGGCCCCGGTGAAGTCGGCTGGCTGACGGCCAGCATTAAAGATATCGCTGACACGCAAATTGGCGATACCATCACCTTCGCCGACAGACCCAGCCAGCACATTATTCCGGGTTTCAAACCCGCCCAACCCGTCGTTTTTAGCGGGCTTTATCCGACTGATTCTGAGGACTACCCTAAACTGCGCGAAGCGCTGGAAAAACTCAGCCTCAATGACGCCGCTTTTACCTTTGAACCTGAAACCAGCGAAGCGCTGGGCTTTGGCTTCCGCTGCGGCTTTTTAGGCTTGCTGCATGCAGATATCGTACAGGCAAGGCTCGAGCGTGAGTTTGATTTAAGCCTTATTGCGACCGCACCTGCAGTGGTTTACCAGATTGAGACGACCGATGCTCAGAGTCTGCGCATTCAAAACCCTGCCGAACTACCTGACCCCGCGCGTATCAGCAGGATTTTAGAGCCTTATGTCAACCTCACCGTCTATTTGCCAGAAGAGTATGTCGGAAACATCATGGGCCTGATTCAGGAGCGGCGTGGTTTGATGAAAAATATGATCTATCATGGTCAACGAGTAGAGCTTAAGTATGAAGTGCCTTTTGGTGAAATCCTCTATGATTTTCACGACAAGCTCAAAAGCCTCTCGCGTGGCTACGCCAGCATGGACTACGAGTTCCTGGAGTATCGTGAGGGTCAGCTCGTCAAAATTGATGTCCTGGTGAACGAAGAAAAGGTCGATGCACTCTCCATCATTGCTCACCGTGACAAGGCCTATTTCATCGGGCGTAAAATCGTTGACCGCATGGCTGAGGTCATTCCTCGGCAGATGTTCACCGTACCCGTGCAGGCAGCTATTGGTGGAAAAATTCTGGCACGGGCCACCGTCAAAGCCTTTCGCAAAGACGTACTGGCAAAATGCTACGGCGGCGACATAACCCGCAAGCGCAAACTGCTCGAAAAACAGAAAAAGGGCAAGGAGCGCATGAAACAGCTCGGTTCAGTCGAGGTGCCGCAGGAGGCGTTTTTAGCAGTACTCAGTTCAGATAGCTAGTGAATTCAGATGGTTAGTGAGTAGGAAGTACAAGGGTTCGTAGTTTGATGGTGGTATCCTAAAACCATCAGGCACTCAGGCTATCAGCTACAAGCAGGATTAACCCAGTATTAATACCGAGTCCGATAAATTGGTTAAAGATTCGAAAAGCAATCCCCGCTTCCTAACGCTCTGCTCGGGATAAATCATTGGGATAAACCCAA
>CAZZPQ010000233.1:0-3944 GCA_964655595.1 uncultured bacterium
GGGTCGTTTTCTATAAGTGTTCTGGCGCGAAAACTCACATCCTGAGCCGGACCAGGGTCGCCAGCGGTGGTTTTCTCCAGCGTGACGGCTGGGAAAACTTCTACATCAAAGGGTCCGCTATCGGTTGCTTCAAAGGTGTAGGTCTCGGTAGTTCGCAGCCCCTGGCTATCGCGAACTTCGACTGACAGGGTGTATATCCCCAGAATATCTGGCGTGAAGCTCACTGAGGGTTTGTTACCTGTCGAGTTCTGCCTGACCAGTGTACCCGTTGGTCGAGTCAGGTCCCAGGTGGCACTGCAACAGCTCGAGCCATCTTCAAAGTCGCTGATGTTGGCACTGAAGCTAATCATCTCATTCAACCGAGTCTGTGGGCGTTGAGGGGGAAGCAATGGCACTTCGACCTTGGTTGTGGGCGCAAGGTTGCTGATGGTGGGCGGAGTATTGGTTGAAGTGGCAATGTTCCAGCGCTGGTCGAAAAGCTGCATTTGGGTGCCGCCACTGAGTAGCCAGATGTCGTACTCGAGCCCGGCATAGGAGTTAATCCCGCCATCCAGTTTCCAGGTGGGGTTGCCTGGAATCTGGGTATCCAGTTCAACATAAGGCCCTAAGTCAGCAAACGCCGAAAGCGCAATCACCGTAATGCTGGCTTTAACTGCAGCACGGGCAGTAATTTTAAAGTTGCCATTAAAGTCGGGTTCTTCAAACGTCAGGTTGCGCGTCAGGTTACTCACGCCCCGAAAACCCTCGCCAAAAGGTTTTTCAATACCGACCTCGAGTTCTAGCTCATGTGTCGCGCTGGTACTCAGTTCAACCCTCCCATCAGCACTGATCGTGGCATTAAAGCTGATCTTGGGGGTTACCGTAATGGGAATCGGGCCAGCCGGAATCACGAAGGTTCCCAGTCTGATGGTTGGTCCCAGATTAATCGTCTTGCTGGTATTCAGAGTGCCATTACCCTCTAAGCCAAGTTTGGTTTCCTGTGTCACCACAAACTTGCCAATGATTTCTGACTGGGCGCAGAACGGGGTGCAGGCAAAGCTGAATACCGGGCGGATGTTTAAGTCGATATGCCCCACCAGATTCAGTCCAGGCACAATCTGCTTATTGATATTGACCCTTGGCAGCAGGTTTTGGGTGCTTAAGCCTTGTGCGGACAGGCTATGAAAGTAGCTGGGGTCATTAAACGCGCTAAAATCTACACCTTCGACCTCGGGTACATCCTCCGGTAAATCCTCTAAACTAATAGCACGCTCAAAACTAAAACCACCTTCGCTAAAAAGGTCTTCCAGCGTGGCAATCTCGGTAGCAATGGCAAACCCCCGCTCGTTGCTGCGCACGCTGGTCACTTTGCGCAGCAAGCCTTCAGGAAGTCTTGGGTAAGGACGCGCGACCAGAATGTCACCGGCCTGCACGCCCTCTAAACTTTCGGGCAGTTCGCGCATGAACATGATGCCGCCTTGCACCCGCTCAATGGCAGCTATTGCAAAGGGATCAAGCACACGCACGTTTTCGGCGGGTTTTGCATCTGTGGGTTCAGGCTGCTTGATGCTATCCGACAGACGCTCTGCTACACCAATGGTAAAAAGGGGCAGGATAAAGGCATTCTCCCCACGAGTAATCTGCATGGCCCCGTAGCTCTTTAGGATTTTACCGATGTGGGTGTCAATCACCACCGATTCAAAATTCACCTCAACCTCACCACTGACCTGTTGACCGTCAGGGCAGTTGACCTCGCCCAGACGGGCCAAACTGGCGTTTAGCACCCGCACGGTTTCAAAGCGGTTGGTAAAGAGCGCTGCACCGACCACGTGCGCTTCGGTGCAAAAGCCCCGAAAGTTGGCGCTGCCATCCATGTTGTAGATGCTGCCGACTTCTGGCCCGGTCAGCTCGATATTTTGGGCAGTTGCCAGAAAAGAATAACCTGCAAACTTGGGTGTGCTGGGGTCCATTTGAGCGAGCTTGGGGCTTGACTTATCCAGCTCGGCAAAACCGACAATCATGGGCTGATTATTGATCTCGGCTTTTCTGCCACGCAGCCGCATCTGAACTGCGCTACCGACAGGTAGCTGGTTATCGCTCGAGCCGACCAGAACCGCTTTGAACTTGCGACCTTTGGGTGTCTCAGCTTCAACCTCGAGCAGTGTCGGGCGCACTGTGCCACTAGCTACTGTGCTCAGACTCTGGCTGACAAGCTGGTTGATGACGGTCACGGTAATACCGATATTGAGATTTCCCTCAGCGTCTGTGGACTCTGCGAGTTCTTCGATGGCTTCGCTGGCAGGCGGCGTCGGTGACGGGTCAGGATCTGGAGTGGGGGCATTCCCACCGCAAGCAATGAGCGTTGCCAGTAGCAGACTTAGGATGCTGAGTTTGAATACCTGAAGCGTTTTCATCACGATCACCCCAGCGCCAGTCTTACAGCCACACTGATAAAGAGGCTGGCGGTAATTGCCACAGAGCCCGTGGCGTAACAGAGAAAAATCTTGCTGCGGCGCGCCATGCCACTTTTTAGGACAAAGTGATTAATCACTACGGCAATACCCCCGAGCAGACCGCCTATCAGACCACCGATAAATACCGTCATGAGGGGCCAGAACTTTAGGAAGTTGTCGCTGCTGTAGATGGCAAAAAAGCCTTTCTTTGCCTGAGCCTGAGGGGTAGTTTCTGTATTTTCCATGTTTCTCTCCTTATTTTAAAAATTGATTATATTAGTGAGTTGGGCTTAATGTCGAGCGTCCGCTCAATCAGGCGGCAAGCACCTGCTTGCTGTGGCTGTCTGATTGAGACATGGTGGGTTGCGATAGGGTGGGGGCGGCAATTTCGGGCAGGTAGGTCAGGGTAGATGCTTCACCGTGTCTGGCGACAAAACTCACAACGCTGCTCATAAAGGCGCTGTAGTCTTTGCTGCTAAAGCTCTTGTGTCCGGTATCTGCCAGTAACAGCAGCTCTTTCTCGCCCTTGGCCTGGGCATAGAGCTGTTCGCTGTTACTGGCGTCGATGGTGCTGTCATTCAGACCGTGAATAAACAGGCAGGGTGTGCTGAACTTTTGCAGGTCACGCAGCGGACTGATGCTCCTGGCCTTTTCGCCGACCTGTGTCTCGGCGTAGCGGATCATTAGCGTGACAAAGGGAGATAAGGCGGCGTTCAGCAGGCGATGCCTGGCACTCAAGCCCGCGAGACTGCGAGCTGCCTGGTGCATACTCTGGCAGAGGTCGGCAAAGGCGGCCTGCGCCACCACAAACTTGATGTCTGTGTAGCGAGCAGCGGCGCGAATGGCGGTGGCTGCGCCCAGTGAATGTCCGATGATGCCGATATTGGCCGGGTTGACATCAGAGCGGGCTTTCAGAAAGCGAATCGCCCCTTCGACATCAAAAACTTCCTGAGCGCTCATGGTGGTGATGTCACCTTCGCTGGCCCCGTGGTTGCGCAGGTCAAAGAGCAGCGCGCCATAGCCTTGACTCACCAGTGCAGCGGCCTGCGGTAACAGCGAAGCGCGGTTGCCGCGAATACCGTGGGCAAAGATGATGGTGGCTTTGCTGGCGTCAGCCGCAGGTATAAACCAGCCACCCAGCTTTAGCCCATCGGAGGACAGAAAATCCACGTCCTGCCAGTGCTCAATGCCGAAGTCTTTGGGGCTGGCGGTGGCCAGGCGGCGCTTGGGATGCAGGAACTTGGCAGCACTCCTGGCGATCAGCTTGTTGAGTATGCGGCGAGTAATCAGGCAAAAGCTCAAGACTGCGGTTAGGGTGATGGTGAGTAACATAACTTCCTCCATGGGCACTAGCTTAGGAGGGAGGTCTTAACAAGGTCTTAACAAGCAACTTGGTGTTAAGACCTTTTCACAGGGTCACTGATAACTGACTGATAGCCCATCATTAGGCTTAGGGTACAGAGTCAGTTATCTTCCCGGATTAGTTCAGACTGGCTTTACAGGAGGATTATC
>CAZZPQ010000234.1:0-3920 GCA_964655595.1 uncultured bacterium
AAGGAGGAACATATAATGCTTTTAAGTCAGCTGCGCCAGATGCCCCACCTATCGGCATCGAGTATCGGCGAATACGTCGAGTGCTCCTTGCTGTATCGGTTCGGCAGAATTGATAGGTTGCCGATGGCGTTTAAATCAGACGCCCTGGAGTTTGGCACCTGCATCCATCGGGTGCTCGAGCAGTTTTACAGCGCCCGGATGATCGGTGAAAAGATGCTGCTAAAAGATGTGCACCAGACGTTCGAGACCACCTGGACGGCAATCGCCAAGGGCCGCGAAGATATCCGCTGGGCCGAGGGCAACGATTTTAAAACCCTGCTGATGGTCGGCAAGGATCTGCTGACGGCCTGGTACAGCAAACTTCCCGATGACGACTACACTATCCTGGCCATCGAAGAAGCATTTAGCTTTTCGCTGCCCGGCATTTCCATTCCCATCATCGGGGCCATGGATCTGGTGGAAGAAGACGATTGCGGCACCTTGATCATCACCGATTTTAAAACCAGCAGCCGGGCCTACAGCAAGGATGAAGTCGAGCAGAACCAGCAGCTGACCATGTATCAGATGGCCGCCAAGCGCAGTGGCTACGCCGACCGGGAGATCCTGCTGCGTTTCGATACGCTCATAAAGACCAAAACCCCCAAGTTCGAGCAATACTGGACCACGCGCTCGCAGCTGGATGAACGGCGATTGATGAAAAAGGCAGCCCAGGTGTGGGACGGGATCTCAAAGGGCGTGTTTGTGGCCAACGATACCAGCTGGAAGTGCAAGGGCTGCGCATACAAACAGGTGTGCGATGCGTATTTGGAAGGAAAAGACTATGACCAAGCGAGCAATCAATGACGTGCAGTCGTATTTAACCTTTATCGAAACCGAGGGCAACCGGGTCTATCAGATCGTCAACGTGGAGCTGCTGCTTCGACGCCACCCACCGGAAGCGGTCGTGTCTTTTCTTCAAGAGCTGCACAAGGACTATGGAAAATCACTGTCCCGGCTGATTCAAGAGGACAAGACCAGCTCGCAGATCAATGAACTGGTGGCCAAGCGCTTTCGTTTGAAAATGGCCATCAACACCATTCGCAACTATGACAAACAGGAGGCGGCATGAGCCAGCTTAATCCCAAGCAGCGTGCGGCTGCACAATTTAAAGACGGCATTGCCGCTGTGATCGCAGTCCCGGGAAGCGGGAAGACACGCACGATGATGGAGCGAATCGGCATCCTGGTCAACGACTACGGCATCGCGCCCGAGCATATCCTGGGTTTGACCTTTACCCGCAATGCGGCCGAAGAGATGCGCCTTCGCCTGGTGCCGGTGCTGGGAGAATTATCGACAAGAGTCAGATTGTCCACCATTCACTCGTTTTGCCTGCATCTGTTAAAAGTCGAGGGCCAGGTGTTTGAAATCCTGTCGGGCAAAGAGCAGCTGATCTTTATTAAAAATGTGATCAAGGGCATGCGGGCAAGGGACCTGACCGTGGGAACCGTGCTGCGAGAAATCTCACTGGCCAAAAACAACCTGATCGACCCGGTCGAGTTTCGGGCCATGTTTATCGGTGACCGGACCATGATGCGCATTGCCGATATCTACCAGGCCTACGATGAGGCAAAATCCACTAAAATGCTCTTGGACTTTGATGATCTGCTGGTTGAGACCTATCACCTGCTTTGTGGCAACGATGATGTGCGTGAAAAGTATCAGGGCAGCTTCCAGTGCATCCTGGTAGACGAGTTCCAGGACACCAACCCCGTGCAGTTTGAGATATTGCGCCTTTTGATCCGTGACAATGGCAATCCCGATCCATCGAGCTTTTGGGTGGCCGGCGATGATCATCAGAGCATCTATAGCTTTATCGGGGCCTCGGTGGGCAACATTTTAAACTTTCAGTCCATGTTTCCCGGCTCGCAGCAGTTTATCCTGGATTTGAATTACCGTAGTACCCCCCAGATATTAACCGCCTGTCGCAACCTGATCCGCCACAACGTCAAGCAGATCCACAAGGATTTGAAAACTGAAAACTCTGACGGCGCGGATGTGGTGGTGCTCGAGGCCTCCAACGAAGAAACCGAGGCACTGGGCCTGGTCAATGAGATCGTCGACCTGGTTGAACGCCGTGGGTATGAATACAGCGATATTGCGGTGTTGTATCGGGCCAACTTTCAAAGCCGCTATGTCGAAGAGGCGTTTTTACAAAACAAAATACCCTATCACATCCAAAACGGTCAGAGCTTTTACGACCGCTACGAGGTGCGCTGCCTGCTCGATTATATGCGTGTGATCAACTGCCCTGACTCGGATGAGGGCGATGAGGCCTTATTGAATATCCTCAACGTGCCGGTGCGCTATGTCAGCAATGCCCTAAAGGACCAATTGAAAGTGTACTGCCGGCAGCGGGGCATTCACTATTACCAGGGGTTAAAGTCCATGCTCATTACCGTGCCCTATGTCAGAAAGCTCGTTAAAGAGCTGGTGGGTTTTCTCGACCCGCTGATTGAAAGCGTTGAGACATTGCAGCCGGCGCAGGCGATTTATCAGATCAGGGCCGTCTTTGACTATGACCGCTTTATCGTCGATGAGGACATCCCCAGCCCCGATGACGTAAAGATTAACAACATCAACCAGCTGCAACTGGCAGCCACCCGGTATTTAAGCATCAGGTCATTCCTTGAATACACCGACACCTTTCAAGACGAGACGGTGGGCGATGACAAGCAGGGCGTGAGCCTGATGACGGTTCACAAGGCAAAGGGTCTCGAGTTCCCCGTGGTGTTTGTCATCGGGTTGGTCGAAGGGCTGATGCCAAGCGGCAAGGGCAACCTGGAAGAAGAGCGCCGGATCTGCTTTGTGGCCATATCCCGGGCCATGCAGCTGCTGTTTTTATCCCACCCGCTAAGCTACCTGGGCCAGCCGTCCAAAAAGTCCTTGTTTCTTGATGAGATCTTGGGGAAGAGCCAGGTTCCCGATGCCTGCAAATCCGCCACTTAAACGGTCACACAACCGCCTGGGCGACAGTTGCCTTTACTTTCATATCCCTATCCGGATCTTTTCTCAAACCACATCCAAAGGAGGTCACGCGATGTTCGAGATCCTGCATTTTAGAGGCGCTGAAGAAATACTCAACGAAAAGAACCTGGCCAAGGATGTGCTGTTGACCATGCAGTACGTCGACGAGGTGCTGACCGGGTCCTTGTACAAAAGAGAGCTGCTGCGCATGGCATTAGATGAGATGGACTGGACCGTTGACACCGAGAGCATGCGCATTATCGAAAAGCGCCGCTACCGGTATAAAGGCGTTAAGCGCAATGTGGCCATCGACGGAAATATCAGCGCCTATGAATACATCCTGGAAGGGCTGGTCAGGCTGCAGATCGGCTATGATCAAAATCGCCTGGATGCGGGGATCTTGCTGGTCAACTCCAAAAGAAGCGAAAAAAGTCCCCTTGGCACCAGCGCCGAGCTGATCACAAGCGAGATCGATCTGCTTTACCCGACCATTGACCTGCCCGTAACCGTGTGCCTGTTTAACACGGGCGAACCGATCCTGTACGATGAGGAGGGCAACCCGTATGTCGCATCCCTTTCAAAGACTGACCAATCGCCAGCTGCAAAAACTGCGTATTGAGCGCGAACGGATACGCAAGCTGACTGACAAGCAACACTGTTTGAAAGCACCCCTGCCGTCTGACCAATTCATTAAGAACCAATCCCGCCAGTGCCGGCAAATCCCCGAAACCCGCTAAACCAACCACCAACCAAAGTGTTTTGAACCCTGGAGGTCTATGTGATCCCGTCCAATCTGTTCATGCGCCTGATCGATCTGCAAGAAAAGTATTTGAAACACCCCACGCTTGAGAACTTTCGGGCTGTGTGTGCTTTTCAAGATGAGATTGGCTGGCCGTTTAAAGCAAACCTGGAGCAGC
>CAZZPQ010000235.1:0-3904 GCA_964655595.1 uncultured bacterium
AAGCATCAGGCTGCTTGTTGTTTTATGATGAGTGTGCAACAGAAAAAAACATCACCCGCTTAATGGCAGGTGATGTTTTTTTGGTGCCTGGGATGGGACTCGAACCCACACGCCCTTACGGACAACAGATTTTAAGTCTGTAGCGTCTACCATTCCGCCACCCAGGCGCTACCGGGCTTAGTATAAAGTAGAGTTCTTACAAAAGTCTAGTTGGCAAGGTAATCTTCAGCCTCGAGCCTGTCATTCTTTGCCTGCTCTTCATCCCAGGCCAACTCTTTTGCAAGCAACTGGTTCACAACGGGGAGTGCTTGCACAGCGGCAGCTGTATCTAAAAAGGCGAGGCGGGTGCGCCGTGCTAGAACATCGGTCGTGCTGCAAGCGGATTCCTCGCGAATGGCATACAGAACCTCAGCCTGGGTGTATGGATGGCCGTTGGCAAGACGTTCCTGAAAACCTTCTTGCATCAGCTCGGCAATGTGCACTGCACGGTCCCCGTAAGCACGGTTTAGGTAGCTGGCCATGTCAGGCTCGAGCCCGTAGTTCTCCTGCAATTCGGCTGCACCCATGGGGCTGAACTTATCTGCGCCACGGAGCATTATGGTCTCAGTCCGTGACGGCATTGGCTTCAGTTGGGCAAGGCGCTCCGCTTCGTTAATGGTATCAACTGCCATTTTTCGGTAGGTTGTCCATTTACCCCCTGCGATAGTGATGAGACCACTGTCGCTGATGTTGATTACATGATCGCGTGATAGCTTAGCAGTGTCAGCAGCATTTGGATTGGAAACCAGTGGGCGCAGGCCTGACCAGGCAGCCTTTACATCACTACGGTCAACAGGAATGCTGAAATACTTGTGAATATGCCTGAGAATATAAAGAATATCATCCTCGCTGGCTTTAGGATGCGCTTCGATGGCGGCTGGATTATCGGTTGTACCAACCAGAGTGTAACCCAACCAGGGTAAGAGGAATAAAACCCGCCCATCTTCGGTTTGTGGAATCAGCAACCCTGTGCCAGGTGGTGAGAAGCGCTTATCCAGCATGATATGGATGCCAGAACTGGCACTCAGCATCGGTGTAACCTGGGCGTTGTCCAGTTTGCGAATTGCGTCCGCAAAAGGCCCGGTGGCGTTCACAATCGCTTTAGCGCTCACGGACCAGCTGTCACCCGTCAGTCTATCCTTTAGGACTGCACCACTCAGCTTGCCTTCGGTTTTTATCAGATTAACCACTTCGAGATGATTGCAGACGGTGGCTCCCTGGTCAGCTGCTGTCAAGGCTATACAGACATTCATCCGGGCGTCGTCAAACTGTCCGTCGTAGTAAATGACGCCGCCGCGCAGGCCTTCTTTTTTCAGCATGGGAAACTGCTGCAAGGCTTCGCTGGCATCGACAAAACGACTGGGGTGCAGATTATCCTTGCCTGCAAGCCAGTCATACATTTTAAGTCCGGTCATGTAATATGGGACCTCAAGCAGATTGTAAAGCGGCGTCACCAGTGGTAGAGGTTTTGCCAGATGTGGGGCAAGCCGAATCAGGGTGGCGCGCTCTTTGAGTGCGTCGCGCACCAGATTAAACTGACTGCGGTCAAAGCGCTTAACAGCTTGCTCGAGATATCTGACACCACCATGAATGAGCTTGGTGCTGCGACTGCTGGTGCCACTGCTAAAGTCATCCCGTTCAACCAGGGCAACCTTGTAGCCACGACTGGCAGCGTCCAGGGCTGCGCCAGCACCCGTGGCCCCACCACCAATAACCAAAATGTCATAACTTTCTGTTGTCAGGCGTTGTAAATGTTCACTGCGGTTCATGATTCACTCCAAGACTTGGCTCTACCTAGTGCTTTTTGCCAGTTATAAAGATGCTGCTTGCGGCTGTCGGCTGACATCTGGGGTTCAAAGCATTTACCTACCTGCCACTGCGCCGCGATCTCTTCTCGGGAGCGCCAAAAGCCTGTTGCCAGACCTGCCAGATATGCGGCACCCAGGGCGGTAGTTTCAGTGATTTTGGGGCGTACCACAGGAACATTCAGGATATCTGCCTGGAACTGCATTAGCAGGTCATTGGTCGAAGCGCCACCATCAACTCGCAATTCCTGTAGGCGCACACCACTATCTGCTTCCATGGCAGTCACAACATCAGCGCTTTGATAGGCGATGGATTCCAGTGCGGCGCGGGCAATGTGTGCAGAGGTATTACCTCGGGTTAAACCGAGAATAGTTCCACGTGCGTACTGGTCCCAGTGTGGCGCTCCTAGCCCCGCAAAGGCAGGTACCAGATAGACGCCGCCGTTGTCTGCTACGCTGCTTGCGAGCGCTTCGACCTTGGCAGAGTGTTTAATGATACCTAAGCTGTCACGCAGCCACTGAACTACAGCACCTGCAATGAATACGCTACCCTCGAGCGCGTAACTCACCCCTTGTTGCTGCCAGGCGATGGTGCTTAACAGCTTGTTGCTCGAGTGGATTGGGCGCTCACCCGTATTTAGCACCATAAAACAGCCTGTGCCATACGTGTTTTTTCCCTGTCCTTTGGCAAAACAACTCTGACCGAAAGTGGCGGCCTGTTGGTCGCCAGCGATTCCTGCAATGCGGACAGGACTACCCAGAAAGCCCTTGGTGGTTTCCGCATAGACCTCGCTCGAGGACCTGACCTCAGGCAGTATGTTGCGGGGGATATTTAGTATAGTCAGAAGTTCGTCGTCCCAGTCCAATGTGTGGATATTAAAGAGTAAGGTACGGCTGGCGTTGGTAGCGTCAGTGATGTGAACACTGCCACCCGTCATCTTGTATACCAGCCAGCTATCGACGGTGCCAAAGGCCAGATCATCTTTTTCCGCCAGCGCCCGAGCCTCTGGAACGTTGCGAAGTAGCCAGGCTACTTTGCTGCCAGAAAAATAGGCGTCCAGCACCAGGCCGGTTTTTTCCTGGAAAAGGGGCTCGAGCCCTTGCTCCTTGAGTTTGTCGATGTCACTGGCAGTGCGTCGGTCCTGCCAGACAATTGCGTTGTAGAGGGGTTTACCAGTGGACTTTTGCCATAAAATCGTCGTTTCGCGCTGATTGGTTATGCCGATACTATCAATATCTGCTGCGCTCAGGTTACTTTTTGCCAGGACTTCAGCCACCACACTGGATTGACTTGACCAGATCTCAGTCGGGTCGTGCTCGACAAGTCCGGGTTGCGGATAGTATTGCGTAAATTCACGCTGAGCTACCGCGGTTATATTTCCCTGCCGGTCAAAGATAATGGCTCTGGAACTGGTTGTGCCCTGGTCAATTGCGAGAATGTGCGTTGCCACTGTAATCCTCCTGAATATGCTATGTTTAGGCCCGCAACCCTGTTTGAAATAATAAGACCTAAACCAATTCTTTCGCTAGTTCTTAGACAAACGTTTGAGAGGCATAAAATATCCTATCAGAATACCAGATTCTCGCTGACCTGTAACATGGTGTAAACCCGATCTCCCCGAAGTAAACGTTTTACATCACTTTCATTTTTAGACAGACTACTGCTGAAGTTGCTTAGATGGCTTTCATGTCGGCCAACTACAAAATGCTCTGTGAAGAGACTGCTAAGGCGACTCACCAAAAGGTGTCGATGGGAAAATATTCGGCTTGAAACGACGCCTAGATCTGGGAAAGCATGTAGCATGACGTAAGATTCCGGCATCAGCATAGCTAATGAACCGCCTTGTGGGTCAGCTGTTTCAATCACGACGGGTCGGTTCTTGGTAATAGGCTCGAGCAAAGCACTGCATGTTTCCAGAAAGTCGTTCAAGTGGGTTTTATCCATCTGAGCTTTGTTGATAGTGTAGCCGTTAAGGATTAGGCGTGTTCCATAGGCAATGAGCTCCATAAGGCCATCATACTTCTGAAATGACTGGTTGGATGGTTAGGTGTAGGCATTG
>CAZZPQ010000236.1:0-3901 GCA_964655595.1 uncultured bacterium
CGACTTCGCAGGTTTAGCCAGCAAGATAGATAGAGACTTGCCAGATTTAAGTACTAAGCTATGCTTGTGAAAGCTCTGCTGGCGCTAAGTTGAGTCTGCCTTCGCGCCAGTCAAGCACCAGTTGGTCAGCCAGTCTCAACCCCGTTGTCGCCTGGTTGTAGTCCGCCAAAAGCTGATGATGCAGATTTGCTGAATCTTCCAGTAGCTGAGCAGTAGTTCGCAGCATCATTTCGTGAAAGGTGGCAAGATGAGGCATTTGCAAAGCCTCAGCCAGCAAATTCAGGGCTTTAGGAATATCACCTGCCAGGATACTGCCTTGCAGGGAGAGACTCAGAATCCAACTGGTCAGTGCTGGATCTTGGTCGCTGGGTTGGTTTAGCTGCTCCAACTCCAGCCTGGCATGGGTTGTGGCCTTTTGCGCTAGCTGGTAATCACTCGTTTGCAGAGCAGCACAGGCCAGGTGGCCGTAGCTCCTGGCGGCCTCATAAGCATAGTCGGAAAAGCTTATGGCTTGCTCTGCGTAGTCGCAGGCATCCTTGGCTTCAACGATACTGCTGGCCAGCAGTAGTGCCCTGCGGTATAGGCGCTGGTATAAGACATCACTTTGGGTTTTTGCAGCGATGGCCGCAAGCGTCTGTTCAATGAGGTGCTGCGCCTGACGGAGGTCATGTGAATCAGTGACGGAATTGACAGGGCGTACGATGGGATAGTAGTAACTCTGTCGGCTGCTGCGACAGACATAAGCCAGTGCCAGGCGCAGCCTCGAGCGTAAGCTGCGATAGCTGGCGTCAAGCTGATGTTCTTCTTGGTAGGTCTGAAAAACCTGCTGATTGTGATACAACAAAAAAATAGCTTCGTCAAAGTGCCCTTGGGCTAATAGTAGCAGCGCGTATTCATCCTGAACCTTGGCTAGCCAGAAGGCACGCTCGAGGTCCTCGAGTTCGCTATCGGCCTGAAGAAGGCTCAGAGCGGCATCAAAATCAGCCTGGGACAGGCTTAGCTGATGTTGTTTGCGGTACAAGGTGCCGCGACGGGCCAGATAGCGCGTTTGCTCCTGAATGAGAGCTTCATTGCGATAAGCACCATGGACGGCACTACTGAGGGCGCTAAGTGCGCTGTCAAACTGACCAAGCTGCATATGAACGTCGCCGATTTGAAAAGCCAGTCGTGCGGATATCAGATCGTCAGCCGGATGCAGGCTGGAAAACTCATGGAGGGCAGTTTGCAAATCCCCTTGGTCTTTGGCAATGAGGCCTGCCCAGACAGCGACACGCGCTGAAAGGCTGCGGTAATCGCTATCACTGGCAGAAATGCTGCCCAAAAGGACACGCGCCCGCTGGTTAATCAGTTTGGCAGCTTTAGTCAGATCGCCGCGCCAGCGCGCGATGCTGGCCTGAATCAGATGAAACTCAACCTCAAGGTGTCTGCTGCCCGGGTCAGGCCAGTTTTCTAAAAGCTCTCCTGCCTGATCAATCTGCCCGCGCAGTACTGCTCCCTCGGCGCGCTTTAGCAGGGTCCAGGCTTTAGTCGCGGTATTATCTGAAGACTCGAGCACCGCCAGTGACGCCTTTGCATCCGGGTGTTGGTAGCTGCCCAGACGAACATAATGTGAGGCGACCTGGCGCGCAATGGCTTCAAGTGGTGCAGCACTCAGTTCTACCAAAGCGCAGTCCCAGAGGCGGGGCAGCAGGTTTTGTGGAATGCTTGAGCGCAGCATCCAGCTTTCCAGTTTGGGCCAGTTGCGCGCTTCAAACAAGTGGTGAAGACAGCGCACCGTTTTTTCTGGGGTAGGTAGAATCTCATCCGCAGATTCATAGTGCTCGGCTGCGAGCTGGTGCAGATGCTGGTAGCGTTCATGGTTGTTCAGTCTAAAGCGTTGCCGCAGACCGCGAGCAAACTGTCTTGAAAAGCAGCGATAGCACTCGTCCTGACCGGGTACTGGATCAAGAAAAGCCTGCTCTATCTGGTTGAGTTGTGACCACTCGGCTGGAAGCAGAGCTGCCAGGCTGTGCGCGTGAAATACCGGATACTCCGCCAGGGATAAGACGGCCAGCGCTTCCAGAAAATGTCGTAGCCGTGCGTCAGCAGTAGTCTCGAGCAACTGGCTTAACTGCTCAAGATGTTCAAAATGGCTACTGCCATCATCGGGTGAAAATTCTCGTAGCTCAGCCAATAAAGCAAGGGTACGCAGTTGCTCGTAGGAACGCCCGGCGCGTTGAACAATGACCTCCTGCTCAGCTGTGGGTAGGCTTGGCAGGCGTGTTTTAACAAATCTTCGCGCTTCGCTTAAAGTAGGTGGACTCAGTTTGACCGGACCGTCAAAGGTGTTCAGGTTGCCCAGGGCTCTGGCAGGGATACTGACACTGCTCACCAGCAGGCTAAGATCTGGCAGTTTGCTTAAGGGTTCAATCAGGTTGAACCACAGCCAATCGGCTGCATTGACACGTGGGACTTCGTCCGTATTCAGGCGCAGGGATGTGCCTGCCATGAGGGTTGTATCATTTAAAGTCTGTGATAAATGCAGGAGTAAAATGCAAGTTCTCTGTCGTAAGCGTAGGGCCTCAATTAGGGTGCGGCTGATATCTGCCTGGGCGTCAGCCTGGACGGCAAAGGCACTGGCAGTACCCAACTTGACGACCTTGGCTTCGAGTACATTTCGTGGAACGCCTAGCTTATCTGCCAGCAGGCTCAACGAAGACAGCACATCAGGGCTACTGAACTCGAGCCGCACAATGCTCTGTGCTGCCTTAGGAGCGAGCTCCAGTGCTTGCTGAATATAGTCGAGCAGCAAGGTCTTGCCACTGCCCGGACGCCCCA
Organism: uncultured bacterium; assembly: GCA_964655595.1. Lineage (GTDB taxonomy): Bacteria > Deinococcota > Deinococci > Deinococcales > Trueperaceae > CAZZPQ01. The sequence goes on from CAZZPQ010000236.1 coordinate 2,818, forward strand.
ACACTAACAACTTGGGTTGCTGACCTGATCTGACGCTGCTTACAAAACTGGTGTAAGCCCGCCGTTTTTCACGGCCCAGCAACTGGCTGACATCGGCATCGCTGATACTTGTGTCAGCAAATAAAACTTCAAGTTCGGGTGCTTGCAAAGCCGTACCTGTTTGTTCTTGCCACAGGTTTCTGATGAGTTTGTAGAGAACGCGCTTGTCAGCAGGCTTGCCCTTGTCGCGGTAAAGAATGTTTCGTACGACGTTGGGATTGGCTCCCTCCAGAGCCATGTGCTGGCGAAGCCAGTTGATGCTACCCAGCACACCATCTGCATCACGTTTGTTACCAATAACCTGTCTTAATTCTTCAAGTACACGACGCCAGGGACTTTCCGGAGAAGGGGAATGCACGCTCATCTGTCATTATTGTATACGGGAAATAGTAGACAAGTATACTACTTTTTCTCATCTGGTATGAAGTTTGTCTTCAGACTCAGCGCGCTTGCCAACTTGCGCCGGTACTCGGCCCGGCTTATGCAGTAAGCGCCAAACTGTTTGAGATGAGGTGTGATGAATTGGGTATCAAAGAGCCTGAAGCCTTGCTGCTTTAGGTGTTGCAGTAAGCTGACCAGTGCGACCTTACTGGCGTCAGTCGTCCGAGCGAACATGCTTTCGCCCGCAAAAAAGCCACCAATCGCCACGCCGTATACCCCACCAACCAACTCGCCGGCAAGGTAGCTTTCGCAGCTGTGGGCGAAGCCCAGTTTGTGGAGTTTAGCGTACAGGCTGATGAGTTCGGGGCTTAGCCAGGTTTCTTGCCGTCCAGTTGCTGCTTGCGCGCAGCCAAGGATAACGGCATTAAAGTTGCTGTTGAAGCGAATCTCGAAGGCCTCCTGCCGCAGTGTCCGTCTGAGGCGCTTGGGAACATGAAAAGATTCCAGTGGGATGATGGCTCTGGGGTTGGGTTCATACCAATAGAGCGCATTGGCCTCATCTGGGTCAGCCATGGGAAAGAGGCCCTGGCAGTAAGCGTGCAGCAGTAGTTCGGGTGTCAGCACGACTTTTAGCATACTGACTTTTGTGAGATATTCAATGACG
>CAZZPQ010000237.1:0-3876 GCA_964655595.1 uncultured bacterium
CGCTCTCTTATGATGTCGGTGATTTAGCGCTGGTCTTTGCCGAACGACCCGCTCACACCGATGGCTTTGCACTGCTCATGCCGCTCCGGGGCGCAGGGGAGCTAAATGACCTGAATACCGTTGGCTTTGGCCCCCGACCACGAGTCGAGGGAGCGCTCTATCACGCGGTGCAGGTGCTGCTGCTGCCTGAGGGCACAGGCGGGGTTCTCCGAGTCTTTGAGCGACCGGGTTTTGTCGGACAGTCCTGCGAGATTGGGCGCAGCGACTAATTAGTCGAGCGCCTTCAGATGCCCGGGGTTGAGTAAACCCTTGGGGTCCCAGCGCTTTTTGGCGTCCAGAATGGGCTGCCCGTTCCAGCGAATATCCTCGTCCAGCTTGTGGCTGTGCGCGTCGGCTACCGGCATGCCGATGCTTTCGCTGTAGCGACTGATTTCGCGCAGGCGAGCTTCGTCCCTGAAGCGCAGCAGTGTCATACCCTGCGGATAGGGCGGCCCACCAAAGCGCATGAACTCGATGTGGTGCAAAAGCTCGCCCGGAAAGGCTGCCTGCCTGCTGGCGAGTTGCTCCCGCACGCGCTCACGGTCGTAGGCGTCCTGCAGATAGGTGATATCCGGGTCACTCTTGAGCGCCCAGAGCGTGGTGTGATTCCAGCTATAGTCAGAGAGTTTAATCCGGCCCGCTGCGTAGCTCTCGTGCGGTCCGTGCCAGGTGACGCTGCCCTGAGACTCAGCAGCCAGCGCTTCCATGTCACCAGGGTCCAGCGTTACTTCAAGCAGCAGGTGGGCCTTGCCGTCCTGGATGATGCCCTCTTGCCGCAGTTTGGTAAAAAAGCTCGGAATCGGCCACTCATGCAAGGACACCAGGCGCTTGCTGATGGATTCATCATACGCCAGGCGCTCGCCAAAACTGAGGGCGTCGTCGAAACTGTCACAGGCAACGACATACTGCTGCCAGGCTTGCGCTGGGGCAAGTGCAAAGCTTGCAGCGACAATCACACAGGTCAGACCACAGGAATGAATGACGGCCTGCAGGGCGTCGTGACCGACAATCTCGAGCAGTTGTGGCTGCGCTTCCATGGTGACGACCGTCGCTGCCAGAATATTCCCCTCATCCCAGAGTGTCCCCCAGGTGACCGAGCCAATTCCTCCCGCACCCCCAGCCAGGAAGCCTGCCGCTGTAGCAGTGACATAGGTGCTGGGGTACATGCGCAGTTCCGCGCCGAGCTTGCGGGCTTCGCGCTCGAGACTGCCAAGGCGCACGCCAGCCTGCACTTTGGCTGCCGCTGGCGTCAGCTCCAGGATGTCTTTTAGCCCGTGGGTGCTGAGCACGATGCCGCCGCGCATCGGCATTCCCTGGCCATAATTACCCGTGCCACTACCGCGTGTTGTCAACGGGATATCATGCTGGTAGGCAAAAGCGATGACATCCTTGAGTGCTGTCACTGAATCCGGCTGCACGATGACATCGGCGAGCTTATCCTGCAACTGAGGTTTCAAAACGGGTGAAAACCAGTAGTGATCCTGCGACATAACCGCGAGCACCCTGGGGTCGGTCATCACCGCCTTGTCACCCGCGACACTTTTGAGCCTGGCGAGTTGTGCCTCGGTCATGGGTAAGTATAACTCGCGCGCAAAAAGAGGTGCGCCCCTGCCCGCCGCAGGCTCACAGGATTGGATTTGGGGTGATGGTCTGGCATAAAGGCCACACCTTCAACCAGGCTCGGGCGGGGTTTATCCGCCTGGCCGATGAGTGTGGGCGCCAGGGTCAAAAACTCGTCATCCATGAGACCTGCTGCCAGAAATGACCCATACACCCGCGGTCCACCTTCACAAAGCAGGTTTTTGATACCATAGTCACGGTAGAGAACCGCAAGGAGTTCAGCCAGATCTACACTCTCCTCACCCAGCGACAGGATGCTGAGTTGACCGGCTGACTTTAGGGCCTGCGCCTGCTCAGCGCCGCGCCTGGTGGTCGCAATAATGACATGCATGTCTGCCTGCTGAAAAATAGTTGCACTGGCGTCAAAATCTCCCCCTAGTGATAAAAAGATCTGATACGGGTAGCGCGCCAGACCTTCCTGCTTCCGTAACTCCCTAAAAGCTTCAGCGTCCCCTGGGTAGATGTACTCGGCCGTCCAGATGTGTTCGGGCTCGAGCCTTAGGGTATTATCCCCCACCAGTATTGCATCAGCCCTCGAGCGCAGCAGACCCATCAACCACTGGTCATGCGCATTAAAACCACTCACGTCTCCCCCACCCAAGTGCCCGGCTTCGTTAAAGGAAACGCGCCCATCCCGCGCCAGTACAAAGTTCGAGTAGACATAAGGCCGCTCCGCCATACGCCGCATATGCCAGTCACTCCCGTAAAACTGTCTAAAATCCTCTGGCAGTGAATCCTGGGTCTGAACGTCATCATCAAAACAAAGACTAAATGGGCTAGTGGGTCTGGTCGTCATAAAGGCCTCCTGTAACTTACGGCTATGTATCTTACACCTGGCATGTATCTTATATCTGAGCAGGTACTTGAGGAACACCTTCAAAGACTCGCCGCCTGCTAAAGAGAATGATAGCAGCCACAAGCAATAAACCACCACTCAGCACGAAGGGTAATTGAGGGGCAATATCAAACAGAGCCCCACCGAGTGGGCTGCCAATCAGACGTGCCAGACCAAAGGCGGCCACGCCCATCACCAGACTCTGCAGACTGCTCGACCAACCCAGCGGCGCACGTTCATCGACCATCTGCACGGTAATCACAAAAAACAGACCAAAGCCAATGCCCCGCAGGGTACTCAGCAAGAGCAAAATCAGCAAAGAGCTAGTGAGCGCATAGGCCAAAGACACAACAGCCAGAAGCAAATAGGTAAACACCAGCATTACCTGACCGCTAAAACGCTCCTTGAGTCTACTGGCGTACTGCATACTGGGCAACTCGGTAATAGCAGAGAGTGCAAAAACCGCTCCCACGAATATGGCTGCGCCACCCAATGCGTCGATATAGACACCTATAAACGTCCAGCTGATACCAAGGGCTGTTCCTGCCAGAAACGAGCAGATAGTTAGCAGGCGAATCGCAGGGCTCAAGCCTGCCAGTCTGAACCCTCGAGGACTGCTTGACTGGCGGCCTTCTTCAGTCAGGCTAAACGCACTTAAAGCTACCAGAACATAAGCGCCTGCTGCGACAAAAAACATGGGCGTATAGCCGCTGCGCTGCCAGATATAGCCACTGACCAGCACGATGACGGTAAAGCTGAGGCTGCCCCAAAGGCGCATCGAACCAAAGTTGAGCCGCTCGCTTGAGGCCATTCGCGCAATCACCGAATCTGCCAATACCTCAGCAGGACCACGCACCATGGCAAAAAGGAGCATGGGAAAGAGCATGGCCAGAAACGTAGTGGGCACACTAAAACCCAGCACAATCGGAACAAAACAGAGCAGGATGAGCGTAAGAGCTCTGACACGCCAGGCATTACGGTCAACGATTACAGCCAGCAAGGGCGACACCACCAGCGCCATAAGTGGCACCAGTGCCCATAACCAACCAATCTGTTGACCTGAGAGACCCAGGTTGATGAAATGAATGCTCAAAAATGGCTCAAATATACCGGCAGTACCCCAAAAGAGCGTGTAATAAACCGCGCCTCGGTAGGCCGCTGGGTACTGGCGCAAGGCAGTTAAGGCTGTGAACACATAGCCTCGGAATCTGTGTCAGAACACAGGCATAATGTGAAGCCCTTTGCTGTAGGGGGCATGCTTGTCAGGCAAAGCCCCAACCTTGGGTCTTGGGATAGTTGCAACAAAGAATCCTCAGGCAGTGTCATAGTATGCAGCTATAGTATCCTGACTGCAGACATTCTCATAGACCCAGCGAATCACA
>CAZZPQ010000238.1:0-3830 GCA_964655595.1 uncultured bacterium
AGCCTTTGAGCCGCCTGCTCTGGTGTCAAGTCACGCTGCGCTTCGGCAAGCAACTCATAGCTGGCAACAAACTTTTGCACCGTGGCGCTGCGCAAGAGCGGTGGATAATAGTGCGCGTGGAGCTGCCAGTGCTCAAACCCCTCACCTACCGGGGCGTTGTGCCAACCTGAGCAGTAGGGGAAGTCAGTTTCAAAGAGGTTATCAAAACGGGTCAGCATAGCTTTAAGGATGTCGGCCAAGGCGTCTCGCTCAATGTCGGTCAACTCAAACAGGTAACGCACGTGCCTTTTAGGTAAGACCAGTGTCTCAAATGGCCAGTAGGCCCAATAGGGAACAACGACCAGCCAGTGGTCATTATAAGTGACAATGCGCTCTCCCTTACGCTGCTCGAGTTCCAGATAATCAAGCAGAAGCGGACGATCGTGCTTGTCAAAGTAGCGTTTTTGGTTGATGTCTTCAGCAGCTGCTTCGGTGGGCAAGAAGTCACTCGCCCAGATTTGTCCATGCGGATGAGGGTTACTGGCACCGACAATCTGCCCTTTGCTCTCGAAAATCTGAATCCAGTGATATGTCTGGGCTAGTTCAGCAAACTGCTCTGCCCACATATCGACCACGCTCCGAAGCTCAGCCGGTGTCATGGCGGCAAGTGTCAGGTCGTGGCGCGGGGAAAAGCAGATGACACGGCAAGTACCGCGTAGCGCCTGGGTGTGCAGAAGATCAGCTTCGCTACTATTAAACGCGGGGGTATCGGGCAGAAGAGCAGCAAAGTCATTGGTAAAGACAAAAGTGCTGCTGTAGTCGGGGTTGACCGCGTCACCAGCGCGCTCGTTACCGGGGCACAGATAACAGTTCGGATCGTACTCGAAGCGCTTGTCTGTGAGGGGTTTTTCGACCTTTCCCTGCCAGGGGCGTTTGGTTCGGTGTGGTGAGACCAGCACCCATTCACCCCTCAGAACATTGAGGCGGCGATGGGGGTGGTCACTCAGTTGAAACTCCATGACTAAATGCTCCAGTCTACAGCAGCCTTATACAATCCAAGGGGTTTGTGCCAGGATATGAGCGCATTCCGATTTGGCCGCTGGTTATCCAACTCACGGCTTAGCCTGGATGTATTAGATCTCACCTCAGGAAGACGCTAGTAAGGTCCTTTGGTCTGCGCTTCGCTGCTTTCACCCTTGATTTCTTCCACTACCTGACGGGCGTAGGTGTTTAGATATTGCAGGTCAGAGGCAATGGTGACAAAGTCAAAACCCTTTTCAATCATGAGTGTTGAATAAGCAGCAGAACCACAATGGATACCAGCAAAAAGACCATAGCGCTTGGCGGTTGACAATATCTCGTCAAGCGCTGCAGGTACCGGTCCATCCTGCCAATCTGCCCCTGGCGGGCCACCCAGCGCCTGTGACAAGTCGGCAGGTCCGACATAGATGCCGTCTAAGCCAGGCACACTCATAATCGCGTCAAGGTTAGCCATAGCACCTGCCGTTTCTATCATGGCGAAAGTCAGCACTGTGTCGTTAGCGTTGGCAGCGTAGTCACTACCAGCGTAAATGTTTGCTCTGGTTGGACCATAGCTGCGATAACCAGCAGGCGGGTAGCGGCATGCCCCCACAAACTGCTCACATTCCTCACGACTACTGATCATCGGGCAAATAATACCGTAACAGCCAGCGTCCAGCATTTTCATAATGATGCCAGGCTCGTTCCAGGGCACACGAGCAAGCGGAGTGACGCTGGTGGTTGACACAGCCTGGAGCATGGTGAGTGCTGTGTCATAGTGCATCAGGCCGTGCTGCATGTCAACCGTCAGGCTATCAAAGCCAGCATGGGCCATTACTTCGGCACTAACGCCAGAGGGGATCGTTAGCCAACCATTTACCACGGCTTGGCCCTGCATCATTTTAGTTTTTATCGCATTCGTTCGCATAGACCATCCTATCAGTTTTGCAAGTTGCCAGTGTAATCTGCCACAGTTGCGTGGCACAATCTCAAGGCGCCTTGGTCGTCAGCTTTCAACTTTCCCGGGTCGCACGAAGCATCTATCAAGGAAGTTTGTAAAAATACTGAGATGTTCACTACGCTGTGCAGACAGATAGTTGCCAGCAGAAATTCCTGGTTATTATCCCAGTTCCGGATAAATCATTGGGTTTATCCCAATGATTTATCCCGAGCAGAGCGTTAGGAAGCTAGGCACTGCTTTTTAAATCTGCAAACAATTTATCGGGCTCCGTTTTAGGTAGCCCGCAGAGACTCAGGTAGCCACTCACCGTGTGCTTCAATGAGGTCATCAACCAAGTTCCAGATTTGCTCGAGGCTCAGCTCGCTGGCGGTGTGTGGGTCAAACATGGCAGCGTGATAGAGGTGCTCGCGGTTGCCAGTCAAGAGCGCTTCAACAGTGAGCGCCTGCACGTTGATATTGGTCTGCATCAGCGCGGCCAGCTGCGGTGGCAGGCTACCAATTTTGGTTGGCTGGACTCCATTTTTATCGACGACACAGGGCACCTCTACACAGCAACCGGCTGGCAGGTTGTCAATCAGACCAGTATTTTCCACATTACCGTAGATAACACTTGGTGCTCCGGTGTGCAGGCTGTGAATAATGGTTGAGCCGTATTCGTGGCTGCGTTTAACCTCATGCAGATTTTCAAAGCTATGTACCACGTGGGGCATGTGCTCTTCAGAAACACCAGCATCACTCATGGCTGCCTTGAAGGCGTTAGTCAGGTCGGCTTCAGGGTTTTCCAGCTTTTGCCGCATAAAGCTCCAGGCGGTAATCTGCACTTCGCAGCGGCGGATATATTCGTCGAGTGGAATGTTAAACTCATCGATCAGTTCAGGATGGGTGGTTTTGATAAACCAGGGAGTGTATTCAGCAAAGTGCTCGCTTGATTCGGTGACGAAGTAACCTAAGCGCTTAAACATTTCGTAGCGCACCCGGTTCCAGTCGGGCACGCGCCCTTCGCTGAGTACCTGGTGAATTTTGGGGTAAAGATCTTGACCATCATGCTCAAAACGCAGGTAAAAGGCTACGTGATTGATGCCCGCACAGAGATAGTTGATTTCGTCAATCGGCACGTTGATATCTCGAGCAAGCTGTTCAGCAGTCCCCTGTACGCTGTGACAAAGCCCGACAGTTTTAATTCTGCTGGCACGGTTCATGGCCCAGCAGTTCATCACCATAGGGTTGACGTAGTTAAGATGCATAACATCTGGGCAGAGCCGCTCCATATCGCGGCAGATATCCAAAAACACCGGAATCGTCCGCGCTGCTCGCATAATGCCACCAATTCCCAGAGTATCAGCAATTGTCTGACGCAAACCATATTTTTTGGGAATTTCAAAGTCGGTGACCGTGCCTGGTTTGTAGCCTGCCACCTGAAACATGCTGATGGCGTAGTCCGCACTGTCAAGTGCGCGTTCGCGGTCGGTGGTCGTTTCGATCTTGGGCTTTGCACCCAGGACGTCTGCTATCTGATGCGCGACAATCTCCGAGGTTTTCAGGCGTTCGGCGTCGATGTCGTAAAGCATCAGGGTTGATTCGGCGAGTTCTGGATAAGACAAAATATCGCCCATTAAATTCTTGGCAAAGACGGTACTCCCTGCCCCGATAAAACTGATTTTTGGATTCATTGTTGCTCCCTTCAAGATCAGAGTCTGGCACTGCTGGGCTTGGTGAATAAAAGCAGTGATAGCTCGTTAAGGCTTCACTAAAAGTGTATAACTGTGCTGCTTGGAGTCATGAGTTCTGGCAGACGCTTACATCAGTAGACTTTGCAAAAGCCCAGTAAGCTAAAGATGTTTAGCGGTCTAATACCAGTTCCGGATAAATC
>CAZZPQ010000239.1:0-3812 GCA_964655595.1 uncultured bacterium
TGCTCACTGTTTGTCTTGCTCACTGTTTGTCTTGCTCACGCTCACTGCCAAGCAGGGTTCAGGCAGGCTGCTGACTGGGCGAGGGCAGGCAACATGACCCAAATCCCGAAGTGGTCAAGGTGAAGGAATATAGGGAATCTCAGGAGGAAGTATGACGATTTATACACTAATGCTGGCTTTACATAACCTGTTGCGCTGGGTGGTGGTACTGGGTGGACTCTACGCCATTATCACCTCAGTTCAGGGCCTGGTCACCCAGACCCGCTGGTCAAAAAACCATAGCAGAGCAGGTCTGATTTTTACCAGCTCACTCCATGCACAACTGGTCATAGGCTTGCTGCTGTATGTGGTCAGTCCCTATATTCAGGGTCTGATGGGCAATATGAGCGCGGCTATGCGCGACACACAGGCGAGATTTTTTGTGGTGGAACACCTGACTCTGATGATTCTTGCCATTATCGCGGCCCAACTGGGTTACTCGTTAGCCAAACGTGCCAAAAGTGACCGCGCCAAGTTCATTCGTGCCACAGTAGGCTACGTCCTGGCGGCTGTGATTATTCTTTATGCCATACCTTGGGAGTGGCGTCCTTTGTTTCGCGGTTTTTGAGTTATACCGGTTCGGGATAAATCATTGGGATAAACCCAAGGATTTATCCCGAGCAGGGCGTTAGGAAGCGGGGAAATGAATTTCTAATCTTTAACCAGTTTATCAGGCTCGGTATTAATCTCCCAGGTCAAGCTCGAGCGTAGCCTGAACATTGCCGCGCACCACCACATCATTGCTATCCAGATAGTAAAGGATGACGTTTCCCTGCACAACATCCTGCCCCTGGCGGCTGATAGCAGGTGAGCCACGCAAAATAGCCAGGCTGTTGGCCTCGTCGTATTCGATTTCATCAGCCTCGCTCACACGGTCTTCCGAACGCAGCTCCACGTTGCCTGTGAGAAGTGAGGTATCGGTTTCCTCGTTGTAAATGAGCCTGCCAGACGTGGCACTCAGCGCCGGAGAGTCGCCGTCAGCAGCGCGCTCGAGGCTGATAGGACCCTGCATATCACCAATCCCGCTCTCATTATCGTAGCTGAAACTAAGCCCTACAATGCGGCTGCGCCCCTGCTCCATGATGACTTCGGCCACCTCAGCCCGCTCAATATCTTCGGGACAAAGTGTATCAGGATTGATGCGCAAAGCCCCGCTGAACATTTCCAGCAGCGCCTTGTTCTGCCCACCACGATCGGCCGGCGGGCGTTTTTGCAAAACAATTCTCGAGCTTATGCGCGTCTCTCCCACCAGTGTTTCGACCAGATAGGGCTCGGGGGCGTAGATGGTGCTGGTACGAATGCCTTCATCCTCATCGCAGTCAGGGGCGTTGGTACGAAACTCACCCCCTTCGGCTGCCGGTGCGTACTGGTTGACGACAATCACGCGGTCCTCGCGGGTTAGCCGCAGAGAACTCAGTGGCCTGTCCTGAAGTATTGCCAGAGGAATGAGTAGCAGGAAAATCAGGACCGTAGCGCGCATGGCTACTCGCGTTCGCGGCTCAGCAAAAAATCGTTTTCGGTAAACTCGGATTCCAGCGAAGCGTCAATCAGGCTGATCGTGTTGATATCGGTGCGCTGTTCGATGCGGTCGCCCGTGATTTCAATGCCTTCTTCTTCATCGATGGCAACAGCCTGGCTCGTGACACCGATAATCTCAGCTCTCGAGCGGTTATCATCAAAAAACACAATATCCCCACGACTGGTAATACTGCCATCGATAATCGTCACATCTCCCCTGGCAAAAAGCTGGTCAAGGTCGGTCAAGACCCGAATTTCATTGGCACTGATAATCAACTCGTTACCATCGGCATCGGTGCGGGTTGCCACGCACTGACGACCCTCACAGAGCAGGACACCTAGTGCCATGTCTTCTTCATACTCGATTTCGTCGGCCTCGGCACGTTGGGGACCATTCTCGAGCTGAACATTTCCTCGGCTGATACTGACGTCGTTATCCACATCAAACTCGGCGCTCAGCGCCGTAATAAAAACTGGATCATCCGCTTCTCCTTCTCGCGGATCAAGCCGGATATTAACGCCACCCGTCAGCGTACCAAGGCCCAGCGTTTCGCTGTAGCCAAGATCAAGTCCTGTCGCCTCTAGTCTGCCACGGGTCACCCGTACACCATCCACAAAGCTGGCCGTGCGTTGCCCACGAGCCTCGGTTAGGCTAAGGCGCTCCCCCTCGGTTTCAGGGCCACGCAGCTCTGCCTGGGCTGCGTAAATGGTCAGCGTTGAGACGGTTGCCACGATGCCTTCAGGATCAGGGTGGCTGTATTGAATAGGACCATAGCGCAGGTTGCCGCTTTGAGAACCACCGCTCGAGTCGATACTGATAACGCGGCGCTCACTGACCTCATTTTGAGCCAGTACCAGCGCCAGTACCAGGAGCACAGCCAGTAAAGGTAGTTTTTGCATCACTCACTCTCCATCGCTGAGATCAAAACGACTGAAGCCCACGGTGCCAGCACCACCAGATTCAAAGGTCTCCAGCGAAAAATCAATCCGCATATTTTCATAGATACTTTCGGTACCTTCGCCAATCATGCGCACGCGCGGAATCTCAAAGCGTCCCTCGCGCTGGTTGATCAGCACCTGCCGCCCAAACTTGCTCTCCATTTCCAGTTCATAATCATCAGCGGGGTCGTCTGGCTTATTCAGGATACGCACGAATATAGCGTCACCGCGCAGATTGTCATCACTGCCAATGATGACACGTTCACTTTGCAATGTAAAATCCGTGACCCCATTCACAACACGCTGCCCATCTTCGATATTTAGCAGGGTGCTTTCGCGCAAATCTGGAAAATAGATGAGCTGTGGTGCAAAAAAAGTCCACAGCGCTTCGGGATCTTCCTGAGGGTAGAGGCTGACCTGGCTATCTGTGAGCACAATGCTCGAGTCCGGGATGCTGCGCGGCGACTCAGGTAACAGCGACAGCATGACCAAAATAAGCATCACGATAGCTAGAGCGATAAGCGCAAATCTTAACACAAGCCCAATGTACCCGCTTTTGGCGGTGAGAAGCGTGATGAACTTCTAAACAAGGCTGCATCCAGCCGGCTATTCAATGACAATCTGCAAAACTGTATATTCCAGATGCCGGTGCTTGATCTTATCACCCCTGCGGCGGCCCACAAGCTGCTGCCCAAAGGGTGACTCATCCGAGATGCGGTTTTCAAAAATATCTGCCTCATGCGTACCTACCAGGTGATAGGTCTCTTGCTGACCCTCAGTATCTTCCAGCACCAGACTGCTTCCTATCATCGCCGCAGCATTGTCACTGGCATCGGCCTCGACGACCTGTGCACGGTAGATCATTTCCTCCAGGTCAGCAATTCGCACCTCATTGGCGCTTTGCTCCATGCGCGCTTCGTCATAGGCGGCACTTTCGCGCAGGTCACCGTCTTCAATCGCCTTGCCCATATTGGCGGCAATCTCGGCGCGCTTGACGTCCTTAAGGTACTGGAGTTCCTGCTTGATCTTCTCGAGCCCTTTAGCAGTTAGATAGATGGGTTCTCTTGCCATAGTGTCACCTTTTCATCCTTAAACTTTGTGGCCCAGTGACCAGCGCAATGCCTAGCGACATAACTGGTATCGCCACTGCTTGTTTAACAATTATAAGCGCTTCAGTACGTTTTCCGTAGCTGCGGCTGACTTAAGCCGAGTCACAGCGGCCACAGACTCGTCAAAATCAGAGATCATTCTGGTTTAATGACAGCAGTTCCACAATAAAACCAAGCATCTGTTACTTGTGATTCTTGCCTTTCTCC
>CAZZPQ010000240.1:0-3803 GCA_964655595.1 uncultured bacterium
GTATAAGCGTCATTCCAGCGAAAGCTGGAATCCCATAGCTTGACAGCAAAAACCAAGGTGACTCATGCGCTTGCTGCATTTTTTTTGCCGGACCTTGAGTGCCAGTCTGCGCTGGCACGACGTGCTGAGTTCAGAGATATGTCGTGGAGGCGCCACTTTACTGGCCATCTTTACCGGCGATGATCCCACCCCCTCGCCCTCATCCTGCTTTCTCGTTCCGTCTATCAGATCAAGAAATCCTGTGGCAACAGCACTACAAAATATCCCTGATTGAGTTGCTGGAAAAAGCAGTATTAGTCACTTAATGAAAATAGACTCGAGTGCTCCCACTTACCAGTCTTGCGTGGCGTGTCAAGCTTTGGCAAGTAGCCCTCATGGCACTCGAGCCATTAGGAGGTGTCCCCCATGGTATGGGGACGGTGATGTTTGAACGCATGGCTCGGCGTCATGATGACCATGCGTTCACATGAGACTACCGCAGCTCCACTTTCGAGGTTCTTACTTTTCTAACTATAAATCCTGTCGTTAGCTGTCTTACGGTACTACTTGCAGCTTTACTGTTTACTACAGACTATGGAATGGGAATTACCAGTCATTGCTTTACGTACGCAGGTCGTTCTACCCCGCACTTTAGAAACCGTCGATGTAGGAAGACCCAAGTCAAAACGGGCGCTCGAGGAAGCACAAGCAGGTGACAACCGCGTCCTGCTGCTCACTCAGCGGGAGCCTCGCATCGATGATCCTGGGGGCGAACAACTCTATGATGTTGGCACGCTCGGTGTCATCAAGCAGGTCATTCGCTTACCAGACGACACATTACAAGTATTGGTAGAAGGCCGTGAGCGCGTAAGGGTAAAGCAGTACTTAAACCTTGGCACGCTGCGGGCAATTGTAGAGACCGTGCCTGAAACTAACAGCAGCACCGATGAAGCGCGCCAACGCGCCCTTATGGATCAGGCCAAGTCCGCTTTTAGAGACTATGCGCAGCAGAACAAGAACCTGCGTCTGGATTCATTTCACATTGAAAACCTAAACAGCCTGAAGGACGCTGGCGCTCTTGCGGATGTGGTAGCGAAGTATGCCACCTGGGATGTCACTGACAAACAAACCGTGCTTGAAGAAGCGGATGTTGCCAAACGCTTGGAGATGGTCTACCGCTTATTGGCAAGAGACCTGGAACGATTTGATACTGAGAAGCAGATCAGTGCCAGAGTCAAGCAGCAAATGGACTCCAATCAACGTGAGTACTATCTGCGCGAACAGATGAAAGCCATCCAGAAAGAACTGGGGAATGATGATGTCTCGGAGGTTGAGGAACTCAGGTCACGGGTCGAAGAGAAAAAATTGCCCGAACATGCCAAGGCGCGGGCTCTAAAAGAGATTGAGCGTCTGGAAAAAATGTCTGGAGGCTCTCCAGAGGCGACAGTGGTGCGCACCTATCTGGACGTCCTGCTTGACCTTCCCTGGACGGAGGAAGACGAAGAGCACCTGAATATCGGTCATACCGAGGCCATTTTAGATGAAGACCACTACGCGCTCGATGAACCCAAGGCCCGCATTCTCGAGTTTTTAGCTGTGCGGCAGCTGACCAAAGATATGAAAGATACCGAGTACAAGCCGCCCATCATGTGCATGGTTGGCCCCCCTGGAGTTGGTAAAACTTCGTTGGCAAAATCCATCGCGCGTAGCTTGAATCGCGAGTTTGTTCGCATGAGCCTAGGTGGCGTGCGTGACGAAGCTGAAATACGTGGTCATCGCCGCACCTATATCGGCTCCCTTCCCGGTCGCATTATCCAGGGTATGCGCACTGCTGGAAAAATCAATCCGGTGTTTTTGCTCGATGAAATAGACAAGATGACTGCTGATTTTCGTGGGGATCCTTCTGCTGCCCTTCTGGAAGTGCTTGACCCAGAGCAGAACGATACCTTTAATGATCACTACCTCGAGATACCCTACGACCTATCCAAGGTCATGTTCATCACGACCGCCAATACCCTATCCACCATCCCCCGTCCGCTCCTGGACCGCATGGAGCTGATTCAAATTCCGGGCTACACACTGGATGAAAAGGTGCAAATCGCCAAGCGCTATCGTCTCCCAAGGCAGTTAAAAGACCATGGACTTGAGGAAAGGCTCAGCATTACCGAAGACTCGGTTCGCAAAATAGTCACTGAGTATACCCGCGAAGCAGGTGTTCGCAACATGGATCGCCTGATTGCCAAGGTGGCACGAAAATCCGCTAAAGAGTATCTCGATACGCCCTGGAAACAAGCTCGCACCGTTGACCCTGAAAAAACCCGCGAACTTCTGGGGGTGCCGCCTTTTCGTGATGCCAAAGCAGAGGTCAATGCCCAGGTTGGCTTGACCCACGGGCTGGCCTGGACACCCATCGGCGGTGTAACTCTGGATATCGAAGCCGTAAGTCTGCCAGGAAAAGGTCAGTTGTCACTGACTGGACAACTCGGTGATGTCATGAAAGAAAGTGCCCAGGCTGGAATCGCCTTCCTGCGCAACCATGCCAAGGCATTTGGTATCCCCGAAGACTTTTATGAAAGTAGGGACCTGCACGTGCATGTGCTGGAAGGTGCCACACCCAAAGATGGTCCCAGCGCAGGTATCGCTATGGCAACGGCAGTTGTTAGTGCTTTAAGCGGACGCCCGGTGCGCGGCGATATAGCCATGACTGGCGAAATTACCTTGCGAGGCCGAGTACTCCCTATTGGAGGCGTCAAGGAAAAACTGTTGGCAGCACATCAGGCAGGTATCCAGCACGTGATTATCCCTGAGCAAAACGCTGCCAATCTCGAGGATGTGCCCGAATCGATTCTGAATGATCTGGAGGTCAGTACCGTCAAGGATTTTGAAGAGGTTCTAGCAATTATGCTGCTCGAGGCTCCGAAAAACACTGTCAAAGCCAGCAACGATCAGATCGTGCCGCCCTCACAGCAAGCAGGAGACCAGCCTGCAGCACAAGTTAAAAGCTAAGGCAACACACCCTGGTGCCAACTCATTGCCAAAAGACCCTAGATATGCCTGACCCAATCACACGGGCGTCAGCTAACCCTCAAAACCACTTAGTCCACTACCTCGTAAGTTTTCCGCCATTTGCCTGAAGGTAAGCAAAACATCTACGCGTCGAACTACAAAAAGCCGATGCTTCGGTTTTGCCTCAACATGACGAAGTCGAGGATGATTTCGGGAAACTGTATCTTTGGGTTATGGTATCCTGCCAAGTATAGGAATGTGAAGTACTCTCATGTATACCATTGGTAACAAGCAAAAATCTACCGCCCTAGGCTGCTTATGGCTTACAGCTGTTGGCATCCTTACCGTTGCAGCTATCGTGTTTTCTGCTGATCAGCTATGTGCCTGGGATATCTCGCGTCGCCTACCCGAATATCCCTCTGCCACTCGTATAGTCGAGACACATAATTTTTTGCGGATTTTTGCCATGGGAGAAACTCGCATCATTTACCAAACACAGGACTCTAGCGAACAAGTGAGGGAATGGTTTCGCCAACTCAATCTGCGCCTACTGGACGAAGGTCGATTTCGTGGGCTGGCATATATTGAGCGCTGGGTAGAGCCTGACCCTGATGGTGGCAGTATGATTTACTATGTAACACGGTGTGGCACCTGATCACAACAATTCCAAATAAATCGTTGTGGTATTCCCCGTAAAAACACAGACAAAGTTAAGCGAGTTCCTGGGACAATGGAGTCGCCCTGAACAAGAGAAAGCTATACTCCAGCGGAGTTCAAACACGAAGAGGCTCACCAATTGCCAAAGACCTGGGCGTACC
>CAZZPQ010000241.1:0-3795 GCA_964655595.1 uncultured bacterium
GCTTAGCTTTCGACTTCCCCAGGCTACACGCAACAACCTTTCTGGAAATGCTTCTTGAGTGTCTTTGTAATTGTTTTGTAATACTCGTCAACCTAGACTAGGGTAGCAAAGGACGTTTACTGTGCTACCAGCAACCATTGATATTCTTGAAACAATGACTGACGCTTTTTTAGCACTTGATGCTGATGGTTCTATAGTCTATGTCAATGCTCAGGCAGAACGCTTACTCGAGCGTGACCGTGAGGAACTGCTCCAGCTACCACTGGCTAACGCACTTCCAGACTGGAACGTGGCTGCTTTACAAGAGGCTATTTTGCATGCCTTGCACAGCAGAAGCACACAGCTCCTTGATAGTTTTATGCCGAGTTTGCAGCGCTGGTTCCAGATACGGATTGTGTCGAAACAAGAAAGTTTGTGTTTTTATTTTTGGGATGTCACAGATCGTTTGCAAGCACAAAAGACGCGTTTGGCATTGCAGCAAGGTCCAATTGGCGAACTAAAGCAGCAGTACAGCAAGGTATCGGTAAGCCAAGACCATGATATGAGCAATCTGACAGATCGATCTTTTTTAATTGCCAGTTTGCGTGAGGCATTACGTGATACACATAATACGGTGGCTTTGCTTTGCCTCACTTTTGCTTATACGGGCACGTCTCAAGACGGGCAGGATACCAGCCTTATCGATGATCTGGCCACAGCTATAGGTCTGCGCCTAACAGCCTGCTTAAGACCTCTTGATTTGGTGACCAGGATTCAAAGTGATCAGTTTGCCCTGCTTTTGTACAGCCCCAGGACTAAAGCGGAAACGAGCAAGGTTGTTGGGCGCATTCAGGATAAGCTCGAACAGCCCTTTATCCTGCGGGGACAAAAACTTGAGGTTACTGCCAGTATTGGTATCGTGCAGACCGTGTTTGGTTATGATGATCCAGAGAATGCCTTGCGGGATGCTGAACTTGCTATGTACCATGCGAAATCACTGGGCCAGGATCAGGTAGTGTTTTTTGAGCCAGGTCTGCGAGATCAGGCTGTGCCGCATATCAGTATTGAGGCTGAGCTTCGTCAGGCACTGACCAATAATGAACTTGAAGTTTACTACCAACCCATTGTTGACCTGAAAACGGAAGCTGTTGTAGCACTTGAGGGCCTTGCTCGCTGGGTGCATCCTTTCAGGGGCAGTGTGTCTCCAGAGCAGTTCATCAGTGTTGCAGAGGATAGCGAACTCATCATCGAACTGGATTTTTGGGTACTTAAGACAGCCTGCCGACAAATGCAGCAATGGCAGCGAGGCACACACAGACTTTCTGGCGTTGCCTTGAATGTCAATTTTTCTGGACGCCAGTTAGCCCGTCAGGATCTGATAATAGATTTGCAAAAGGTGCTAGGTGCTTCGGAGTCGTTATCGCAGGGTTTAAATCTCGAGGTAACTGAAACCCTGCTCATGAACGCAGACAAAATGGCACAGAGTAACCTTCAGGGTCTGCAAAAACTTGGCATCAGTTTACATATTGATGATTTTGGAACGGGTCAGAGCTCACTCAAGCAGCTTCAGCAGGTCAAGGCTCAGTTCCTGAAAATTGACCGTAGTTTTGTGCGCCGCCTGGTTGATGAACCTGCTTCTTTACAGTTCATGCAGGCTATCATTGCTATGGCGCATACGCTCGAGATGCAAGTTGTGGCTGAAGGTATTGAGACGGCAGAGGAGCTTGCGCTTCTTAAAAAGATGCACTGTGACTATGGCCAAGGCTATTATTTTGCCGAACCGATGCCGGCCGCTCAGGTACCTGAGCGCCTCAGGGTTTTAGACGCGCGGCAAGCACAATTCACGCCCGGATAAGTCAGTACGCTTAGAGTGCATGGTTTTACAACAGATGAGCTAATCTGCCATAACCTTGGTCAAAGGGTTTTCCATTGCGCTAAACTGCCTGGTGTAGAGCGCAGCATACAGACCACCTTGGTTAAGCAGCTTGTCATGAGGGCCGTCTTCAACGACATTGCCACCCTCCAGCACCAAAATCCGGTCGGCACTCCGAATCGTGGAAAGGCGGTGTGCTATCACAAAGGTGGTGCGGCCCTGCATCAGCACGTCCAGGGCAAGTTGTACTTGAGCCTCTGACTCGCTGTCCAGGCTGCTGGTTGCCTCATCCAGAATAAGAATGCGAGGGTTTTTAAGAAGGGCTCGAGCAATAGCAACGCGCTGGCGCTGACCGCCAGATAGTTTGACTCCACGCTCACCCACTACGGTGTCATAGGCATCTGGAAACTCACGGATAAAGCTGTCTGCGTTAGCAGCTTCGGCAGCAAGTTGTACTTCGCTGTCGCTGGCTGAGGGTTTGCCATAACGAATATTGTCTGCAATCGTGCCGGAAAAGAGCTGCGTTTCCTGTGGCACAATGCCAATATTTGTCCGCAGATCTTGCAGACTGAAATCGCGTATGTCTATGCCGTCAAGCAGTATAGAACCTTTGTTGGGGTCATAGAATCGTGGAATCAGACCTACCAGCGTGCTCTTGCCGGCACCACTAGGACCCACCAGAGCGATCACCTCGCCAGGTCTGGCCAGTAGTGAGACATTCTTTAGAATCATTTCATCACCGCGGTCACCGTAGTGAAAA
The DNA here is from genome assembly GCA_964655595.1 of uncultured bacterium. Classification (GTDB taxonomy): domain Bacteria; phylum Deinococcota; class Deinococci; order Deinococcales; family Trueperaceae; genus CAZZPQ01. Next base: position 2,613 of record CAZZPQ010000241.1, read on the forward strand.
GACACATTTTTGAACTCAAGGCTTCCCTGCACTCGCACAGAATGCGCTGAAGCGGTTTCAGGCAAGTCACTGGACGTATCCAGTAGTTCGAAAATACGCCTGGATGCCCCCAGAGCTTCCTGCAATTGACTATACAAACCAGTAAAGCTGCCAATCGAACCAGCAACAAAGACTGTGAGTAGCAAAAAGGTGATCAGGTCACCTCCGGGCAATTCTCCTGCCAGTACCAGGCGGCTTCCATACCAGAGTACGACCCCAATGCCAGTAAACATGGCCAGGATGATGCTAGGTACAAAAAGCGCCCTTACTCTGGCACGACGAAGTGCCAGCTTGTAAGAGGCGTCAATTTGCCCATCATAGCGCCCGCGCTCGAGTTCTTCGGCAGTGAATGATTTGACGACCCGAATACCGCTGATAGCCTCTTCTGCATAGGCATTGGCATCGGCAACCTTATCTTGAAAGTCGGTGCTGATTCTGCGGAGCTGTCGTCCAAAATAGGCACCCGCAATAATCACTGCTGGAATAATGGACAACATCACCAGGCTAAGCTGCCAATTGAGAAAGAAAAGATAAATCACGCCGCCTACCAGCGTGATGCTTTGGCTGATGAACTGGGCGAGTGCCTGTGAGACCGCGCCTTGCACCGTGGTGATATCAGAGGTGAGTCTGGAAGTAATCTCACCGGTTTTGCGCGTTTCAAAAAAGCGGTTGGACAGACCTAGCAGGTGGCTGTAGAGTGACTTTCGCAAGTCGGCAACCACAGCCTCACCGACCAGCGCCAGATGATAGACTCGAGTAAAATTAAAGATAGCCTGAAAGATAAACACTACGATGAGTATGTAAAAGATGGTATTGAGGTCGCTGGCATCAAAGCTTGCATCAGCAGCAAAGGCTGTGTTGAATAGCCGTCCGGCTAGCGCAGGAAACAAAAAACCTAAGCCGCTGGCAATCACTACGGCGATGATACCTAAGGTGAGATTATAGCGGTAGGGACGCGTGTAGCCAAAAAGTCGCTTTAGCTGCCCTAAATCCAGGGCTTTGGAACGTTGTTTGCTAGTATCTGCTGACGACATGTACCTAGTGTACTCTTGTTATTCGCTGACTAATGAAGCCTAAGCCAGGGTCTGGAGGGGTTGTGGGGTCATTAGCTGGGGTTTAATACCGAGCCCGATAAATTGCTTAA
>CAZZPQ010000242.1:0-3654 GCA_964655595.1 uncultured bacterium
GATTTTCAGCTAGGAGGTACTTAGGAGGCTAAAAGTGTACAAAAAACTCACACTGATCATCACTCTGCTACTCAGTCTGCTGGCCTGCCAGCAGGATGGCACGCCGCAACAGAATCAGCCACCCCTAGCGGTATTTACTGCCACACCCAGCAGCGGTACAGTACCCTTGACAGTCAGCTTTGACGCATCTGCATCCAGCGACCCTGATGGCGTTATTACCAGTTATATCTGGGACTATGGCGACGGCAATACCAGCTCAGGGGTTAGCAGCGCACATACCTATACCAGCACGGGTACATTTAATGCCCAACTGACCGTCACAGACAATCGCGGCAGCAGTACGTCCAACAGCACCACAATTACGGTAACGACCAGTACCAGCCCACCCGATGACCCGCCGCCGGATAGTGCCGGTGATATCTCCGGGACGATTCGCCTGAGTACTACCTTTAGCGGACAGTTCACATCTCTGAGCAACGTGAGTGCGCCGCAGGCCTTCAGTAAGCTGAGTCCGGACAGCATTATTCCTGGCGACCTGATTGTTCAGTTTCGCCCCGACTCTGCTTTACAAAGCCAAAGCAGCTTGCAGGTGCAAGGAATCACGCTGCTACACAGCAGCAGTCTGCTACCCGGCATTCAGGTGCTGCACGCTCCCGGAAGCAGCGCTGAGCAAACGCTCGAGCTGCTTAGCAGCCTGCAGCAGCACCCGGATGTCATCGCGGTCATGCCCAACTACAAGGTCATTCCCTACCGCGTACCCAATGATGAGTTCTACCAGTACCAATGGCATTACCCAGCCATTAACCTGCCTGAAGCCTGGGACATCACAACAGGCTCGGCTGAGGTCGTCGTGGCGGTGCTCGATACTGGCATCATTCCACATCCAGACATCGTGGAGCGACTCATTCCTGGCTATGACTTTGTCACTGCCGAGGGGCGGGATAATGACCCGACCGACCCGGGACCTAAGCCTGCCACCGGATACCACGGAACCCACGTCGCGGGAACCATCGGCGCAAGTACCAACAATGAGCTGGGACTTGGCGGCGTAGATTGGGCCGCCCGCATCCAGCCAGTGCGGGTACTTGGGGTTGAAACAGGCAGTTCAGTGGACGTGCTACACGGTGCGCTGTGGGCAGCCGGCTTTCCCGTCGAAGGCGTACCAGACAACCCGACCCCTGCCGACATCTTAAATCTCAGCCTGGGCAGTAGAGACCCGCTAGCCTGCCAAAGTATTGAACAGCAGGTCTACCAGGCAATCATTAACGCTGGCAAAATCGTGGTGATGGCGGCCGGAAACAGCAATGCCAGTGCGGCACTATACGCCCCAGGTAACTGCCTGGGACCCATCAACGTGGGAGCCAGCGAGTTCGTCGGTGCCAGAGCACCCTACTCCAACTTCGGCAGCCGCATTGACGTTATGGCGCCTGGTGGTGATGTCACCGTGGACTTAAATCAGGACACCTTCTCTGACGGTGTGTTGAGCCTCAATTTTGATGACAACACTCAGCGATTTACTTATGAGTTCTTGAATGGCACCTCGATGGCTGCGCCACACGTCGCTGGTGTAGCCGCCCTTATGAAGGCGCTGAAACCCGACCTGACAAATGCCGAAGCACTTACCATCCTCAAAAACACCGCCCGTCCTTTAAGCGGCAGCGCCTGCAACGGCAAAAACCGCAGTAACCTGACCGCAGCAGACTGCGGCGCTGGCCTCATCGACGCACAGGCCGCCTTGGTTGCCGTGCAAAATGGTACGACACCGCCCCCAGTAGCGGGTAGCCTGAGCTTTACCCCCAATAGTCTCAACTTTGGCACGTCCTTAAGCGAACAGACCATCACTCTCAGTAATTCTGGCGGTAGCAGCGTCAGCTGGAGCATTCTTGGTTTTAACAGCAATCCTGACAATCCCGCACCTATTCCTGACGGTGCGCTGAGTGTCAGTGTTGCCAGCGGCAGTCTTGCTGCGGGTGGCAGCGAAAACCTGAGCTTCAGCCTCAACCGAGATGCACTCACAACCATGGGCACCTACCAGGCAAGTCTGATTTTTAGCACCGGAGACGCTCAGCAGTTACTTCCTTTGCAATTTACCATCAGCGACAGCACGACACCCCTCGAGGGCGACCTTAGTGGCACGCGTATTCTCGCTTGTTTTGTCCTTAATGATGACTGTGATCCAAACCGCTCCAGAACCCTTAGCATCCAGACTTCAGGCATAGACGCCAGCTACAGTATCCCTGAGCTGAGCAGCGGCAACTACGTTATTCTCGCCTGGAAAGACAACAATGACAATAACCGCGTTGACGCTGGAGACTACTTTGGCTTTTACTCCGCCGATGGCATCGGCGAAAGCCTCGTCAGCCCACCTGCCAGCGACATCAATTTCACGGTCAGTGAAATTCCAACAACTACTGACCTTAAGCTCAAAACAGCGTGGCTGAGGCGTCTCACACCAGCAACCAGCAACCCCTACCAGCCTTAATACGGAGCCCGACAAATTGATTGCAGATTTGAAAAGCAATCTCCGCTTCTTACTCGCCCTGCTCGGAATAAGCCATAACAGACCCAAAAGCGTACTGGGAGTTTCCTCGGTACGCTTTCGCTTTATAGTCCTGCAGAGGGTAGCTGTCTTTCGAGGGTGTAACGCTGGTGTAACGCCTGATTGTGCAAACTGGTGACAAGCTCGAGAGACACTCGAGCAACTAACAGGAGGTGATAGTCATCAAACAGTATCTCAGTTTCAGTCTGGTGGTACTCATGCTGTTTCTGGCAGCATGTAACGGGGGTCAAACTCCCACAGATACCACCCCACCCGACGTACCTTCAGGTTTGGCAGCAACTGCCGGCGATGCTCAGGTAAGCCTGAGCTGGCAAGCCAACAGCGAAGCTGACCTGAAGCAGTACAATCTCTACAGCGGTACAAGCAGCACTGAGCTAACGCTGCTTGCCAGCATTCCCGGGGGTAGCGAAAGCTACGTTGCAACCGGGCTGACCAACGGCACAACCTACTTTTTTGCGCTTGATGCTGAGGATAATGCTGGAAACAAGTCAAGCCGAAGTGGCTCCGTTTCAGCCACACCCCAAGCTGATCCGGACCCGGACCCAGATCCAGATCCCACGCCACCTGCCGTCACGACCGGTAACATTCCAGACGGCGCAACTGATATTGCCATCAACACCACCATCAGTATTAGCTTTTCAAAGGCGATGAACCGAACCGCCACCGAAACTGCCTTCAGTAGTAGCCCAGCTATCGACTGTGAGTTCAGCTGGAACATCTTTGATACAACGCTAAGTTGCAAACCCAACAATCCACTGAGTTCAAACACAACTTACAGCATTACACTTGGAACTGGTGCCCAGGATACGGCCGGAAACCCCCTTGGCAGTCCGTATAGTTTCAGCTTTACTACGGGTACACAGACGCTCAGCAGTTGCCGTTTTGGTGAAAGCAATTTTAGCAGCTGCGTGTTCGGTGATTGATGTTTAACCCAAAGCAAAACCCTAAGCCATTTCGCAGCCATCGTGCTGACTATCCTAAAGGAGCTCAATCATGAAAAAACTCGTTAAAACCCTCATGTTCGCAGCCACACTCAGCCTCGGCATCTGGACACTCGCCGTAACCTTCACGCCTATCGCGTCAAACTTCAGCGC
>CAZZPQ010000243.1:0-3649 GCA_964655595.1 uncultured bacterium
ATGTGCTTAAGTCACTTGGGTTTTTGCTGTCAAGCTATGGATTCCAGCTTTCGCTGGAATGACGTTGGGTAGTGCATTTGGTATTGCAGTAACCACGTCTGTGTGATTAAGGGGAAAGGCAAGAGCCACAAGTAAGAGGTACTTGGTTTTATTGTGGAAGTGCTGATAGATGCGCAGCCTTGCAAAATCGCCTGATGACAATTTGGTGACATCTTGTAAGCAGCGTTTAGCTAAAGTGAAGTTATGAATTCACCAACAGGCATTGTTATGATGAATCTGGGTGGACCCAAAACCCTAGATGATGTACGCCCCTTTTTACTGAAGCTCTTTGAAGACCGAGAAATTATCCAGCTACCCGCACAACGCTTCTTGGGACCCTTTATCGCCAAACGACGCACACCAAAGGTTCAAAAGCTCTATGACGCTATTGGTGGTGGCTCACCCATTTTACACTGGACTGAAACGCAGGGTAAGGGCATGTGTAAGCGGCTTGACAAGCTATCTCCCGAGACTGCACCCCACAGGTTTTATGTCGCCTTTCGCTATATTGAACCTTCGAGCGAGACTGCCCTGAAACAGATGCAAGCCGATGGCGTGCAACGTGCGATAGCCTTTACTCAATATCCACAGTTTTCCTGCAGCACCACAGGCTCTTCGCTAAACGAACTGTGGCGAGCCGCAAAACGCTTGGATTTACAATCAGCGTTTTCCTGGAGCGTCATTGACCGCTGGGGCACACATCCGGGTTTTATCCAGGCAATAACCAAAACTGTGCGCGATGGCCTGACACTTTTTGATCCAAAAGATAGAGATGATGTGCTGATTATGTTTAGCGCTCATTCGTTGCCGCTCGAGGTCATCAATCGTGGCGACGCCTATCCACAGGAAATCGCTGCCAGTGTGCATGAGGTCATGAAAGAGCTCGAGTTTTCACACGAATACCTGCTGGCCTACCAGTCAGATGTGGGACCGGTTCCCTGGCAGGGCCCCTCAACGGAAGAGGTGATTAAGCAGTTAGGCGCAAAAAAACGGCGTAATGTGCTGGTTGTGGGTATTGCCTTTACCAGCGATCACATCGAAACCCTAAGCGAGATTGACATTGAATACGGCGAGCTGGCCCACGAAGTGGGTATCGTGAATTTCAAACGTGCTCCAGCCTTAAACGGTGAATCACTCTTTCAGGATGCGCTTGCACAAGTGGTCGCGGAACACTTACATCGCAGTGAAGCCTGTAGCCGCCAGTATGGCTTTCGCTGTCCAGGCTGCGTCAATCCGCAGTGCCGCAATATTCTCAATCCGATAGCCAACTACCGCCGCACAGCAGTCAGCCCCTCACCCAAAAACAAGCTCTATCCTGTAACCTGATTGGTTGGTCAGTTCCATGTCACATACAAGTCTGTTTCTACAAGCTGCCACCGGTCAGGATACGCCCCGCGCACCCATCTGGATCATGCGTCAGGCCGGACGCTATTTACCTGAATACATGAAAATAAAAGAACGATATTCATTCTGGGATATGGCCCGCACACCAGACCTCGCTTGTGAGATTAGCCTGCAACCCATAAGGCGTTTTGCCATGGACGCCGCCATTTTGTTTCAGGACATTATGACACCGCTGCCACCTATGGGCGTCAAAATTGACTTTGCACCAGGTCCTGTGTTTGCGAAACCACTGCGTTCTGCTCAAGCAATAGACGCTTTGTCAATACCCGACAAAGATGAGATTGCCCCCTTTGTTGCCGAAGCAATCAAGCTGGTACGAAGCGAGTGTCCGGTGCCACTCATAGGTTTTGGTGGTGCACCCTTAACACTCGCCACTTATATGATCGAGGGTGGTGGCAGTAAGGATTTTGAGACATTCCGGGGTTTTTTACGTCATGAACCTCAGGCTGCCCATCGTCTGCTGGACAAACTGACCGAAGTCAGCATCCGCTATCTGACGATGCAGGTTGAGTCCGGTGCACAGGCAATCCAGCTTTTTGATTCCTGGGCGGGCTTACATGGTACTGAACTGTATCGTACCTTTGCCAAACCCTATAATCAGCGAATCTTTGAAGCTTTGGCAGCATATGAGATTCCACGTCTGTATCTTGCTATTAATGCACACCATCTCTATGCTGAGATTAGAGATCTCTCCTGTGATGTCGTGAGTGTCGACTGGCGAGCACCACTAGGTGAGGTGCGAACCCTGCTTGGTGGTAAAACCCTGCAAGGCAACCTCGACCCTGCAGTACTCCTCTCCTCCGAAGCGAGTATCACCCAAGAGGCTGAGGCTGTGCTCCTCGAGGGGCTCGGTGGCGCACATGTCTTTAATCTGGGGCATGGCATTATGCGGCAAACAAATCCCGATCGGCTGGCACATCTTGTCGAGGTTGTCAAAACCTTTGATCGCACACAGGCTGCTGCCAAACGCTCAGACTCTGCCAGTATTCGGACGGACATATGACAGGTCGTGAGCAGGTCATCGAACTCATGAAAGCCGGACAGACCAGGCTCGTTGCAGCTTTTGAGTCCCTCGATCAAAGCAGTTTTGAGAGTCATAGTTGGCAGCGGCCCGGTGGAGGTGGTGGAACAGCGAGAATACTCGAGAACGGTCACGTTTTTGAAAGAGCTGGCGTGAATGTCTCCGCTGTTCAGGGGGAAGCTGTACCTCCGAGTTTGGTAAAAGAGCATCCCGCTAGTCAGGGAAAACCATTCTTTGCCACAGGTCTCAGTATGGTTCTGCATCCCAGAAATCCATTTGTCCCTGCTTTTCACGCCAATTATCGCTACTTTGAAATTGGCAATGGGGAGCTTTGGTGGTTTGGTGGCGGTGCTGACATGACACCTGCCTACCCCTTTGCTGAAGATGCCAGACACTTTCATCAGATTCTCAAGTCACTTTGTGACCGTCATTCACATGTGGACTACCAACAACTCAAAACCAAGTGTGATGAGTATTTTTATATCCGGCACCGTGGGGAAATGCGTGGGATTAGTGGGATTTTTTTTGATGAATTATCCTCAGGAAGCCAGATCGATTGGGAAGCAGATTTTCAGTTTGTCCAAGATGGCATTGAAAGCATATTACCCAGCTACCTACCTGTTATTGAAAAGCGCAAGGATACCCCCTATAGTGAGTGCGAGCGCGAGTGGCAATTGTACCGGCGCGGACGTTATGTGGAGTTCAATCTTGTTTATGATCGCGGGACGCTTTTTGGTTTACAAACCCAAGGAAATATCGAGGCTATCCTTATGTCCATGCCCCCTTATGCCCGCTGGGAGTTTGCGCATAGTCCTGAGCCAGGTAGCAAAGAGGCAGCAGCGCTCGCCTTTTTTCAGCCCCGCTCCTGGGTGTAGCAAGCTATCCAGATCAGTCGTCGGTTTATGCCAGTGACTAGCTTTAGCGTTTCCATAGGTCATTGAGATATCTCAATGACCTATGCGACCTGGGGGAGTTGAAATCAACTCATTCAGCTTGTCTCAACAAAGCCTGGAAATGCTAATGAAGGAGGCTGAATAAGCATCGTGAGATTCTGTCGGCCTCTGCTAGGCTCAACTGCCTTCATCCTGCTTTGCTGGGGACTGGTTGACCCTCTGGCGTGAACTTATAACCTACTCCCCAAACAGTATGAAAGTAAACAGGATGACTCGGATCGGGTTCAAAAAG
>CAZZPQ010000244.1:0-3649 GCA_964655595.1 uncultured bacterium
GACCGAAGTAATCAACTGATCATTTGGGGGTTTGATCGTCCAAACTCTTATACCTTCCTAAATCTGTACGCTCAATGCCTTCAAACAATGGTGACGAGTGATGAGCCAGGAAGCTGTGGCACTAGGGGCTACGCCACCAAAACACGAGGGCCACGTTGTATGATGCCTAACGTTTGAGCTAAGCGGCATACCGTGGTGTGTCCGCTTGGGCGAGGGCTTAGGCCGCATTCGCCGCAGCTGTGTCTGACTTGAGCATGACCAGTTCGTCGGGCTCGTCGCGATGCAGCGCTGTCTGATCCTCGCTGGCTGAGACGAAGCCCAGTTTTCGCAATAGAGCCTCCGAGCGAAAGTTGCTTTCCTTCAGGACCGCGATGAAGGTCTGGACCTCGTATTGATTCTGTAACTCTTGGAGCACCGCGAGAACTGCGCTGCTTCCGATGCCCTGGCGCCAGTACAGACTGTTGATCTCGTAAGCGACATAAGCGGAGCGATCTTGAAGGACCGTGGCCTGCACGTAGCCGGCCAGATTTCCGCTAGGCAGACGAATGACCCAGTTGAGCCACTGCTGCTTACCATCGCTTGAGCGACGGCTTTCAAGACGTTCGAACCGCTTCTTGAGCCACTGCTCGTCGACCGGCGGTTCGTTCTCGAACTCGTAGATAGCCGGATCGCTGAGCACGGCGAACATATCGTGCGCGTGTGCAGCGACCTGGGGTTCCAATATGTAGGGAGGGCAAAGAATGGTTCTCATGTGGCCCAACGGCCGAGTTCTGCGGCGCTAAAGGCGTGTATGGTCAAGTTCGACATAATTTAAGACTACCTTCAGATTTTTAACAAAACGATTTAGCGTCCGATGCAACGAGTTGTTAAGCGGCGCTTGACTTTGGTGGTACCGCTTCAAGTAAAGCACGCAAAGCTTTGTTTACAGACTCAGGTGTCTTGAACACTTTAGAAAGCTCTTCATCTAAAACCACAACTGTACGTTCGCTTGTGGCAAAACGATTTGGTTTAGCTTTACTGTAGTCAAACTCGTATTCGGGTTTTAGCTCATCTTTATCAGAGGGCATTTTCTTCATAATCCTTTCTCTCATTGTTTGTAGCTTTTCGAGCACTGATAACTCGAATTGCTTTTGAGCGTTCAGTAAAACTTACTATCAACAGTCGATTTTTTTGAGAGTGTCCAATGATTATTTCACGCTCTTCATCATCTGAGTGTTCCTCGTCATTAAAAATGACTGCTAGTGGATTAGCAAATACCGTTTTTGCTTCTTCAAAGCCAACCTCATGTTTAGCTTCATTAGCTGATGCTTTGTTATGGTCCCACTCAAATTCCACATAAACATTATAGGGCTTTGCAGTAAAAAGTGACGTGTATAGTAATATTGACGCTTAACTAGTGATTATACCGCAGCCTGCGGTATAACTCCCCAAAAGAGGGGTGTTTTACCGCACTTGGTGAGAATCTTGTGGGAATTCTAAAGTGAGCCGTCATGTTGACCAGAGCTGTTCCCTTCTTGAAAAAAATTGAGCATAACCGCAATGTACAGTACCGGTGGCTGTCAGTCAAGGTTCAAGAGAGTGAACGTGTTTCGGGTGGTAAGGGGCTCGAGAGTAGCATTTGACGTTGACACAGGCGCATACATTCGGTATCATGCCGTTTGCTCACCTACAGGTGAGGTGACGTATGGCCCGGTAGTGTAGCGGTTAGCATATCTGCCTGTCACGCAGAAGGTCGCGGGTTCAAATCCCGTCCGGGTCGCCATAAAGCCCCATACGGGGCACTCGGCCAGATAGCTCAGTTGGTAGAGCATACGACTGAAAATCGTAGTGTCGGCGGTTCAATCCCGCCTCTGGCCACCAAGCCTTAAGTGGTATCAGCTGATGCCACTTTTTTCTTTAGGCTAAAGATGGGTGCTAAACTACAGTGATGCCCGAACGTGATTTTAAGGCTCTGGATAGCTATCAGCTTGTACCTCGAGTACTGCATGAAGTTCACGAGGTAGACGCGCAGTGTCAGGTGTTGGGCAGAAGCTTGGCTGCGCCCATCATGCCCCTGCTTGACGCAATGCCTGTGGTCATTGACCGCTCTTTGCTTACGGTGCTGTCTGCAGCGCATGTGCTTGATGAAGAGCGGGGCGCTGCCTCAGCCTTTTTGCCCATGTTACAGCCTGCCAAAATGGGTGAGCTTATGCCCCTTATTCGCAAGTTGGCAGCCAGGGATGTACCTGCTATTGTGCTTGACTTTCGGCCTCTGGCAGCAACATCGCCCTTCGGCAGCAATATCTGGAAACCCAAGACGCGCGAGGATTTGGCAGAACTGCGCGCCGCTGCGGGTTGTCCGCTATGGTTGCATGGTATCAGCCATCCACGAGATGCGGAAATCGCGATGGAGGCAGGGCTCGAGGCCATTATCGTCAATGCTGAAACGGGGCAGTTTCTGGATAGCCCTGCAACTATCGAGGTTTTTCCTGAAGTGTTTGACGCGGTGGCTGGTATGATGGATGTTTATGCAGGTGGTTCAGTGCGGCACGGGATGGATATTTTTCGCTATCTGGCGGTTGGTGCTGAGGCAGTTATTGCGCAAACGGATCGTTCCTTTAGTAATCTGAAAGCAGAGCTTGAATATGCCATGCGTTTAACAGGTTGCGCAACCTTGGCAGATATCAGTTATGACGCGATATTCGCACCGCTATTTGGAGATTTATGATCGCCTTTGTCGATGGTGTTGTGGTCGATATTCGCGACTCGAGCCTGGTTGTGCAGGCAGGTGCGTTTGGTATTGAGATATTTGCTGCCAAATCAACCCTGATGGCCTGTAACAAAGGGGCGGCGCTGCGCCTTCATACCCATTTGGTCGTCAAAGAAGAAGAGCTTTCCCTGTACGGCTTTCATGGAGAGGATATGCTGGTGCTGTTTCGCTACTTACTGAGTGTATCAGGTATCGGACCCAAGCTGGCGCTGGGCATGCTTTCGGCTTTTCCCACCACGCTGCTGGCGAGTGCCATCATCAATGCCGATGCGGGCTTGCTCTCGAGTGCGCCTGGGGTGGGTAAAAAAATGGCAGAGCGAATTGTACTCGAGCTAAAAGCCAAGCTTCCTGAGTATCTGATGGCTGCTTCGGGTACGGTGAAACCCAAATCTGTGCTTTCTGAAGCTGCGGAGGATGCTGTTAATGCACTCCTTGCCCTGGGCTTTCGTGAGACCCAGGTGAAGTCTGTGGTGGCTGAGTTGGCACTAAAAGCGCCTGAAGATGCAACGGAGACGCTCATTCGCAAGGCTCTGGCAAAGCTTCGCTGAAAACTGCTTGTGGCTATCTAATACCAGTTCCGGATAAATCGTTGGGTTTATCCCAACGGTTTATCCCGAGCAGAGCGTTAGGAACCGAGGAACTGCTTTTCAAATCTTTAACCAATTTATCGGGCTCGGTATAAAAAGGCAACCCTCGGGTTGCCTTTTTATTTTTAGAGGGAGGGCTGTTATCGACTAGCGCATACGTCCCAACCAGAGGCCACGGTGTGGCATATCTGTAAGGCTCAGGTCGCGCACGATGCTTTGTGGACTGGTGCTGACGCTGACAAAAGCTGCGTCAGCAGCGGCTGTAGTAACTGCTTGTTGGAAAGCGAGGGCGCTGTCCTGTCCGTGAATATAG
>CAZZPQ010000245.1:0-3585 GCA_964655595.1 uncultured bacterium
TGCGCCAAATAGTCTCATAGTCCAAACTGAGCATCTGCCCAAAGCGGTAGGATGGTGCTGTGCCTATAGCAATACGTACGCAAGCTGTACCCTCCCCCAGAGGGCTCGAGCACCTTTTGGTGATGAGCGACGCTGCTACCTATATCAACAAGGCCGTCTGGGACTTGCACCTGAAATATGGTGAACTCTTTACCTTTGGCTTTGGGGCTATTCGCTTTCACTGGTTTGTCGGTCCTGAAGCGCTCGAGTTTGTCTTTGCCAACAGCGAGGCGTTGTCCATGCGGCGGGGCTATGGTTTTTTACTGCCCATCGTAGGGTCAACCGCGCTGATTACCAGTGATGAACCCGAACACCTCCAGCGGCGGCGTCTGGTACAACCCGCCTTTCATGGCAAGCAGGTGCTTCAGTGGACGGACCTGATTGAGCTGCGAGCGGCTGAGTTTTATGGATCTCGAGCAGGAAAGGTCTTTGACCTGTATAGCGAGGTACGCTCGCACATCCTGGCAGTGATTACCGAACTTTTGCTGGGACGTGAAGTACTGCTGCGCAATCCCGGATTCCTGCATGATGTTGCTTTGATGATGGATTATGTCAACCTGCCATTTTTGGCACAGCAATTTAAGCTCAATGTTCCGGGCAGTCCCTGGTGGCGTTTTGTCCGCGCCAGAGCCCGAGTGGATAAGGTTATGTACAACCTGATTAGCGAGCGGCGTTCTGCAAGTGGGCAGCATGGGGTACTCGACATGCTCCTTAGCGCGCGCGATGATGCAGGTAACGCTCTGTCTGATGTGGAAGTGCGGGACCAGGCACTGAGCCTGGTATCAGCTGGTTTCGACACCACCAGTGCAGCGCTGACCTGGGCAATGTATCTGCTACTCGAGCACCCCAGCACACTGGCTGCCCTGCAGAGTGAGCTTGCCAGCGCCAGCGAACTGCTCAAGTCTCCCCTGCTGGACGCAGTCGTCAATGAGACACTGCGGCTTTATCCAACTGCACCTGCAGGGCTGCGAGAAACCAGGCAGGATTTGCTTTACAAGGGCATGCTTGTACCTGCAGGCAGCCTGCTAGCCTATTCCATTTACGCAACACACCGACAGGAGGCATCTTTTGCAAATCCTCTGGTATTTCAGCCAGCTCGGTGGCTGGAGGCCAAGCAGCCTGCCACTTTTGCCTACCTGCCTTTTGGCTATGGTATGCGACATTGTATTGGCGCACGACTGGCCAATCACATCATCAAGTTGCATCTTGGGCATATATTGCGCAACTACGCACCTGCCAAGGCCTGGAGCACGGCTATTGAGGAATGTGGTACGACCATTCATCCCAAAGGCGGCTTAGCCATCAGATTAAGCGAGTGACGGAAAAAGCGAGCTGAACCAGCAAAGCGCCATCCTGGGTTTTCGCTTATATGGGCTTATACTAGCGTTTCCATGGGTCATTGAGACATCTCAATGACCCATGCGACCTGGGGGTTTGAAATCAACTCATTCAGCTTGTCTCAACAAAACCTGGAAATGCTATACCAAGCCCGATAATTCCCTTACCTTTGGGAAAACCACTGCCGCTAGAATTGGTATTAGACTTGGACTTGTTGCTTAAGTTTATGGTTCAGTCTGGCCTCGAGTAAGTCCCTTACCTGCGGCCAGTCACGGTAGATAATCGAGAAGACAATGGTATCGCGAATGTGTCCCTCCTTGGCGATCTGGTGCGCTCTGAGCACCCCCTCATACACCGCACCAATCGCTTTGATAGCCGCCTGTGAGCGCACATTTCGAGAATCTGTGTGAATCTGTACCCGCAGAAAGTCCATCTCTTCAAAGATATGACGCAACATCAGGTATTTACTCTCAACATTGACAGCCGTCCCAAAATAGCGACTGGAAAACCAGGTAAAGCCCAGCTCCAGATTGCGGTGCTGCCAGCGAATATCTGCGTAGCGAGTCGTGCCAATGATACTGTCATTGGCCTGAAGTCTCATCACAAAGGGATAGGCAAGATGCTCATCGCGTTCCTTAAAGACCTTGTAAAAGTAGGCGTCACGCTGTGCATCAGTAATGGGTGTCGAGGTGTACTGATAAAGCTCTGGCGCTTCTCTGGCAATATCCATGAGCGTGGGAATATGCTCGGGCATGAGGGGCTCGAGTTTCACTGTGCGACCTGAAAGGGTAACAGGGTGCTTAATCACAGGAATATCATACAAGCAATGAGCAATGAGTGAAATGCGTAGTCAGTCATCAGTTGTCTGTAGCCAGAATTTACGAGCTTATTCAATTCCTGGTTCAAACCCACAAACCTTCGACCAACAACTACGAGCTCTATACGCTGATAGTCTGAATGCCTGATTGCTTTTATTCCCTTTACCAGACTTCTTGCGAAAGTATCCACTGAGCAATCTCCAGGCCTCTAACCATCGTAATCCAGCTGGACTTTTGCAAGAGGTCTACTTTCCTGCTTTTGGCTGATCGTCAAACTGACCTTAACGCTTAGCTTTGCTGATGGGAACCTTAAGCGGGCTGGGCAGCTCCCAGTTAAGCTCGAAGGGTACAATTTCCGCATGATCGATACGACGCTTTGAACCAATGATGCTATTAATGACCACCGCATGGGTAACAACGATAAGAGTCGAGTGCTGACGGTAACGCTGCAAAACGCTCAAAACGCGTTGTCTGACCTCAGAAAGGCGTTCCCAGGGAACATTGGTATCAGCGCTTTTCTCACTCAGTTCTAGCTCGAGATCAGCACTGGCCTCAATCATAAGCTGCTCATCAATTTCCACCAAAGGGTTTTTCTGTGGCAGCCATTCATGAAGGTCATACTCAACAAACAAGGGCTTATTGAGCTTGCGACTTATAACAGCGGCAGATTCCAGGGCTCGAGCATAACTACTGCACAGCACCGCCTCTGCTTCCTGAAGCCGGTAGTCATTGGCGATGGTGTCAATTTGTAGTCGCCCAACCGAAGTAAGGGGCGCCAAAGATGCAGCCATCCCTTTGACACCTCGTTCTGAGACGAGCTGCCAGTCAGTTTCTCCATGTCGAATTAGATATAGTTTCACGCAGTCAACCTCAGATAATGAATACGCATAGCGCCTTCTTACCAAAGTAGCAAGCTCCGGAAACAGTGTGTATACAAAGTTTTACTTGCATCTCAAAACTGTGAACAATGCAACGTTACGATTCATGAGATCCTATACACCTTATCAAAGTAGGTACAATATCTGGACTTTGCAACGGCCTACGTACCCTTATGGGCAATCTAACACAGGCTCTTCAGAATAAATGGGAAAACTTTAACAGACAAAATGAGTTTTTTAGATTACTAGTGTCTGGTCACTGAAGGGATACGGGGTCTGGGCACAGGGCAGTTTCATCACAAGCATACTGATAAAAAATACTGGTCACCTCGCCAGCATCAAAAATGACATTGCTTGTCAGGGCTTGCATCGCCTAATTTTTTAAGGTATACTAGTCAAAACGAACCAAAGGAGCATGATTATTATGAACGTAGAAAAGAAAAAAGCACTCGACAACACCCTCCACCAAATCGAGAAACAGTTCGGTAAGGGCGCAGTCATGCGCCTGGGAG
>CAZZPQ010000246.1:0-3552 GCA_964655595.1 uncultured bacterium
CTGCTCGGGATAAATCGTTGGGATAAACCCAACGATTTATCCGGAACTGGTATAAGATTGCTCAGTTGATACTTTCGCAGGAAGTCTAATTTTGGAATCGTAGCAATAAACAATGCTGCCAAGACACGAACAAAGCCTGTTTGAGCAGGTTAAGTGTATGATTAGAATCGGTTGTAACATAGAATCCGAGTTGCTTGTACTAAGGCGAGTACGTTCAAAAAGGAGTAACCATGCCCTACACTATCGGTATCGACTTTGGCACACTCTCTGGCAGAGCGCTGCTAGTTGATACAGCCGACGGACGCGAGGTGGCGACTGCCGTCTGCGATTATCCAAGCGCTGTTATTGACGAGCGCTTACCTACCAGCGGCAAGCCTCTCCCGCCTGAGTGGGCCTTGCAGGATCCGCTTGATTATCTGACGGTCATTGAGCAGACAGTACCAGTCGTCATCCGTGAGAGCGGTATCGACCCAACTACAATTGTGGGTCTGGCGATTGACTTTACTGCCTGCACCATGATGCCGACCAAGGCTGACGGCACACCGCTGCGCGCATTAGCAGAGTTTGAAAAACATCCGCATGCCTGGGTGAAGCTATGGAAGCATCACGCCTCACAACCGCAAGCCGATAAGATCAACGAGACCGCCAGGCAGATGGGTGAAAGCTGGCTCGAGCGCTACGGTGGCAAAATCTCATCAGAGTGGTTCTTTTCCAAAGCGCTACAGATTTTAGAAGAAGCGCCTGAGGTTTACCGGGCCGCTGACCGACTCATTGAAGCCTGTGACTGGGTCATCTGGCAGCTCACTGGCGTTGAAACCCGCAACGCCTGCACCGCTGGTTACAAGGCGATGGTACAGGATGGCAACTATCCCTCGAGCGACTACTTCGCCGCACTCCACCCTGAGTTTGCCGATGTGGTTGACAGTAAAATGGGCCGTACCTTTGCCCAGCTTGGTGACAAGGCAGGTGACCTGAGCGCAACATGGGCGCAGAAGACAGGACTGCCAGCAAGCGTCGCGGTAGCAGTCGCCAATGTTGACGCCCATGTAACAGCGCCAGCCGTCAAAGCCGTTGAGCCTGGTGTCATGGTAATGATTATGGGTACATCTACCTGCCATATCATGTCGGGCGATAGTATCCACAACGTAGAGGGAATGTGCGGTGTCGTCGACGGGGGTGTCATCCCCGGACTGTATGGCTATGAAGCAGGTCAAAGCGGTGTAGGCGACATCTTCGCCTGGTTCGTGGAGAACGCCGTGCCACAGGAATACTATGACGCTGCCAAGGCTGAGGGGCTTAATATCCATGACTATCTCGAGCGCGAAGCGAGTAAGCAATCTGTTGGCGAACATGGTCTGCTGGCCCTTGACTGGTGGAATGGGAACCGCTCGACGCTGGTTGACGCAGAACTTTCAGGCCTGCTTATTGGCATGACGCTGGCAACCCGCGCACCGGATATTTACCGCGCACTCATTGAAAGCACTGCTTACGGTACCCGCGAAATCATCGAGGCCTTTGAAGCCAAAGGCGTTGAGGTTAAAGAACTCGTGGCCGCAGGTGGGCTACCTGAAAAGAATGCGCTCTTGCGCCAGATTTATGCCGATGTTACCGGTCGCCCGCTGAAACTGGCAGGTTCAGCGCAAGCGCCAGCACTCGGCTCGGCAATGCACGCCGCTGTCGCCGCAGGTATTTACCCCAGTATTCAGGCAGCCGCAGAAAAAATGGGCAAGCTTAAAGACGAGGTCGTGACTCCTATCACCGAGAATCAGGCTATTTATGATCAGCTCTACGCCGAGTACAAGCGGCTTTACAGCTACTTCGGACGCAGTGAGAACCCGGTGATGAAAACACTCAAAAAACTGCGGCGTGACGCGCTGGGGGTTAGCCTATGACCCTGGCTGAATTGTGCGACATGGTCTGCAAGTTACACAGCTACCTGCCCAGTAACCATCTGGTGAGCTGGACCAGTGGCAACATTAGCGGACGTCTGCCAAATAGCCAGACTATGGTGATTAAGCCTTCGGGCCTGCTGTTTGAGGATTTGACCCCCGAGAGCATGTGCGAGGTGGATATTGAAACACTCGAGAACCGCTCTCAATACAAGTACTCCTCGGATACAGCGACCCACGCCTATATCTACAAGCATCTGCCCCATGCTGGCGGCATCGTCCACACCCATAGCCCCTACGCTACCGCCTGGGCTGCTGTTGGCAAAGAGATTCCCTGCTTCCTGACAGCCATGGCAGATGAGTTTGGTGGGCCAATTCCACTGGGCGGCTTTGCTTTAATCGGCGGCGAAGAGATTGGCAAGGAGGTGGTAAACGTGCTGCGTGACCACCCCTCCCCTGCCATCATCATGCAAAACCACGGGGTCTTTACTATCGGCAAAACACCTAAGGATGCTGTCAAGGCGGCTGTCATGTGTGAAGACGTCGCTCGCACCAGCTTTTTAGCAACGCAGCTCGGCACACCCTTGCCCATCAGTCCCGATGACATTGCCAAACTACACCACCGCTACACCCACGTCTACGGACAATAAGGAGAGACCATGGTCCTAACCAGCAACGGCTATACCCTGTCGGATCATGCGGCGCGTCTGGGCTATCTCGAGCCAACCGAGGCAGACCTGCCTATTCCCAAACTGCGCGACCGCTACCAGGAACACGGCTATCTGTGGCTCAAGGGCTTTTTTGACCGCGACACGGTGCTTGACTTTCGCAAATATTTCTTCTCTGCATTTGTAGGTACAGGTCTCCTTGCCGATGACAGTAACTTACAGGAAGCGCACTACGGTGGGAAAGAAACCCTGAGCGAAACCAATAAACGCCTGATGCAGCTGGTCCGTAGCGCCGCCTTTGAATCCTTTTGCCTGCAACCACGCCTCTGGCAGTTCTACGACAGCTTTCTGGGTGGCCCGTCCTACCTGCATAAGCGGAAAATTATTCGTTATACTGCACCAGGTAAAGGCTTGGCTACCCCAGCCCACTATGACCTGATTTACCTGCGCGGTGGCACCGACAGTGTCTGTACCAGCTGGATTCCGATTGGCGACACCCCCATCACCTTGGGTGGTCTGATGTATTTAGAAGGCTCTGACGCCCTGGGTCGTCAGATGGAGCGCGAGTTTGCTGCCAAAAATGCCGAACTCTCACCTGAAGAACGCATTAGCGCCTACAACCGCAATATGGCCGAAGGCGGTTGGATCAGCAAGGATTTACCCGCCATGGCTGAGCGCTTTAACAGCCGCTGGCTGATTGCCGACTTTGAAGCTGGCGACATGATGGTGCACAGCGCCTACATGATTCACGCCGCCTCAGATAACGTTGACCCTGCGGGGTGTATCCGCCTGTCAACAGATATTCGCTACCAGAACGTGCGCGATGAGATTGACGCGCGCTGGAATAACCACTGGTCACTGGATGACATGTTGTAGAGGGTAGGGAAATAAAAGAATGTATAGGAATAAAGAGGGAGGTACAGGGAGGTACAGGAAACAAAGGGAGATAATGGAAAGGCTATCCGGCGCACAAGGCTCAGTCTCTCTATGCTCAG
>CAZZPQ010000247.1:0-3550 GCA_964655595.1 uncultured bacterium
TAAGCATTTGCAAGCCACCAGGTCAAACTGGTGGCTTTGCGTTTTTTAGCCTCAAGCAAACAGATCGGTACTGACGTAACGCGCGCCAGTGTCAGCGGCCAAGCACACCACGACCTTGCCCGGGCCTAGTTCGCGGGCAACCTCAAGTGCAGCATAAACCGTTGCACCGCTGGACATACCGATAAAGATGCCCTCCTCACGGGCCAAGCGGCGCGCCAGCGGATAGGCGTCTTCTTCATAGACCATGCGGCAGCCATCCAGTAGTTCCAGATCAAGATTTTTAGGGATAAATCCTGGTCCCATACCCTGAAAGCCGTGCTGTCCACGCTCAAAACCATTAATGACGGCGCTGCGGGCAGGTTCCACCGCAATCACCTGAATACGCGGATTTTGCTCTTTCAGGTAGCGACCGATACCACTGATACTGCCGCCGGTACCGCTCGCCCAGACAAAAGCGTCAATGCGACCCTGCATCTGCCGCCACAGTTCAGGTCCAGTGACCCGGTAGTGATAGCGTGGATTGGCCGGATTTTCAAACTGATTGGGCATGAAGGCCCCGAGCTCTTCGGCGAGTTCCTGCGCTCTGGGAATCGCAGCCTGCATTCGCAGATGACCCGGGGTGAACTCGAGTTCTGCCCCGTAGGCGCGCAGGGTACGCTTACGCTCTTCGCTCATGCTGTCTGGCAGTACGATGATGCAGCGGTAACCCCGAACCGCGGCCAGAAAGGCCAGTCCAATGCCAGTATTACCACTGGTCGCTTCGATGATGACCTGAGCGCTGCCAGGTCGCAGGATAGCGCGCTCTTCAGCGTCACCGATCAGACCAAGTGCAGTGCGGTCCTTGATGCTGCCTGCAGGGTTCTGACCCTCGAGCTTGACCCAGACCTCCGCCATCTCTGGATTGACGACACGGTGAAGTTTCAAGGTGGGCGTATTGCCGATGAGGCTATCAAAGCTATGCAGGCTCATGGTATTAGACTAATACGCGCAGTTGCAAAGCTTTGTTGTAAGCAAAGCCAGCCTACCGCCCTTTGCGTATTTGGTGGTAAAATTTGATGATACACAAAGGTCTTTGACGCTTTTTTAACGGCAATGGTCTAGGCTAGTCACCAAAGGAGGTGAATCCAAAAAAACTTAACGCACTTCTCAGAAATGGCAGCATGTCAAACAAACCACGTACTAAGAAGTCTTAGCTGCGATGGGTACTTTGATAAGTACTCTGGTTTAGGCATCATCCCCAAGTAATACATAAGCTAAACCGTACATGAGCAAAAAGGAGAATCATCATGCCCAGAACCCTGACGTTTATCACGATGCTAATCAGTATCCTGCTGGTCGCTTGCCCAGCACCCACCCCCAGTGCCCCTGCGGTACAAAGTGTCACAGTCAGTCCAGAAAACCCCACTGTCCAGCTTGGTCAAACACGACAATTCAGTGCTACAGTCAACGTGACTGGCGGTGCACCTCAGGATGTAAGCTGGTCCAGCAGTAATGAGAGCGTTGCTACCATAAGTGCTACAGGTCTGCTGACGTCACTCTCTGTCGGTACAACGACTGTCACCGCCACCAGTACCTTTGACTCGAGCAAGTCAGGCACTGCCACAGTAACGGTCACTGCCGGAACGCCTGTCACAGTCGATTGCAGTACTGCACAGGAGCTGAGCGAGAACATCACCAGTGACCAGACGCTGCCACTTGATTGCTTTACGGTAACAACCAATATCACTGTTTCGGCAGCGCTGACGCTGCAACCTGGTACGATTTTGCAGTTTAATACCAACGCTGGCCTCCGTGTGGCGGACGGCGGCTCGCTACGCGCTGAAGGAAATGCCACCAATCCGATTCGCCTGACCAGCAGCTCAGGCGATCCCAACGACTGGCGGGGGATTGGCTTTTTTACCAGCAGCAGTAACAACGTTTTAAGCCACGTTTTTATTGAAAATGCTGGTCGTACTTTTGGCGCGATTAACGGTAGCAATGCCACCAATCTGTATATCGCCGATAATGCCACTGTTGCCATTCGCAACTCGACCTTCGCCAGAAGCGCTGGTGTGGGTGTTTATGTCAATGCTGACAGCGCCGAACTGCTGGCCTTTGAAAATAATAGTTTCGTTGCCAATAACACTGCAGCCATGCGCATTACCGCAAAGCAACTAGGTGAAATCGGTAGTGGCAATACCTTTAGCACCGATGCGCTGCCCAGTGCGCAGCACATTCAGGTAGCCGCGACCACACTGCGCAGCTCAGCCACCTGGCCCGCTGCAGATGTTGCCTACCGCTTTTTTGGCAATACCTTTATTGATGATGTTGGGGCAACAATTACGATTCAGGCAGGGACAAGGCTCGAGTTCAATACGAATGCAGGACTGCGCCTGAATGCTGGCAGTCTGCGGGCTTTGGGCACAGCAGAAAATGGTATCACCTTCACCAGTGCTTCGGGTGACCCCAACGACTGGTACGGTGTGGGAATCAACTCGAGCAGCGCCCAGAATCTCTTTGAATACGTCACGATTGCCAATGCGGGTCGTACGTTCGGCGCGATCAATGGCAGCCGCTCAACCAATTTGTATATCGCTGCCAATGCGCAAATTGCCATCAACAACTCGACCTTTGCCACTAGTAGCGGTCGCGGTATCTGGGTAGAGGCTGCCAGTGCAGTCCTGGCAAGTTTTGATAATAATACCTTCGACGGCAACACTGCCGCTCCCATTCGCCTGTACTCCAATCAGCTTGGTCGCATCGGTTCAGGTAATACCTTTGGCACGAACGCCCCCTTTGCGGGTCGCTTTGTGGAGGTGCGGGGTACTGATATCACCACCAGCCAGACCTGGCAAAACCTGGATATTCCTTACCGTTTCTTTGAAAATCACTTTATCAACGATCCTGCAGCGACAGTGACGATTGAACCAGGCACCACTCTACAGTTTGACGGTAACTCTGGCTTGCGCGTCAATGCTGGTGCACTGAGCGCTATCGGTACTGCTTCAGAGCGCATCACCTTTACCAGTGCCAGTGGGAGCACCGGGGGCTGGCGTGGCATCGGCATTAACTCGGGTAGCAGCAGCAATGCCTTGCGCTTTGTAAGGCTCGAGAATGCCGGACGCACCTTTGGTGTCATCAACGGCGGCCGCTCAACGAATCTTTATGTCAGCTCCATCGGTGTCATCGCCGTAACTGAAACTGGCTTCACGGGCAGCAGCGGTCACGGTATCTACATGGATGGTGGCAGCATCACCGACGCAGATGGTACAGCCGTTGCTGGAGCTGACGCAGCCGCCTTTGAAGCCGCGCTGGTTAGTTTAGGTAACAGTTTTAGTGGCAATGCCAGTGGAGCAGTGCGCATTCCCTGAGTTATTCGCTAACGATTAAGAGGATGCCCCTAAGCATTTGCATGAGTCATTGAGATACCCTCAATGACTCATGCAAACAGGGGTATGGCTAGGGTTATGACGTACCGTATTGGCCACTGGAGATAGAATCGTCTTTTGGCTTTGCATCCTTCGCGTAGCTGCCCAATGACAGCTTTGAGATTCAGGAGCTGGTATAAGTA
>CAZZPQ010000248.1:0-3536 GCA_964655595.1 uncultured bacterium
TGAGCTGCTTTGTCCTTGTCAGAAAAAGTCCTACGGCTGCTGTCCTGCTTTTGGCTGAAGACATCACAGGTTGGGCTTGCTATGGTAAGCCTGAAAAAAAGGGAGGTGCTGCTATGGTAGCACAGGATAAGTCTTCTAAGGTTTGGGCGTATTTGCTCATTGGTTTGGGTTTGTTGTTTCTTTTCATGAATTATGGTTGGTTCGGCTGGTTGACCGGCTGGCTGTGGTCAGCTTTGCTCTTGCTAGTGGGTGCAGGCTTTTTATACTTTTATAGTAGTAATCGCCAGCACTGGTGGGCCTTGATTCCGGGCTTTAGCCTCTTGGGGCTTGGTCTGGCATCTGTGACAGGCTCTATGGCGGGTCCTGTGCTTTTAGCTTTGGTGGGTGTGGGTTTTTTTGCTGTGTACCTCAGCGAAAGACAGCACTGGTGGGCCTTGATTCCTGCTGGTGTACTCATGACCCTGGCGACGGTAGCCTGGCTGGATGTTGCCTTTGTGCGCATGGAGACAGGTGGCGTTTTCTTTGTAGGTATTGGCCTGACCTTTCTCGTACTTACGTTGCTGCCTGAAGGTGAGGGTAAGCAGCGCTGGGCCATTTACCCCGCCTTGGCTACCCTGGCGCTTGCTGCGCTGACAATTTTCTCGAGCCTCATGTCTGGAACAATGTTCGCTGTCGCCCTCATTCTGGTTGGTGCTTATTTGTTGTGGCGTGAGCGTTACTCACTAAATCAGGGGCGGCGTCAGACCTAAAGTCATTTTTGGGCAGCGCCACTTTTGCGCATAATTGTTCATACGGGAGTTGATGATATGGTCGATCAAAAGACACGGATGGCGAATCGTAGCCTGGTGCCGCTGTTTTTGATTATCGCAGGTGTACTGGTACTGATTGCCAATATCGGCTGGCTGAGCTGGACGGCTTTGTTGGGCGTCGTTCAGCTTTGGCCACTTATCCTGATTGCTATAGGTGTTGATATCCTGCTTGGTGGCAAGTATAGACTCGCTATAGTTCTGGCAGCGCTGGTACTGGGCGCAGTCATTTATAGCAGTCGTGCTGTTTTATCTGGTAGCGGGATTGCCGAAACTCACCAGATATCGCAGTCACTGGCTGGTGCTGAGCGTGCTGTAATCAGCCTGCAACCAACAGTAGGTGAGTTGCGCCTAACAACTGCTCCGCTGGCTGAGGGACTGATCACGGGACGTGTGCAGACAGGTGTGGGTGAACGCCTCGAGCAGAACTTTCAGGTGACTGGAGGGACAGCCGAGCTCAGCCTGCAGAGTTTTCAGCAAGAGCGCAGCATTACGGTTTTACCCGGACAACAGCGCATCTGGGATTTTCGTGTAACAGACGCCGTGCCACTCGAGCTCACCATCAGGACTGGTGTGGGACGCTCCGAACTGGATCTCAGGCAAGCGCAGTTAAGCCGTCTGGACTTGCGGACGGGTGTGGGTGAGACCGTTTTGACCTTGGGGCAGGCTGGGCAGTATTCGGCACAAATTGAAGCGGGTGTCGGTACGATAAGCATCACGATTCCTGCGGGTCTTGCGGCGCGGATTATAGTGGAGCGTGGTGTCGGTGCTGTAACTGTGCAAGGCAACTACAAGGTAGATGGCGATAGCTATCAATCTCCTGATTATGACACTGCACAAAGCCGTGTGGATTTGCTGGTCAAGGCTGGTGTAGGCGCGATACGTGTTCAGCAACGTTGAGATTCCAGTGTTGACATCACCACCTGTCAGGCATTCTCTGACAGGTGGTGTCCGGCAATCACCTCTGCTATGATGGACGCTAAAGGTTTTAAGCTAATACACGGAGGTGGTAAATGAAAATCCTTCATCCAACAGATTTCTCAAAAACAGCAGAAAAAGCTCGAGTTTTAGCGCTTGACCTGCATGCCAAACTTCCAGGAGGCTTTCATGTTGTCCATGTGCAGGAAGACTACAGCACAAGCAATCAGCCTTTTGTCAGCATGACGATTGATGGTCTGAGTGGTGAGTTACGGCAGCGGTTCGAGGAAGCCAGGCAGGAAGAAGTCAAGCAGCTCAGGGAGCGTCTTGCGTTTCTGACTCCGGAGGGTGGCAGTAGCGAGCTGATTTGGGGTAAGCCCATTCGGGAACTTCTGGCGATACTACCAAACCATGATCTGGTTGTTATGGGAGCGCATGGTGCCAACCTGCTGGATAGCTACTTTGTAGGCGGTGTTGCCGGGCGGCTGGTGCGCCGCAGTCCCACACCGATACTGACCGTGCGTGAAAGCTGCCAGCAAACAGTTGTTAAGCGCGTCCTGGTCGCCACGGATTTTGGCGAGGCATCTAAAAACGCCTGGGAATGGTGTCAGCAACTCAGAGATGCAGGCATCAAGCTGGTTGCTGCTCACGTTATTGATTCTCAGCGGTTGCAGGATGATATTGGTTATCAGCAGGTGGTCACCGAAGCGCTCGGCTTTTTCGCCAAGGATCAGGCGGAGCGGCAAGTGCTGCGTGAGGGAAATCCGGTGGATGTTTTGCCCAAGCTCGCAGAAGAACTCGAGGCTGACGCAATTGTCATCGGTGTGCGGCAGCACTCTGGCGCTTTGGGCTTGCTACTGGGCAGCCGTGCGGATGGTTTGATTCGTGCAAGTTCCGTGCCAGTTCTAAGCGTGCCGCATGTGACGTAGCACATATCTGTGACGTAGCACATATCAAAGTATTGTCACAAAGGCATGTTAGCCTAAGCGGCATGACAGACTTGTCTAATATAACAGTAATGGATCACCCGTTGATTCAGCACAAGCTTTCGATTCTGCGGGATAAAGAGACCAATGTGCGGGATTTTCGGGCGCTCTGTACCGAAATAACCATGTTGATGGCCTTTGAAGCCATGCGTGACCTGCCTCTTGAGGATGCCCAGGTCGAAACACCACTGCAAGTTGCCAGTGTCAAGCGACTGGCAGGTAAGAAACTGGCGCTGGTAGCCATTTTGCGAGCGGGTCTGATCATGTCTGACGCTATTTTGCACCTGGTGCCGAGTGCGCGCGTGGGTCATATTGGCCTGTACCGTGATCATGACACTCTTAAACCTGTCGAGTACTTTCGCAAATTGCCATCTGACATCAGCGAGCGAGACGTCTTTGTACTCGACCCGATGTTAGCTACTGGGGGGAGTGCTGTGGCTGCTATCCGCATTCTGAAAGACCTGGGCGTCAAGCATCTCAAACTTCTTTGTCTGATTGCCGCTCCCGAAGGTGTAGAGGCAGTGCACGCTGACCATCCTGATGTACCCATTGTTCTGGCAGCCCTAGATAGCCATCTCAACGAGATTGGTTATATCATGCCAGGGCTTGGAGACGCGGGCGACCGGATTTACGGGACAAGGTGAGTGGGGGCAAAGGTGGTGCTTTGAGATAGCGCTTAGCTATTGAGTATTAGGTCAAACTAAAGAAGGCATAGGAAGATACAGGAATAAACTCGTTGCTCATTGCTGTCTAAAGCCAATTGCCAGCAACCAGCAGTTCCACAATAAAACCAAGCATCTGTTACTTGTGATTCTTGCCTTTCTCC
>CAZZPQ010000249.1:0-3491 GCA_964655595.1 uncultured bacterium
GGTTATTTCCTTAAGGAAATAACCGGAATTGGTATTTCACCGAGCCCGTTAAGTGGTTGAAGATTTGAAAAGCAATCCCCGCTTCCTAACGCCCTGCTCAGGATAAATCATTGGGATAAACCCAATGATTTATCCTGAGCCGATATTAAGTCAGCCTAGTTAGCCGTCATTTCCTCGAGCTGCTCGTCCAGAATTTCGTTGGCTTCGACATTGAGCGCTGCTAAGGTGCTGGCTACATCGGCACCATTGGCAATAGCCGCCATCGCTTCTGCGGTGAGGTTACGCACAAAGTCGTAGCCTGGTACAGGTGGTTCGGCAATGGAATACTGCAACAGATTAAAGGCGATGGCGTAGTTTGGATCTTTGACAAAGTAATCCTGAAGTGATGCAACTGCACTGGCACGCACCGGGAAGTAGTTAGACGCCACTGCCCACTCAGCCTGCACCTCGGGGTTGGTGTAGTACTTTAAGAAAAGCCAGGTTGCCAGCTGGCGCTCAGGGCTATCCGTCACTGGCATGCTGACTGAGGCACCGTACTGGTTCATCACGGGCTCTGGTGTTACATGGGGAATGGCGGCGACGCTCCAGTTATGTCCTGAACCAGCGTCAATAGCCTGCTGATAAAAGGGAAAGCCACTGCTGGAGCCGACAGTGAACATGAGCGTACCAGCACCGAAGTTGGTCTGATCACCAAAGCGTTCGGTCACAGTCGAAGCGCAACCATCGTTCATCAGGTCTTGCAGGAAAGTCATCGCTTCAATCGCAGCTTCGCTATCCAGGGTATAGCGGTTGGCTTCGTAGTCAAAGACGTTCCCACCAAAGGCAAAAGTCCAGGAGGCAAAACGGCTGGCGTCTAAACTGAGCTCGTAACCCAGGCTACCCGTACCGGTCGCACCGCTAAAGGGCTGGGTAGTCGCCGCACAGGCGACTTCACGAAAGTCTGCTGGGGTGGTGGGCGGGCCGTCATAACCAAGCTCGGCCAGCCAGTCAACGTTGTAGTACATGACCTCGAGCGAGCGATTGGGTGGGAAGGCCAGGCGCGCACCCCCAAAGGTGGAAAAAATGTCCTGTTGCCAGAAACCCGGGAAGAAATCGGCGACTTCCTCTTCGCTTAAACCCCAGGTGTCACTGCTGACCAGTGAGCGCATATCCAACAAGCCATCGGCCAACTGATAGGTCGCCGCCTGGTTCTGGTAAGCAACCACCAGGTCAGGTACATCAGTAGTGCCCAGGCGTACTAACATCTGGTTAAAAATGTCACCATAGCCTCCCTGATACTGGGCATCGATCGTGATGCCATAGGGATTCGTCGCATTGAAATCGCCGACGATTTTTTGCAACATTTCCTCGCGAATGCCCGAGTGCTGATGCCAGAATGTAACCGTTTGACCGCTGGGGTCAACCGCTGCCCAGGGGTCATCCTGCGCAAAACTGATGCCCATCAAAGCGACGATGATGAGACTGACGAAGTATTTCATATCTTGCTCCCTTCAACTTGAAACCTTCTTGGCGTATGTGCATCAACAAGACGATGTCTTGTGAGTGCTGAGAATGGGTTCATCCTTTGAGTCCTGATGAGGCAAAGGCATTGGTAAATTGGCGCTGGGCCAGAAAATACAAAAGCACTATCGGCAAAATGATGATGAGCGACGCAGCTGCAATCAAATGCGTCTGGGGACCAGCTTCGCTGTTAAAGCGGTAGATGCCGACCATCAGCGGTCGCCAGGCATCAGTAGTGGTAACAATCAGCGGCCACATAAAAGCGTTCCAGGCTGAAATAAAAGACAACAGCGTCACGGTCATGATGGGCGCGGTGCTCATGGGCACAACAACGCGCACCAGAAAGCGCAGGTGGCTGGCACCATCAATACGGGCCGCATCCCAAAGCTCATTGGGAATGCGAATAAAAAACTGCCTGAGCAGGAATATCATAAAAGCACTGGCCATAAAGGGTACCGTGAGTGCCTGTAGACTGTTGACCCAACTGCCCCAGGGAATGATATCGCCACGAATGAGCAGGAAGTTGGGAATCAGTGTTACTGCCTCAGGAATCATGAGCGTGGTAAGTAGCAGCGTAAAAATCACGTTACGTCCTGCAAAGTTGATCTTGGCAAAGGCATAACCCGCCAGTACCGAGGTAAACAGCATACCTGTAATGGTAACCAGGGCAATGACGACCGTATTGATGAAGTATTTTTCAAAGTTCGCACCCTCCCAGGCTTCTGTATAGTTGCCCCACTGGGGTGTACTGGGTAGCAGTTGTCGCTGGATGGTTTCACCCAGAGTCATCAGCGAGGTTGCCGCCATCCATAGTAGCGGAATGAGTGACACTACCGTACCGACAATCAGCAGCAAGTACAAGGGAATATGCCAAAACCTAAAGCGGTAAGGGGTTTTTACAGTGCGCTTGGGTGTCACAGGTGCATCTGAAACCTCTGATAGGCGGCTGTCACCAAATGCCTGGGTATTATCCACTGAAGACCCGCCTTCCCAAAACACGATACTGCACAAAGGTAATAAAGAGAATGACGATAAAAAGCAAGACGGCTTGTGCAGTAGCAAGGCCATACTGATTGCGAGAGAAAAAGGTGTCAAAGATGACCACGCCTGCTGTGTCGGCGCTACCCAGCAGTTGTGGGGTACGCATGACATAAACCGTATTGAAAACTTGCAGTGCTCCGATAAAGCCAATCAGGGACAGGTAAAAAGTAATGGGTGAGAGCATGGGAATGGTGATGTGCCAGAAAGTCTGAGCGCGGTTGGCCCCGTCAATTTCGGCGGCTTCGTAGAGTTCCGTAGGGATACCACCCAGACCTGCCAGAAACAGCACCACATTAAAACCTGTATAGTTCCAGATACCAAAGAGGATGATGACGATCAGACCGATACTGGGGCCAGCAAAAAAGCCCTCGAGATTCCAGCCAAAGAGCGCCTGCGTAATGGGGCGCGGGTCTTGCAGCCAGCGTTGGGGCTCGAGCCCAAAAAACGCCAGGCTGCTGTTCATAAAACCTGTCTCACGTGAGGTGAAAATGCGCCCAAAGACAATGGCAGCGGCCGTAGCCGGGACGATATAGGGCACAAAAAACATCATGCGGAAAAACTCTTGGCCCTTGAGGTTTTGGTAAAGCACTGCCGCAATGATCAGTCCCAAGACAACCTGCACAGGAATGGCCCCAAAGGCATAATAGACTGTCACAATCAGCGAATTGAGAAATCTTTTGTCGCCCGAGTCTATCATTATACCCCAGCCATAGGCAATCGCCGCGAGTGCGAGAGCTACCAGCAGCAGGGCTGGCAGCTTGCGCACAAAGCGCTCATGCCAGGCTGCCAAAGGAGAACTCTTAAGCAGTGTGGTCGCCAGCCAGTAGGCCAGCAGCAAGAAAAGAAAACCAGCAGCAAAAACAGCGGCACCTTGCCAGTCACCCAGGGTACGGTTGTAGTTCTCGAGCCCCACAAAAGGCCCTTGCCGCACACGCCAGCGGTGCATACTC
>CAZZPQ010000250.1:0-3455 GCA_964655595.1 uncultured bacterium
ACAGTATCACGCTCGTATCACGCCCTGACCTTTACACTGCATTTGTGAATCGTCCACGAGTAAGCCACAGCTATGTCGTCCGGGCTGAGACAACCAGTCGCGGACGGGTGTTTACTGTACAAAACGTTCAAAGTGGTGAACGGCTCGAGTTCGACTCGTGGTTTGCCTTAGCTCGGTATCTGCACATCAGAACCAGCACGCTTGAACCTTTAGGGGGTCGCCATGACTGAGCAAAGGATAGCCACCATGAGCCGTGAACAGGTAAACTCTACAATGGCGCACGAAGTCCAGCTCCTGGGTGGTTTTAGGCTGCGCAAAGGAACCAGCTATCAGCAGTTAGCCTTTACCAAGCAGACATGTTTACTCGCCTATCTTGCCTATAGCAGCGCGTGGGTGAGCCGCGAGCGGCTGGCCTTCCTGTTCTGGCCCGATACCGATGACGCCAGCGCTCGCAGAAATCTGCGGCAACTCTTAAGCCGTGTCAAACACCTTAAAGTCTCACCAGAGGTCGATGTCGAAGCCACACGGCTGCGCTGGCCGGTCAGTACCGATGTGGCAGCCTTCCGGCAGGCACTCGGGCGGCAGGACTGGAAGGTAGCGATTCGACTCTACCGCGGCGACCTGCTTGCCGACTTTGCACCCAGCAGGGATGACGGCTTTAGCGCCTGGCTAGAACTCGAGCGAGAGCATCTGAAAAACGCCCACCAGGAAGCCTGTCAGCACCAGGCACAAGAGCTCGAGGCAGCACAGCACTTTGCTGGGGTATTGCCGGTGCTGCAACCCCTCCTGGAAGGCGAAGAACTGCTGGAAGATGTGCTGCAGCAATATATGCGCTGCGCTTATCTGGCTGGGCAGCGGGAACAGGCGCTGCAGGCTTACGAGCAGTTTGCCAGCGCGCTCAAACGTGAGCTTGATTTAGCGCCCCTGGCGAGTACCCTGGAACTGTTGCGGGTCATTCGTGGCGAATCTGCAAGTTTTGTGCTTAGCCCTGTTGTGCCGCAGACTGCTGCGCGAATTCCTGTGACAGTTTCGCGTCCACCGAGCTTAGTGGGTCGTGAGGAAGAGATAAGGCAGATCCTTGTCTGTGATACACCACTGCTACTCATTGCTGGCGAGGCGGGCGCTGGCAAGAGTCGGCTGATGGATGAACTGGCTGAAGGGGCTTTGCGACTCGCCTGCCGTGAGGGCTTGCAGGACGTTCCTTATTATCCGGTCATTCAGATGATTCAGGAATGCTTAAGGCGCGCCGTCAGCCTACCCGACCTGGGGTCGTACCAGGATGATATTGTGCGCCTGATTCCAGAGTTTAATCCTGCGCTAACCCCTCAAGTGGCAAGTGATAGTAACAGCAAGCCCCGGCTGCTCGAGGCGCTGGCAAGGTTTATTGAAGGGCTTACACCGCCGGATGAGCGCTTTAGCCTGGTTGCTGATGACTTGCAGTGGGCGGACAGCGCTACTCTGGAACTCCTGCGTTTTATGGTGCACCGAAGTGCTGTGCGAATCCTGGCAGCCTACCGCCTGCACGAGATGACAGCAGAGCTGCAACGCCTGTGTCAGCATCTGCGCACTGCACACCTGCTCACAGAAATTAGTCTGACACCTTTGTCGGAAGCGGCCATGACTGAACTGCTGGCCAGCCTGATCCAGACGCCCTCGGGTCCGGCGATATTCAGCCGCTGGTTACAGCAGAAAACGGGGGGAAACCCGATGTTTGCCCTCGAGACACTCAAAGCCTTTTTTGAGGCAGGCGTACTCACTGACGACACCGAGGGCTGGCACAGTCATCTTGACGATATTACCGAAGATTACCGCGAACTTGAAACGCCCCCTGTGGTTCAGGAGGTGATTGCGCGACGTCTGGCACGGCTATCTGAAGAGAGTCAGCGAGTCTTGCAGGTGGCGGCAGTATTACATGAGGGATTTACCCCAACCCACCTGAGCGTGGTGGCAGGTCTGTCCGTCTGGCGAGTGCTTGAAGCACTCGAGGAAGCCGAAGCAGCAGGCATCATAGCTGACGGAGCCTTTCGCCACGACCTGTTGCGGCAGACCGTATACGTGGGTATCGGGAAGAGTCGCCGAAAGTTGTTGCACGGCCTGGTTGCCGAAAGCTTGCGAGCAGACACCGACCCCTTAGTGGTGGCCGAACACTTCCTGATTGCCGAGCAAGCAGATGCTGCACTCGCCTGTTGGCTCGAGGTCAGCAAGACCTTACTCGAGCGCGGTCTTTACCACGACGCAGTGACTATCTTGGAGCGTGCCAGAACCCTGACGTGTCCGCAGGATGACTGCTGGTTATTACTGAGCCGTTTGGCGCACTGCTACCGCACGATTGCCAGACATGACGAAGCTGAGCAGCTCACAACCCATATCCTTGCCTACTGCCAGGACGCAGAGGCAAGACTAAGCGCCATGGAAACCAAAGCCGCCAACGCTTTAAAACAAGGGCGCCTGCAGGACGCGGAACAATGGTGCCACCGCGCCCTGAAACTTGACGCAACTTTAGGCCATAAGCTAAACCGTAGCTTGACAGGGCTACTGGCTTACGCCATTAAGTATCAAGGCAGGCAACAAGAAGCGCTCGAGCTGCTGTTACCCTTTTTGGAACCCTTTCGGGAAAAGGGCAAGCTCGGTGAACTCTGCACGCTGCTTACAAATATCGCTACGCTTTATGATGACTTGGAGCAGTCTGAGCAAGCGCTGCCGTTGCACAATGAAGCGCTCAAGCTCGTCAAACAGCTTAAGCAACCCTATCAGCAGGTTGATATCACGCTGAATCTGCTGTACTGCCTAACTAATCTTGGGCGGGCCGGGGAAGTGCTAGAGCTGGCTGACGAAGCTCTGAAGCTGGGGCGCTTTGAAGGCACAGACATCTTGCGCAATAATCTTGGCGCAGCATTGCAGCAGCTTGGTGACTATCCCAAAGCCGCACGGCATTTTGAAATACTTACCAAAGACAGCGAAGACCCTACCCTCATGTGCCTTGCCTGGGGGCGACTGGTTGAGCTTTATATGCGGTTGGGGCGCAGTAGCGAGGCGGTGCAGGCACTTGAAAAAGCCCTAACTGCTTCAGCACAGACTGATTACGCTGTGGCGAAAGCTCGAGTTGTTATCAGTGGTCTCCTTCATGGTACCCATGAGCAGCTAAAGCAGGTTAATGACCTGCTGGCACAGCTTGACATCGACACGCTGCAAAGCTACCTGAAAGAGGAGTTGGCGCGGGCAATGGCAAGCCGAGGTGCGTAACGCTGCTGTAACGCTCCACTTAATAAGCTACAAAGATGAAGTCTGCCAAGAGAACGACAACTCGAACCACACACTCGAGTTTTGTCATGCGGGTTGTCCATAAGGGGGACGCACCGCTCATCACAGTCCATAACCTGCGCAGCAAGGAAGTGCTCGAGTTCTCCTCTTGGGAAGCGCTAATGGTCTACCTGAACAAACAGTCTACACAGCGG
>CAZZPQ010000251.1:0-3380 GCA_964655595.1 uncultured bacterium
AAAGCAATCCCGCTTCCTAACGCTCTGCTCGGGATAAACACAAAAACAGAGTTCCCAGGGTTTGTTTAGCATTTCCCCGACAAAATTTTCAAAGTCTTAGCGCGTCGTGCCAGAGCAGGCTGGCACCCATGGCCCACTGGAAAAAAGAGTGCAGCAGGCACCAAAGTAACATTGGTTTTTGCTGTCGAGCTATGGATTCCAGCTTTCGCTGGAATGACGCCCGGTAGTACATTTGATATCGCATAGCATTTCCAGGCTTTGTTGAGACAAGCTGAATGTGTTGATTTCAACTTCCCAAGGTCGCATGCGTCATTGAGACGTTTCAATAACGCATAGACTTGCAGCTATCCCTAAAGAGAGGTTACTGTGACTAGCGCCGCGCTAGCGGTGAAAAAGTACGGTAGCACTTAACTGCTGGTGGGTACCGCTTTGGGCTCGGGCTTGCTGGTTGCTTCTGTGCTTGCTTTGGTTTCGGTTTTGGTTTCGGTTTTGGTTTCGGTTTTGGTTTCGGTCGTACTTTCAACCTTAGTAGCACTATCAGATTTCTCTTTGTTGTCGCTTTGTTTCATCGAAGCAGTAGAACCCTTACGCGAGTCAGTGACGTAAAAACCAGAACCCTTAAAGGCGATGCCCACAGGTTGAATCAGCCGCTGAACTGGCTCTCCCGTTTCGGGATGCAACTTGAGGGCAGCCTCGGTGATGCGCTGCTCGAGTTCAAACGTTTCGCCTGTCACGACATTTCGGTAAACATAAATTGGCATCTATAAACCCTCCAGAAACGCTGTCCCCTTGAGGGGCATAAACGCAGAAAGTATACACGAAGTCTGCCAGATCTACAGTCTGATGTCACACGGGGTCTATAAAAGTAAAACCCGCAGGCTGCGCTGCGGGATATAATGAGCGGTGATGTTAGTGCCGAATATTCAGGGCAGGGCACTGCCAGCAATACTCAGCAAGGCTAGCGAGTGCGTTGCCATAGCTGCGCTATAAAACTCCATCATTACCAGGACACCACCTGCCAGGAGCAGGGCCACTCCCAGCAATGCCAACACCACGTGGCGATTCCAGCAACACAAGCCATAACACGTACCAAACAACTTAACCTGACGCCGATTCTGCATAATGCACCTCCTGACGCTTATCTTGCAGCAGTTGCCCTGAACAAGCCCTGAACAAAAAAAGCCCCCGAGTGGGGGCTTGAGCAGTAAAGGAGTAGATTACGGATGTTCGTAGGTGATTTGCAGGTAGGGTCTGAAGTCTTCGCTGGCATCTCCAGTACCAAAGATGATTAAATCACCTACACCATCAGGGCTGACGTTCTGCGTGGTCTTCAGACGATACTGTGAGCGATTGCCGCGTGCAGCGCGGTTTGTCCAGTCATCGCGCACCTTGAGAGTGGCTGTCGTTGATTTGAACTCGAGATTGGCATTGGTGCTGAGGGTACGACGTTCATCTTTCAAGCTACAGGTAATGCCTTGAGGAAAGGTGTATGTGCACTGAGTTGTCTTGAGAACGGCAGTCTCAAAGTCACCTGCCACCAGGCTACTACCATAGTTAACACTTTCGGCCATCAGATTGCCCATCTTGCCATAGGGATTACCAGCAACAATGGCTTGGTAGACATTCAAGGTGGCTGTGTTGATGGCAATAAGGTCAGCAGGTAAGCTTGACAAGTTAAAGCTGAGGAAGCCGCGGCGATAAGTATTATCATTCAAGTCACCCACGGTTCCATCAAACAACCCAGATGTCTGTACAGTTCCAGTGTTACTTATGTTTCCATCCAGTGTCGCCACGCTGAAAAGCTTTACTGTCGTCTGACGCCGTACCCGGAAACTGCGCGTAACATCTGCAGTCATGGCGTTACCCGCTAAGTCCTTGGCTGCGGTTGATACCCGCCAACTGACATTCTGCGCGTGGTTAAAGGTGGCATCCGGACGGTAGGTCATCATGGTACCGGCAGCATCCCAGCTATAGACGCCGCTGTTAAAGCCGCTGGGGCTGGTGATGCTAAAGGCAGCCTGGGCGGAGGCTTTATCCACGGGCTCGCTGAAGGTTACTACGATGTTAGGACGACGTTCTGCGCCCTGTTGACCGCTGGTGGGGCTGGTGCTCGAGACAGTCGGCGGCGTGGTATCTGGTGCGGCGGCTGTGCTAAAGCTGAAGCTGTGCGCACTTTCCAGGGCGTTGCCAGCCTTGTCGGTGGCAGTTGCTGCCAAGGTGACTGCATGGGCCGTACTGGTAGCCAGCTCGGCGCTGGGAATACAGGTAATGAGTGTGTCATCCGCTGACCAGGCAAAGCTACAGGTTACTGCTGGCGCAACACTAAAGGCTGCTTCGACGCTGGCGCGGTCCATGGGCTCAGAAAAACTGATGGACAGATTCGTATTGCTAGAAACACCTGTGGCGGCATCTGCTGGTGAGTTGCTGTCAACCGTGGGTGGCGTGGTATCTGGTGGATTGGCTGTGGTAAAGCTAAAGCTGCTGCTACCATTTAAGGCATTGCCCGCCGGGTCACTACCTGCAACAGTCACCGTATAAGTTTCGTTAAAGGCCAGCTCATCACTGGGCTGGAACGAGACAGTCAGGCCGTCTGCGCTCCAGTTAGCATCGCCGAGATCAACCTCGGGGGACAGACTTACGGTAACGCTCGAGACATCCATCAGCTCTGAAAAGGTCACACTCAGGGCTGCGGCCACCGCAACACCCGTTGCGCCATCAACTGGTGAGGTACTTACAATAGTGGGCGGTGTCGTATCTGGCTCAGTGGGTGTTGCAGGCGTTGCTTCTGTTTTCTCCGAAACGTTGTTGGCCTTATCCACCGCATCCAGCGCAATATAGTACATCGTACCATTGCTCAAACCTGTGATTTCGGTTTCGGTGGCGGGCGCAGCAACCTTTTTGCTGTCATTCAGTGCGTCCGCAGCTATACCCCAGTAAACTGTATAGCTATCCAGATCTGCTTCAGTATTTGCTGTCCAACTCACAGATACCATTCCATCACCAGCAGCTACAAACAAGCCCTGCGGTGTTGCTGGTGGTGTCGTATCGGCGGGTGGTGTGGGACCACCACAGCTAGAGTTTGCCATTAACAGAAAAACTAAGCCTGCCAAAATCAAGACCTTTACAACTTTCATAATATTTCTCCTTTCTGGAACTATTGAGCGAAAAACCTTTGCCAATTTAATTTGGGAACGCGTGTTCATCGTTCACCTCCTTGAGACATAGCTTGGCAGTCTGACCCTGAACACAGCCTGAACGCTTTCTGAACGCGATGGCGGTATCACGCCGAATGCTGCCACGGTCGCGTTAGCTGGTTCATACCTTTTACCAAGACAACCTCCGCTCCTGCGCGGTGGAAACAGCATTTCAACTTGAACTAC
>CAZZPQ010000252.1:0-3285 GCA_964655595.1 uncultured bacterium
GCGAAAGAGTGCGCCGTGTGGCAGCACAACAGCCATAGTGCCATTTTCATCGAGCTGATAGAGCATGTGCTGCACAAAGGCGTAGTCTGCCTTGGAGCTGGGTGCCAGCTTGCCATACTGGCTAAAGCGGTCATCACTTTCAAAAAGGGGGTTGGCGCTCCACTTGGCGCTAAAGGGGGGATTGGCCACTACGGCTTCAAAGCGTTTATCCAGGTGTTGGGGGCGCTCTAGGGTATCTTCTTGCTTAAGGTTGAAGTTGCGGTAGTGAACGCCGTGCATGATCATATTCATGCGGGCTAAGTTGTAGGTGGTGCGGTTCATCTCCTGCCCGTAGTAGTCGCTGACTGGCACTTCTTTAGCAACGCGCAAGAGCAGCGAGCCAGAGCCACAGGTGGGGTCATAGACGCTTCTGAGCCTGTCCTTGCCTGTCGTGACGATTCTGGCAAGCACAGTAGAGACTTCACGGGGGGTGTAGAACTCACCGGCTTTTTTGCCTGCGCCGCTGGCAAACTGTCCTATCAGATACTCATAGGCATCACCCAGCACATCGCTGTCGGTCTTGTTGAGTTCAAAGTCAATGGCGTCCAGATGTACGAGGATACGGGCGATGAGCTGGTTTTTATCGCTGACGCTGCGCCCCAGCTTGGTGCTGCCCAGATCCAGATCTTCAAAGAGGTGATCGAAGTCTTCTTCGCTGTCGCTGCCCATGGTTGAGCGTTCTATGTTGCTTAGCACCTTGCCAAGGTCTTCCAGAATAAAGCCCTTGTCGCTTTTACCTGCCTGTCTGGCGCGCTGTGCCAGCGCGTGAAAGAGTTCGGCGGGTTTCAGGAAGTAACCCAGTTCGCTGACGGTTTCTTCTTGCAGGGCTGTCAGTATCTGCTGATGTTCGGGCTTGTCCTCGCTTAGCTCGGTATAGCTCAGACCTTCGTCTTGCAGGATATTGTCGCAGTAGTTTCTTAAGTTTTCAGAGAGATACTTGTAAAAGATAAAGCCCAGACAGTAGTCGCGGAACTCATCGGCGTTCATCTTGCCGCGCAGGGTGTCGGCAATGTTCCAGAGTTGTTGCTCGAGTTTCTTTTTTTCAGTGGTGGTCATGGTGTTTCCTTACCTTGCTTGCTTTTATCCGGAGCCGCTGACAAAAGGCTCACCAGTTCGGTCAGTAGCCTTTCCAGTTTGCGCTGCTGGGTTTTGGGTAGCCTGTCTATCTGTTTCGCTGTCAGTCTGCGCCTGACGCTTTGCAGTAAAGCTGAGCTTTGCCCCCGTGCACTTTTGCCTGCACCTGGCTCCCCACTTGCTTCGACGCTCTTTCTTCGCGCTTTGATTTCGCTTAGACTCAGATCTTCCTTAATGACTTGTTTCAGTAATTTTTCACGTGCCTTGGCATCTTTGAGCTTTGCGACTTCTCGAGCCTTGGTGTATTGCAACTGACCTTTTTGCAAAGCCTCCATAATGTCTATTGGCAACTTGAGCAGTGGCAAACGGTGGCTGCGAAAAGCCTCGGGGGTCAACCTTCCAACGCTGGCAAAAACCCCCTCGATTGTTGTCCATTCATTTTTACGGACAACGTTGTCCGTAACTTTTCTTTTGGCGTTTGCCTGCTGATTCAAAACAAGAATAACGCCGTCTCTATCAGTATTTAACCGAGCCGCCAACAGGTCTAAAATGGCAAGCGTTTCTTCTAAAGGATTCAAATTATCGCGTTGTAAATTTTCGATTATGGCAAGCTCATGGGCCTCGTTATCAGACACATCCATGATCAGCGCTGGTATGTGACTATGACCTGCATCTCGAGCGGCACGACTTCGCCTTTCACCAGCGATAATCTGATACCTCTCCCCCACCGGGCGCAGTAAAATCGGCTCTAAAACACCCTTTTCCTTGATGCTGGTACTCAATTTACTGAGGCTGACCTTGTCGATGTAACGGCGTGGTTGTCTGGGATTTAGGTCAATGCGCTCGAGTTCCACTTCCTGCAACTGGCGACTGATAGGCTCAATATCTCCCAGCAAACTACTAAAAACACTACTTCTGTCAAGTTTGGTTTTAGACATGGACGCTTACTCCCAAGGCTGCGAGCAGTTCCTGACTTGCATGGCGAAGTTCTTTATCTGCCTCGCTACCCCTGGCAAAAATGGAAAGCGGCTGACCACTCACCTGGGCATCCTTAAAGATGGCTGGACGCGCGTGGATTGGGCTAGATATTGGCGCAACTTTAGTCAGACTCTGGCGAATACTTCGTAGTGACTCGTTATCATGTCGCGTCCGCGAATCAAACTGGGTCAGTAAGAACATGGCGATACTGAGATTGGGGGCTGCCTGACGGTACTCCTTTACCATACTGATCACCGTTGGGATTCCCTCAATACCCTTGCTGTTGGTTGGTACAGGTACGACCACCTTGTCAGCCGCAATGACTGCAAGGGCAGAAAGTTGCCCGAGGCTGGGCGGTGGATCAATCAACACAAAGTCATAGTCATTAAGCTGCCGTATGGCATTGCGCAAACGGGTAACACCCATCACCACACCTAGAAGCTGAGGTTCAATTTTGGCAATATCCAGCTTGCTAGGAATGATATCCATGCCATGAATCTGGCGCGGAATTGGTAAGCGCAGCTCTTCCCCACCCAGAATAGCCGGAAATATCGTGTCATTTAGCTCCACGTCCTTGATACCCAACCAATTCGTCAGATTAGACTGTGGATCAACATCGATCAGCAAGATTCTAAAACCTGTTTCCGAGAGAACATACCCTATGTCACGCACACTACTGGTCTTGGCTACGCCACCTGCATGATTAAAAAAGGTTAAAACCTGCATACCTTCTACCTCAAATCTGAGTTTGATGCCTACAGCACTTGCGTAGCGCTGCAAGGTCTCTATGGTGGGGTTAGCACTGGGTTGCTCGAGCCGGCGGATATTTGATTCATTGGCAAAACCACCACGTTTTGCTACCGCTTCACGAGATAAACCTTGTCGCCGCCGTTCTTTGTCGATCAGACTGATAATATCCCTAAAGTTCATTCGTTCATATGATAACGAATTTCGGTAGCTATGTCATCTTTCACAGTTCTAACCCAATAGATTTCTTGCGAAAGTGTCAAATGGGCAATCTCGAGAAAGGCAATCTTCCTCCAACTGTGACATTAGCAAAAGAGCCATCTTTTATTCAGGAAAGACGCAGAAAATCAAGTCCAGTAAAGCGCTCAAAGTCCTTGTCAAAAGACACCATGCGGCAGTTTCCCGTAACTGCCAGAGCAGCCAAGTAGGCATTGGTCCACAAGTGGC
>CAZZPQ010000253.1:0-3284 GCA_964655595.1 uncultured bacterium
TGGCGTGAGCTGCGCTTGCAGGCCCTCGCAGAAGCACCTTATGCCTTTGGCTCGAGACTTGCCGACTGGGAACATGCCCCTGAGATGCGCTGGCGTGAACGACTTGAGTTACCGGGCTCCCATAATGTCATCGCCTGCCTTGGTGAACATTCGGTTGGCATGGTCACTGGCCTACCCTTGGAAAGTGGGCTGCACGAGCTTATCAGTATGTGGGTTGCACCATTGGGGCGGGGACAGGGTGTTGGTGACGCGCTTATTACCGAAGTAACAGGCTGGGCCAGGGCCTCAGACAGCCGCGAACTGCATCTGGATGTTCTCGAATACAATGCCCACGCCATCAGGCTTTACACGCGGCATGGCTTTATTGATACAGGTCGATCTAGCGGTGCAGGCGAGCGTAGAATGGTCAAGGTACTTTAGAAAGCCTGATAGCTCCCAGTTTGAACGGTCTTTTATACGTTACAAACTGGGAGCTACGGGTTATCTCTACGTTTAGCGGTCTATTGGCAAACCACTTGGCACACTTGCAGGAATAGTGCCTTCGAGATTCAGTGCTCTGGGGTCAGTCAGCGCTTCCATGAAGGCGATCAGCTCCTGCACTTCATCATCGCTGAGGTTGAGTGGCGTCGCTACGTTCCCATCCAGAGTTGCCAGAATATCGCCTATAACAGCCTCACTGGTCTGCACACTACCCTGCAAGGAAGGGTGAAGCTGCGCCCCTGTGTAGTTCTGTAAGCTGGCAGGTACGTTGTCATAGTGGCGCATGACTTGCTCGAGCGTGGTAAAGGCGCCATTGTGCATCCAGGGTCCCGTGATGGCAGTATTGCGAAGCGC
Organism: uncultured bacterium; assembly: GCA_964655595.1. Taxonomy (GTDB): domain Bacteria; phylum Deinococcota; class Deinococci; order Deinococcales; family Trueperaceae; genus CAZZPQ01. The sequence goes on from CAZZPQ010000253.1 coordinate 835, forward strand.
CGGTGTACGAAAGGCAAACTTGTCCTCGGGATTACCTGTGATGTTGAACGCACCCAAATCGAGTCCTGGAGTCGCAGGGAAACCCGGCCCGAGCTGTGGCACACCGATGTTATGGCTTGCCTGGTCAGTAAAGAGGGAGCCCTTGTGGCAGACTGCGCAATTGGCTCTACCGTAAAAAAGCACACCGCCGCGCTTCGCTTCACTACTTAAGGCACGATTCTTACCCGCCAGATACTGGTCAAAGGGGCTGTTGAGGGTCGTCCAGGCGTCAATTTCAAAGGCCGCAATGGCATTTGCTGCGTGCTGAAATCCCAATTGGGACTCTGAAAGATTCGGATAGGCCGCAGCGAACATTGTCTGGTACTCCTCGATAGCCAGGAGGCGCTCCATAAGAGCCTGCCAGACAAGTTCGGGTTGACCAGCAGGAATTGCAGCCAGCTCATTGACCTCGCCCGTGATCGTCAGGTCACCTGGCTTACCAAGCATCTCGAGCGCTGAGAGCACGGGCAGCATAGCCTGAGCCGCCAGAATATTATCAAGCCCTTCTGGAAAGGTGATACCTGGTGTGCTGAAGCTGCCATCTGGGTTGCGCACCAAACGACCATCCCAGAAAAAGCTGCGCCATTCATCAAGGCCACGGTTGAACACTTCTGGCGAGTGCCGCACAAAAGGCTGGTCTCTGGGCTGACGCTCAGGACCCAGACCCTGGGCACCCGTTCCTATTGTCAGAGAAAGACCGTCGCCAGTGGCAAGTACGGCACTGTGACAGGTAGCGCAGGAAATGTCCTTGTTGCCACTCAGTAGCTTGTCATGCATGAGGGCCTGACCGAGGCGCACCTTAGCTGCCTGTGGCGCGGGACCTGGGTTAAGAAGTGCGACACCATTGCGCAAGAGCAGGCTGTTAAGCTCGGTCTCGAGGGCGGCATCAGGATTATCCAGCTGCAAGGACACCTCATCAAAGAGGCATTCCTGCTCTGGTGCTGCCAGATAAACTGCCAGCCAGGTCACACCCTGAGGCATGATTAGTTCCGCTTGCTTAATCTCCCAATCGCTACTGTCGTAGCTGAGACTGCGGTTAAGCAGCACCTGCGTAGGCGACGCTGCAACCAGACCAAGCATGCAGGTTCCACCAGATGCTTTAACATAAGCAGAGAGGAAGTAGGGTTCGCCAGCAATGACAGCGCTCCCGGGAAAGTCCTGCTGAATCCAGGCAAAGTCGCTGATGGCAAGTGCATTACCAATTTCATTCTGCCCTGGACTTACGATAGCAGAGGCACCCCCAAAGCTGTCCCAGTAACTAAAACCATCCTCAAAACCACCATTCATCAGCACTTCGGTGTTACCGGGAATGGGTGGTGGCGCAGCATTACCGCTTACCAGGCTCAAATCATCAAAATCACAGTCAGGCTGATTGCTAGCCAGGTAAATAGCCAGCCAAACCGTTCCAGAAGGAACAAGCAGACTCAGGTTATCTCCCAACCAGCCTGATTCACGAAAGACCAGGCTGCGCCGGAAGGTCTCACTATCAACTGAACCGCCAGCTATACCTATGGTACAAGTGGCATTATTTCTGGCTCTGGCAAAACCCGTCAGGGTGATGGTCTCCCCTACCCGAATGTCGCTGACAGGCAGATCTTGCTGAATCCAGGCCCAGCCGTTAGCGCTCAGGGCCTGCCCCATGGCATTGCGCCCGGGTGTAATGATACTGCTGTTGCCAGCGTAGCGAATCCAGCCACCCCCGCCCCCTTCAAAGTCACCATTCAGTAACAGGTTGACGCCAGTACGCGTCTGGGTATTCAGGTCACTCACCTGATAATCCTTGGGATAAAGATGTTTTTGCGGGATGGTACTGCGGGTGATCGTGCTACTTGACCACTCGAGCCTGAGGTTAGCAGCAACACCCGTTTTAACGTAGGTCAGCATAAGTTCATAGCGCTGATTGGGCTCGAGCCTGAGACTTTCCCCGCTGCGAACAGTTTGCTGGTTGATAATCAAACTGGCTTGCCCTTCACTCTCTAAGTAAAAGGTATACGTGTCTGCTGTTTCAACCTGAAGGTACGCCTGCCAAACAGCACTGAAATTGCCTGGCGGTAGCTGCCGCGCTGGCGAAATTTGACCCCAGTCAAAGTGGATGTGGCGGTCAAGCCGCGTGACCTTTTGACCCGTAAAATCAGGCTGAGAATAGTAGTGACCCACCAAGCCAAGCGGCTCACCCTCACTCAGGGGCGGCTTTGGGCTTGGTGAATGACCCGGGTTACAGGCTGCCAGCACCAGGGCAACAAGGAGGCCTATCGCAGGATGACGGTATACAAATCGTTTCATAAAGACTCCTCCTGAATAACTCAGGATTTATCTTAGTGTAGAGCGAAATCCTCTTGCAGAAATCTCAACTGTCACAGTTTTGCCTGTGCATTTCAAATATACAGCACCCAGATTCTTGCGAACCTCCC
>CAZZPQ010000254.1:0-3265 GCA_964655595.1 uncultured bacterium
GTCAGCGTTAGGTGCAGGTGATACCAGTTTCGGATAAATCGTTGAGCTAAACCCAACGATTTATCCCCAGCAGAGCGAGTAGGTACTGAGGAACTGCTTTTCACATCTATAATCAGTCTATCGGGCCCGATATGAGCTTCAGGATTTTGTTTTGGGAAAGCCTACTCAGCCAGTATCTCTTCAAGAACCTGTGCCAGCCACGTCAGATCATGTGCGTTGGAACTTTGGGGTTCAATCGACATTCGCTTATGTAGCTGCTCTATTTCCCACTTTGTGCGAAAATCGGTTATGGGATGCTGCTGCACAAAGCCGATGATGTGGGAAGCCAGGTCAGCTTTGCCCTGATGCACGGATAGTTCAGCAATCGCCACAGCAATCTCTAAAAGAGCACGAGGCGCTTGTTTTTCCTGGCTGATCAAAAAAGCGTCTTGTAAGAGTACCTTTGCTTGCACAAGATCGCCTTGGCGCATTCTGATTCGGCTGAGAATACCCTCTATGAACCCCGTGACGAGAATTCTAATTTGCTTCTGCTTTTGAAGGGCAAGAAATTCTTCGGCCAGTCTGGCTGCCTCATCATATTTGCCCTGCGAGTAGTAGAACTCCGAATACATCCATGACCTTATAGAGATATCGCCCACCGCCTCAAGGGCCTTAACAAAAGCTTCGATATGGCTCTGTGCTTCAGTGAAGTTTCCCCGCCAGTGCTCGAGCCAGCCAATCGAGTTACTCATGTAGGGTAGCTTAAGCCCTTGCAGCAGTGTCTGCGCTTTTAAAACTAGCGTTTTGGCGTCGTCAAAATTTCCTAGAAAAATATTGAGAGCGCATAAATCATTCAAAATTAGTGCCAGCTCTATAGTATTGCCGACCTGTTCACCCAACTCACGCGCCTGCTGAAGGTAGCCTGCTGCCTCTTTATAAAAGCCGCTGACGGTTAAAAACCAGCTGAACCGCCTGTAACTCATCATCATGCCCTCGCTATCGCCCAGTTCGGCAAAAAGCTGCAAGGCTGCGTCAAGGTGTGCCTGGCCTTTGCTGACGGTACCGCAATCACACAGGAGCATGTGGGCCGTGGCGCAGCCGAGTTTATCTCCCCAGCGCTCAGCCAGCGCCAGGCTCTGCTCAGTCTGTTTAAGCCACAGGGCGTGATTTTCAGCGGCATGGGGCAGGGCCCGGGCCAGGGCAATCTGCTGGTCTTTGCTGATGCTTGCCTTTTCAAGCGTGGCGATAGCTTCCTTAAAGAGGGCTTCTTTATCCTGCCATAGCGCCAGGATATCGTAGTAGCGTGCGAATACTGGGGCCATGACGGCCAGACGCTTGAACGCCTGAGTTTGCAGAGCCTGCTGCCAGGCTGCCCGGAGATTGGCAAGCTCCTGCGCCAGCAGGCTGAGTGACTGTTTCTGCTCTGCGCCTTTAAGAGCTTCGCCCTGCTGTTTCAGCAGCGTACTGTAGTACTGAGCGTGCTGTTCCTGGCTGGTTTCCCAGAGGTCAAGCGCCCTTGCCTGCTCCCTGCCATACTGCTGCACCAGCGGATGCTGAGTGAAGCGGTCTGCCTGTCTGCTGATTAAGGCTTTGTTACTTAGACTCAGCAGCTGTGGCAGGCTGATGCCAAAGATGCGCTGCGCCGCCTCGCGCGTGAAGCCGTCCTCAAAGACAGACAGCTGTGCCCAGGCCGTTTGCTCCACTGCCTTGAGGCGTTGCCAGGTGGCAGTAAAGACACTACGCATGCTGCGGTGGCGTTCGGGTAGGTCGGGGGCGTCAGTCTGTAGCAGACTAAAGTCCTGCTGGAGTTCGGTGATGATGTCGGAAAGGGCCAAGACTCTAAGCCAGGCGGCTGCCAGGGTCAGGGCTAAGGGCATACCCTCTACCAGCCGACAGAGCCTGGAGATTTCACGGGGGTCTGGAGTGGCTGCATGATGGTGCTGCGCTTCTTTGCTGAAGTAAACAATAGCGTCGTAGTGCAGCAGATTGCCGTCCTTTTCGGCGCTGCTATCAGGGTACTGAAGCCCCTGCAAGGTATAGCTGTATTCACTGTTCAGGGCCAAAAGCTCTCTCGAGGTAACAAGCAGTTTCAGCCTGGGACAGTGATGCAGCAGCTCAACGATGAGACTGCTGTCCTGCACGAGGTGCTCGAGGTTGTCAAGTATCAGCAGCATCTCTTTGTGACTCAGGTAGCTCAGCAGTTGCGTTTTGGGCTCATCCTGACCGTAAAAGCTGAACTCGAGCCCGGTAGCAAGCGTGCTGAGCATTTGCTGAGGGTTTATTGTTGCCGTGAAACTGACAAAGGCAACACCATCCTGAAACTGCTCTTCCAGACCTTCAGCCACAGCCAGTGCCAGTCTGGTCTTACCCATACCACCAGGAGCGACGATGCTGAGCAGCTGCACGTCCGGCTGCAACAGCTTGTCTTGCAGGTCACGTAGTTCCTGCTCTCTGCCTACAAAGGGGCTATTCTGTCTGGGCAAGCGCAGACGCTTGGGCTCTAAGATGCTGATGGCGACCTGCACTCCATCATTCGTGAATTGACCACTCCGAATATGCTCGGCAAGCAGAGCAGTTGCGTAGCTGGGTTCTTCACCAAGCTCACGCTTGAGCCGCTCGCGAAACTGCTGATAGGTCCTGAGTGCTTGTATGCTTTCATGCTGCGTGCAGGCTAGTCGCATACTGCGCTGCACAATGTCTTCATCATACGGGTCGGCGTCTAAAAGCCGCTCAAAAAGCAGCGCCACCTGATCAAACCGCTGACTTCGCTCGAGTTCAGCACAAAGTTTCATAACAGCACTGCGCCACTGTCCTGCCAAACTTTCGCGCTCAAAGGCAAGCCAGTTTTCAAACTCTGGCGCCTGCTGCAAACTGAAACCCGCTAACAGCTCACCCTGATAACTGCTGAGCGCTGCCGCCCAGTGATTATCCCGAATGGCAGACCGAAACGCCTGCAGGTCGGTGGCGACAGACCAGCGAAGCCGCCCACTTTGGCGCTCCAGGTCATGAACGTACGGAAGATGCTGCAAACTCTTGAGTAACTGCCGCAGGTTATTACTGGCCTTATGTTCTTCACTATCTGGCCAGAACAGATAGCGAATATCACTGCGAGGCACCCAGTCCTGCTGATAGGCCAAAAAAGCCAAAAGTGCCGAGGCTTTGCCCGAGGGTAGCCCTAGGCTCTCCCCAGCCAGCCTGATGTGGGGTCTTCCCAGAAGTTGCAGTTGTACGCCCATGCTGGCTTTATTTTATACCAGTTCCGGATAAATCCTTGGGTTTATCCCAA
>CAZZPQ010000255.1:0-3255 GCA_964655595.1 uncultured bacterium
CAGTGGGTAACAGCGGTCGATAACGGGCGCTACTTTGCCTGCCCCCAGCAAGTCGGCAAGGTGGCTCAAATCCTGTTGATTGGGTTTGGCTAAGATGTTGCCCAGCGTTTTGCCGCTGGTCGCAGATAAGAGAGGGCCTAGCAACATCGCCTGGAACAACTGCTTCATTGAGCCACCAACGGCCAGATACTTGCCACCCTTGCGCAAGGCACGCTTATAGTCAAAGATGGAGCGGTCCCCACCAACCGATAGAATCGCGTCATAGCGCTTAGCAGACGCGGCAAAGTTCTCTTTGCTGTAATCAATGACATGGTCTGCGCCTAGTGAGTTTGCCAGCTCAACCTTGTTGCTGCCACACACGGATGTGACCTCTGCGCCACGTACCTTGGCAAGTTGGACTGCAAAAGTGCCGACGCCACCAGAGGCGCCGTGAATCATGACGCTTTGTCCTGCCTGAAGCTGAACTTTCTGTAAGCTCTGTAGCGCTGTGAGTGCCGCGAGGGGCACAGCCGCCGCCTGTTCAAAGGTCAGGCGCATGGGTTTGCGTATCACAGCGCTTGCTGGCACGGCCACGTACTCGGCGAAGCCACCAAAACCACAGCTGGAAAGATCCCCAAATACATCGTCACCAGGTTGAAACTGTGTCACGCTTGACCCCACTGCCACCACACGTCCGGCAATGTCTGCCCCCAGAATAGCTCGCTTGGGTTTGAACAGTCCAAACTCGAGCCTTAGCAGAGCGGGTTGACCTCGCAGTAAGTGCGAGTCGGCAGCGTTGACCGAGCTGGCGTGGATTTGAACCAGGACTTCGTGGTCCTTGGCTTCGGGTTTAGGTACTTCCTCGAGCCTTAATACCTCCGGTGAACCATAGCGGTCATAGACGACTGCTTGCATTGATGATCCTTTCTGGCACAAGGCGCCTTGCTTTCATAGTCGTATCCCTTCGGGTTGCTTAATCAAAGTATGACGACTATAGGGGTGTGATGCCATACTTGTATAGCTACTAAAGTATGGAGAAGGCTAGGGTCTGCGGTATGGGCAGGTTGCTTTACGCGTCCAAAGGACTTCTAACCCCCCGCCCACCACGGTTAAGCACATGGGTATAAATCATGGTGGTTTTGACATCTTTATGACCCAGTAGTTCTTGCACAGTGCGAATGTCATAACCATCTTCTAGCAAGTGGGTGGCAAAACTATGGCGCAAGGTATGAACACTGCCATGTTTGAGTACATTTGCTTGCTGCATAGCCTGTTTCATGGCTTTCTGAAAAGCCGAGTCCAAAAGGTGGTGTCTCCCAGAACGACCAGTACGCTTATCTACCGAGAAGCCCGCAGCTGGAAAAGCATATTGCCAACCCCACTCACGGCCTGCATTAGGGTATTTGCGAGCTAATGCATAGGGCAACTGCACTTCACCTAAGCCTTGCCGCAAATCACAATCATGAATCTCTTTTGCTCTTGCCAACTGCGTCTTTAACTGACCCTCGAGTGAACCTGGCAACATCGTTACGCGATCCTTTTCACCCTTTCCGTCACGCACGGTGATTTGCTGATAGCTAAAATCAATATCTTTTACACGCAAATGCAAGCCTTCGTTTAAGCGCATACCCGTACCGTACAAAAGGGCAATTACAAGATAATGGACTCCTCTAAGTTCAAGCAAGATATGCTGAACTTCCTCTCTGGTAAACACCACTGGCAGCCGCTTTGGTCGTTTAGCATGTTCGATTTGATCAATATAGGGCAACGATGTGTGCAAAACATGCCTATATAAAAACAGCAAGGCGGACAGGGCCACATTTTGTGTTGAGGCCGCAACATGCTTGTCTGTGGCCAAGTAGCTGAGGTATTTACGAATCTCTTCAATTCCCATGTCTTTGGGATGACGCTTGCTATGGAAGCGGATATAGTCTACGATATAATACACGTAAGAGTCTTCTGTACGGGGACTAAAGTGCTTTAAGCGTATAGCCCTACGCACTTGATTTAAGAGAGGAGAAGTCTTCTTTGAATAGCGAGGTTGGTCTTTATGATTCTCATTCATATCCACATAAGCATCCTATATGGCGTCTTACGAATCTCTTATCCATATAATTACTAGTTAAACCCCTTTTTTGATGCTTTATGTCACAATTATATCCAAGGAGGTAGTTTATGAAAACAATAAAAATAGTCTTAAGCAGTAGATTTATGGCTCCAATCATATTGTGCCTGTTACTGCCTTTAAGTTTCAGATGGAGCACTAAGTCAGAAATAAATTGGTTCTTCTTTCCCGAGATGGCTTCCTTAGCTTTAATATTGTGGGTTACTGCAGGTATCTTTACGTCTATCGTATTGTTTCAGGCGAGAGCACGCTTATAGACGTAAAATGCTTGAATGCTGGTTTAGATAGGTTTTGGACGTACCGTTAAACACACAAATTCAGGGGTCCTGTTGCGACCAGAGCATGACTTAGAAGGGTCTTTAGGTGAGTCAGAATTATCCTCCAACCTTCGTCAGAAAATCTATAATAATTAGCAATTAGCTAACGTCCATACTAATATGCGAAAAGACCTACTTATCCCAACACTGATAGCTGCACTTTTGAGAGTGCTGTTTAGCATCTTTTCTTCGGGATTAAGTTTGATTGTTACCTTTGTACCGGGCATGGTCTTAGCTTATGTTTTATATTTGTTCACCTTTTATCGCAAGTTGCCCATCCCCGAACAATTTTTGCCTTTATATTTTTTTGCCTTAGCCGTGCAGTTCTTGCATTTTGCTGAAGAACATGCGACCTATTTTGACATTGTGTTTCCAGCACTCTTTAATGCTGCTCCTTACCCCCACAACCTGTTTTTAGCTTTAATATGATTGCTTATTTTATGTTTATTTTGGGAGGTTTAGCGATTTATTGGAAACAAAAGCCATTGACACTCATTGCACTTTTTTTTGTTTCTTATGGAGTTGTCGGCAATGCCATCGCTCACCCAGTATTTGCTATTGTTTCAAAGGGTTACTTTTCCGGGCTACACACCTCATTTATCTATCTATTGCTTGGTCCATTACTCCTTAGGCGGATATGGCAGCTAACTCGTCCATAGAAGGAAGGGGCTTTAACTAATCATTGCAAGGGATAAAAACTCGACGATTCCAAACTGTAGAGAGGTATAAAAATGTATCGAAACTTAAACCCACACTCCGTTTTTACTCCTGAATTCAAACGTTAGGCAGAAAAAACAAGAATGCGCATTATCTGCATATCCTCCAGCTTATCGC
>CAZZPQ010000256.1:0-1361 GCA_964655595.1 uncultured bacterium
AGGTCCATCACTATTTGCGCATCTGGATGAATGGCACCCTGCCCAAGCGTCTCGACGTAACGGCATACATCGTAGTTGGTGATTGCCTGATGGTAACTGATTTCCCACTCACGCTGCAAAAGTTCCTGTGCTGCATTGTCCCAGGGGTAGCGTGCGGGTGGGCGGGGGAGTCTTAAGCGCCAGTATTTGGGTGTCAGTCTGGCACGGAAACAGGATTGAATCTCACACAGGCGCCGGTAACGGGTATCGGTGTTCAGTGCTTTCATAATAGCTGACGTCTGGGCGTCATTTGGGTCAAAGAGATCGTGAGTTACCAGGAGGCGAAAGCCTGCTCGAGTCCGGTAGATCCGCACACCAAAATGTGAGTGTTCCACGTGCCACTGATGGATGGCTTCTAAAGCACGCTGGTCTCTTGGTTTCTTTGGCCCTTTTCTTGCAAAGCCAAACAGCTCCTTTAGGATTTGCGCAAAGGATTTGCGCTCATCAAAGGCGGGCTGATTAAAGTCAACATCGATAAACATGACCTTGGCAGTATTCAGGACCAGTGATCCTGCCGCATTGCGCGTGATAATTGCGATGCGTTGTGAGCCGTTCATGACTTCTTCAATGATTTCCTCGCGCAGAGGCGCACCATGTTTGGGATAGCTACCTAAGGGTTCACCGTGCTCTTTTCGAGCGATGCGTTTGGCTAGCGTTTCTTGGGCTCGAGCCTGAGCGTCCAGCAGGCTTTCATCTGAGCCTTTATAGGCAATAAAGTGGTAGTCTTGTCCGCCTATGTTTGTAAAGGTTTCAGCTTTTGCCCAATATCTGGGGATATTCATGCCAGAGTATAACCATATTGTGCTATGAGTACTTTGAACAATCTGGAGTTTTGCAAGAAGTCTGTTGTTTTTCATGGACATCTGACTGGCTCGAGCCTGCAAATGCCTGCTGCTGCCAGGCTGCGTACACTACAATGCCTGCACTTACCGCCAGATTCAGTGAGCGTGCCTGTGATGTCATAGGTATGCGCACTTGGTTGCACTGGGAACGCACCTCGAGTGGCAAACCCCTGGATTCGGGCCCAAAGAGCAGTACATCATGTTTCTCAAATTGTACATCTTGGTAGTGAAGCGTTGCCTTGGTACTGAGGGCAAACACGCGCTTGTTGGCAAACTCTCTGGCAAAGGCAGTCTGAAACGCTGTATAGCTGTCGTGAACACTGCTTTGGACTTCGTGCCAGTAATCCATACCGGAGCGCTTCAGTGCTTCATCGGATAAGCGGAAGCCTAGCGGGCGAATGAGGTGCAACTCACAGCCCGTCGCCAGACAGGTACGGGCAATACTGCCGACATTGCCGGCAATTTCTGGCTCAAACAAAG
>CAZZPQ010000256.1:1461-3225 GCA_964655595.1 uncultured bacterium
ATGCAGGAATTACAAAACCTGCTCTATGCAGATGGGCGTTATGCGCTGCTCATCGTGCTACAAGCCATGGACGCTGGCGGTAAGGATGGCACCATACGCCGCGTGATGTCAGGAGTTAATCCGCAGGGAGTGCGCGTTACCAGTTTTAAGAAGCCGACAGAACTCGAGCTCTCACATGATTATCTGTGGCGCATACATAAAGCTGCGCCTGCCAAGGGGCATATCGGCATCTTCAACCGCTCTCACTATGAGGATGTGCTGATTGTACGGGTCAATGAGCTTGTGCCAGAGCATGTCTGGCGACGGCGCTATGATCATATCAATGCTTTTGAGCAACTTCTGGTCGATAATAATACAGTTGTTCTGAAGTTCTATCTGCACATCAGTAAGGAGGAGCAGGCCAAGCGCCTACAGCGGCGGCTTGATGATCCTAAGCGTCACTGGAAGTTTGACGCAGGCGATCTTGATGTTCGCAGGCGCTGGGATGATTATATGACAGCGTTTTCCGAAGTCTTTGAGCGTTGCTCACCGCCTCATGCTCCCTGGCTCATTGTGCCAGCCAATCGCAAATGGTACCGCGATGTTGTGATAGCCAAAGCAATTGTGGACGCCCTGGAAGCATTGCCATTACGCTATCCTGAACCCGAATTTGATGTTCGTGAGTTCAGGATTGAGCCTTAAAAGAAGGCTGAATAACCGTAACGACCCTTACTCACACTTAAGCAACTTCCTCCTATACTTAGAGGCTGGTGCACAGGATTGCACTACAGGAGGGAAACCCATGTCGTACCTGGTTCGTGGAATGGCTGCTAACGGAAGCCTGCGCATCATCGGGGCAAATACAACCAGTATTGTTGAGGAAGTTCGTAGTCGCCACGAAACCAGCGCGCTTGCCACTGCGGCACTGGGGCGAACGCTTAGTGGTGCTTTACTTTTGTCGCATGTACTTTTGAAAAATCATGCCGATCGTCTGACGATGCGTGTTCGTGGAGATGGACCATTAGGTGGCGTTATTGCTGACGCTGGTTTGGATGGCGCGGTCAGGGGCTATATCACCAATCCCAAGGTTGAGTTGCCTCCGCGTACAGATGGCAAGCTTGATGTAGGCAGGGGTATTGGTCAGGGTGATCTGGAAGTGATTCGTTCACATGCGCCTTATGGAGATCCCTATAGCGGTAGTGTAAGACTTGTTAGCGGAGAGGTCGCCGAAGATATAGCCATGTTTTTAGCACAATCTGAGCAGATTGGTTCGGCGGTTCTCTTGGGTGTGTATCTGGAAAACCAGGAGGTCAAAACCTCTGCGGGGGTGATTCTGCAAGCTCTGCCTGGAGCAGAGGATGCAGCCCTTAATTTGCTCGAGGCCAATGTACGTGCACTGGGACCCCTAACAGACGCCTTGCAGCGTATGCCACTTCTTGAAGTTTTAGAAGAACTCTGCTGGGGTCTTGGCTTTGAAATGATGACCGATGAGGCTTTGCCTTTGCGTTTTGAATGCCGCTGCTCGCAGCAAAAAGCCCTCGACGCTCTGGCATTTTTTACACCTCAGGAGCGGGAAGCTATGATTGCTGAGGATGGTGGTGCTGAAGCTGTTTGTCACTGGTGTGGGGAAAAGCGTTGGCTAAGCCCCGATGCTATTCGCAGCATACCCAGCTCCGAGTACCGTTGCCCGGACTGTGGCACGCTGTGGTACCGAGACGGTCAAGCAACCATGATTCGACATGACGAACTCTGCGCTTGTGGTGCACGGGTAGCATTGCCCAATTA
>CAZZPQ010000257.1:0-3206 GCA_964655595.1 uncultured bacterium
CTTGTCGCATCATCTGGTGACAAAGAGTTGTGCCGAAAAGAAAAAGCCAAACCAGTCACCAGCCATTTTGCGGTAGTGTTGTGGTTTGGCAATATCATCTGACAGCCTCGATGAGTTGTATCACAGGTCATTCCAGTAAGATTCCAGTGACTTTGCGCTGCCCAAACTCGTTATAGTTTGCCTATGTACCTGCGAACCTTTGGCACCTTACAGCTTGAGGGTTCAGACTTTCGCTCTGAACAACCCCTGCTGCTGTTGGCCTACCTTGTCGATAGGGTGAGGGTCAGTCGTATGGAGCTTATGGAGCTTTTCTGGCCCTTTCAGAGCAACAGGACGCGGCGCGTAAAGAGCCTTTCGGATTGCCTGAACCGGCTCTCCAGAGCTGGGGTAGAGATTCTTAGGGATGGCCCTATGCTGAGCTGCACCCTGAACAGTGATTTTCTTGAGCTGGAGGCCAGTTATCAGGCAGGTGACTATCAGGCTGTCGTAGACCTGTACCAGGGTACTTTTCTGGACAATATCGAAGCCAATAAGCGCTGGCAGCTCGGCGAAGATCTTGAAAACTGGCTCAATCTGCACAGGGAAAGCTACCAGTCCAAGTTTATCACTGCGGTCTTTAAGCTGCTCGAGACCCATCTGGCTCAGCACTGTTATGAGATGATGCTACCTTTGTTGCGGCGTTTGCTGACCTTACCCCAGGGCATACGGCCTTTTTCCAGCCTCGAGTTAAACCGCCTGAGTATGCTGCTGGAAGCGGCGGGTATCAGGGACTTTGAGGCGCAGATCAGGCGCTTGCAGGACGAGCTGACCTTGCCCAGCAGCGATGACATGATTGGCCGTCAGGATATCAGCGCTGAACTGCTAAAAACCGTTCTGGCGAAGCGTAAAGTCCTGATATTTGGGTTTGCCGGGGTGGGTAAGACCTGTCTTCTGGAGCATTTGAGCTGGCATCTCGAGCGGTTTTTTGAGGCGGTTTATGTTGTTCGTTTGGGGCAGTTGCATCACACTGCGACACTCGCAGAGGTACTAGGGACTTTAGCGCGACAGTTGGGCGTCCACGCTGCAACTGCGCCCCTGCTGTTTCATCACCTTGGGCAGCGGCGCATCCTGCTCGTGCTCGATGACCTGGAGCTGGGTCAGCTTGAGGCTTTCTGGCAGGACTTGCTCATGGCCTGCCCCAGGCTGCATATTCTGGCAAGTTCACGCAGCAGACTTCCGGGCTTTGAAGGTAGTTTTGAGATACTGCCCTTGCCTGAAGCTGAGGCACTCAAACTGCTGACGCTCGAGCAAAGACGCCTGGGGCTGGCGCAGCATACGGATCGGGATATGAAGATGCTGCTGGAAGCCCTTGGTTACTTGCCCCTGGCTATCAAGCTTATGGTTCCCTGGTTGAAGGTATTACCCCTGCCTGAGATTCTGCTGCGCCTAAAGCGAGATCTGAGCCTGCTAAAAGACGGGCAGGTATCGCTGCAGCAGCTTATTGATCGCTCGGTCACACTGCTGATGCCAGAGGAGCAGATGCTCTTTCGCCAGTTATCGGTGTTTGAAGGTGGGTTTGATTTTGCGGCGCTCACAAAGATTTTGTCCGTCAAGCAGACCTCGCTCAGACAGCTGATTGAAAGTAGCCTGTTGGGGTTTTCGGCTGAAACACAGAGGTATTTTTTTCATCCGCTGGTACAAGTTTATCTCAAGGGGCAACCAGGCCCTGCCACACAAGCCCATGCCGATTATTATCTGGCTCAGCTGAATAGTAAAATCACAAGACAAAGGCTGATGGCTGACCTGGCAAATCTCGAAAAAGCCTGGCGGTTTCAATTGGCAACCGCAGCCGAAAAGCTGCTTGCTTATCTGAATAAGCTGCGACTACTAGCAGATGAGCATTCCATCCCCAGCTACTCTCTGAAGTTGGGTATGGCAGTTTATGAGAGGTTTCCCCAAGACCCCCGCGCCTTACTGTTTATGGCCTGGTTAAAGCTCAGAGTGGGGGAGTATGGTGAGGTAAAAAGCTATGCGGAGGCGGCCTATGTCAGAACTGCTGCGCTTGATGATAAGCTCTCAGCTCTCAATGCGCAGGGGGCAGCTTTGGATCTGGCTGCCGATTATCGCAGGGCGCAACATTATTTTACGCGCGTACTCGAGCTGACAGATTGCCCAAAAGAAGGCTGCAGCGCCACACTCAATCTGGTGGTCAGTCTGTTAAACCAGGGCGCGCTGGATGATGCCGAAAGGTATCTGGAGCAGGTCAGTAGCTGCGAAAATCTCAGAAAGGACTATCTTAAAGCTCGCCTGAGTCTACTCAAGGGATACCGGGAGGCTGCCAGGATGGCCTTTGAGCGCTTACTGCTTAAAACCAAAGAGCAACAGCAGCTTTACCTCTATTTCCAGTGTGTGCCCAGATTGATCCACTGCCTGCTTTGTCTGGGGGAGCATGAGCAGGCTCTAGCGCTCGCCACCAGCAGTCTGGCTGAGAGCAGGAGGCTTGCTTTGTTCCGCTCTGAGCTGATGCTCCAAAGCAGCCTTGCTGAATGCCGCCTGGCTGTAGGTGATTTTAGTGAAGCCTTTCAGAGTCTTTTGGCAGCGCTTAAGCTGGCGCGTTTGACTGGCTACACCCTGGGACTAAGAAGTCTTTTTGTGCGCCTGTTAACAACCCATTGCCTCGAGCCTGAACTGAGTGCGCAAGTGTTTGCTTACTGCCAGGACAGATGCCAGCTCTTGCTGTTTGAGGATAGGCAGATACTGCACACACTAAAAGCTATTCAGGCAAGTAAAGGTTCAGATGCGATTTTGCATCTGAACGAGATTGAACTGGCAGAAGTGATTCTGTTGCGCTATGCGGCCTAGCCTCCGCCGGTATTGTAGTCACCGCCATCACTGAGATAAACGGTTTCAGTCGGTAAATCGCTGCTTGACGTGGGAGCGCCAATCAAAAAACCTAAAGCGAAGATCAGCAGGACAAGTTTCATGCTTTTCTCGTTCCTTCTCCGGGCGCCTAGGGAGAAAAGCAAGTTGTGTTTTGGCCATCTTGCTGGGACGTTGCCGTCACCACCAACAATAAAAAAGGCTTGTCACATCACTTAGTGACAAGCGTGAGAGAACCAGCGGGGGATGACCTGAGCAAGAAAAAACGGAGGCTTAGCCTCCGTTATCTGTTTGCTTGCTTGCGACGCTTTATACCAGTTCCGGATAAATCATTGGGTTTATCCCAA
>CAZZPQ010000258.1:0-1572 GCA_964655595.1 uncultured bacterium
AGGGGAGAGCGCCAGATAAAAGATCGCACCTCCCCAGGCACCAGCAGCGCTAAAGTGAACCAGGTCGGATAGCAGCGGGCCTACGCCACCCATGGCTGCTGCATGACTGACGCGGCTAAAACTGAACAGCAAGGCGAAGCTGAGCAGTAGGAAAATCAGTCTGGCCAGCCGCAACTGCCACCCGGCCAAGAAGCGCCAGGTCAAAACGACGCTCAAGGTAACGGTGACAGCGAGAGCACTGCGCCACAGAACGGAGTTGCCGTGCTGGGTTGTTTGCAGGTAATCGAGGAAAATCTCGCCCTCGAGATAGCCAAGAAGTCGCTGCAGAATAAGCGCAACCTCAAGGAAGCTCAGAGCAATGAGCAAAAAGCCACCAGCCACTGCCCCTGTGACGATGATCCAGCGCCGCAGCAGCGCTTTATCAGCAATAAACAGCTGAAATACACCTGCGCCAAGCAGGCTCAGCGTGCTCAGGTACAGCAGGGCTTTGGCAGCAGCTTGCATTAGTCCTCGGGTGCAAAGATAAACAGACTGAAGTCCTCGCTGGTGTGTGTATCAATGGACAGCACACGCCACATAATGACGTAGGTTCCAGGCTCGAGTCCGTCTTTTAAGCCCAGCGTGATCGTGTCGCTGGTGCGCGCGTCAGTCAGCACACCTGTATCAGCGCGCTCTGCCTCGTCATTGCGCAGCAGCAGCTTTGCTTCCAATAGGTCACGAATCGCCATGACCAGTTCGCGGCGGTCTTCGGGCGGGTATGGTAAGTGGTAGACCTTGAAGGTGCTAAAGCGCATCTCTACGGGCTCGCTCAACATGAGCGTGATTTCAGCCGGCAACTGGGAGACGGTGCTACCTGAAGCTGGCTCAGCGCTGTTTAGGTAGGCGTGGGCACTACTACTGCTGAGAGCAAAAGCCAGCAGTAGTGCCAGAAGAACGCGCATGCTAATTGCCTGCGACATTCACCTGGAAGCTGGCAGTCTCGGGCAGGCCACCCATGATGGTAAGTGTCGCCATCCACTCGCCGCTGTGATCCAGGCTGACGCTTACCTGCTCTGCCATTGGCTCGAAGTCGGCGCTGAAGTAAGTGTCGCTAAAGTGCGTGTGTTTCAGATCAAGATTGACTTTATGGTCGTTACGTGCGAACTCGAGCATCATAGCGCGGTGCAGCGCCTCACCGTCCGCAAAGGCGTAGATGAAGACTTCGCTGGCATGATCCTGGTGTAAATCTGGCGTGATGATGGCGATGACTTCGGTACCCAGGTCACCTTCGGTCTTTATCACGGTGAAGCCGCTGTCCAGGTCATCATGCCCCAGTGTGCCACTAAGCTGATAGCGCCCCGCCTGCACTGTGCCCAGCTCAATAAGGGCCATATCACCATGCAAATGTAGCTCAAGGCTGCTGCCATCTGGCAGGGTTATGCTGATGTCCTTGTCGTGATCGTGGTCATGGTGGGCGTGTTCAGTCACCGTGAGAGCCAGTTTCATGCTGCCGTCTGCCACCAGCAGGGGCTCGAGCATCAGCTCCATATCCCCAAGCATGATGCTATTGGCAGCCTGATGATCATGACTGTG
>CAZZPQ010000258.1:1672-3116 GCA_964655595.1 uncultured bacterium
GTGTTCGGCTTCCACCATGACGGTGGCAGATGCTGCTACCAGTTCACCACCTACGGTGTAATCCTCGTGAGTGTTGGCGTTCAGGGTTACGGTGATGATGTTTTCACCAGCCTGAAGCGCAGATGACGAAATGTGATGGTGCGCGCCATACAGGCGTCCAATTTTGACATCGTTGATATACAGATGGGCATGGCCTTCACCAGCAGAGTGCTCGGTGCTGGCCCGCTCGGGTGCCCAGCTGAAGTGTTCGGTGTGAATGGTCAGGTTATAACCGCTCTTGGGGTCGGCCACCACGCTTAAGACAATGGTCATGGGCCGATCGGCTTCAATACTGCCATGCTGATGTTCATGTTGGTCATGGCTGTCATGGTTTTCATGGCTGTGACTGCTTTCGCCATGTGTCAGACCATAACTCAAAATGCTTATCAGGCAGGTGGTGAGGATAAAGGTGATGCTTTTGTGCATTGGAAGTCTCCTTGAGGATCCAGGACAGTTTGGACATAGGCTCAGTCACAGCAGATACAAGACCAAGTGCGTTGATGTCTGGTGCTAATGACAAGCCCAAGATCCATAGGCGTGCCCCATTCCTGGTTTGGACACGGCATAGAGGTGTTTTGAGGGTTGTTTGGTTGAGGGTATTCAGCAGAGATTGCTGGCAGGTGGCGCACGAATCCCATGGAAGCGAATGAAAGAACGTTTCGCTGGCTGATCAGGCTTACGTAGTAGCAGGATGAAGCTAATCAGCAGGATGAGTGGCTGAAACGGCACGACCTGCGCTGCTAGTCCAGGAAACATCTCCTTGACTGAATGCAAGTGGGGTAGGGTCTCATCGCTGTGACTGTGTGCGTAGGCTGGGTGTGCGGCGACAAGCGGCGCGGCAAAGAGTGCGCTGGCAAGCCAGCAGGCCAGGAAGGTTCTGAAACCCGCACGTTTTGCCAGTTGCCAGCGTTGCCTGTTATTCATCATGTTTATCTTGCCACAGAATAGGCTTTGCTGTCTGTAATTTTCATGCCGTCAGGCAGTGTGATCTCTGCGGTTAAAATCCAGTCACCCGCCATGTTGAACTCAAAGTCATCAGCGCGGTAGAGGCCAGACTCCTGCTCGAGCGCCTCCACAATCACAGGTACCATGCCGGCGTGAGTCATATCACCTGTAATACGAATGCTTGCTCCTGAAACGCCCTCACCCTCTTTGAGCATGTAAACGGTAACAGGAACAACTCCGATACGAGGATCCCCGTTCGTTTCAATCCGTAACTGGATACCGTGTTCAGCGGTTCTTGAGCCAGTGCTGGACTGAGTGTTTTCTGGTGGACGACAGGCAGCGAGCAGCAGCACGACCAGCAGCGACGTGGTCATCAGGGACAGGGTGAATAGCCTCATAACCTGGTATGCTAGCATCAAAATCCTGGGCATTTGTCCCGCCAATTAACGTTCCTGCCAGA
>CAZZPQ010000259.1:0-3081 GCA_964655595.1 uncultured bacterium
CCTTTCAGATGAGCATCGCTGAGTTCTCTCTATGAACTAGCACCAAAGGTTATTAAGGATAGCGTTTCCACGAAGCATCCTTGAGGATGCTTCGTGCGACCCGGGGGAGTTGAAATCTAGACGCTAAGACGACTCAAGGTTTTGTCGTGGAACTGCTTGGAGATATCAAGTGTCTAAAACAGGAAAGTTATTACGTTGGTTTAGTGTTTTTGTGTTGGCATTCAGCATTCTGGCTGGTGCACAGGCGTGGGCGCAAGCGCCGGGACCGATGAGCCCCCGGCCGCCCCTGGTGGACTGCGCGATGGTGTCCGACGTCCCGTGCTCGATCGTCGCGACGTCACCAGCCGACCTGGTCGGTGTCTGGAGGCAGTTCATCGGCAACCCGGCGTTCGGAGCGCCTGGAGGCGTCGGGTACGTCCGGTATCGCGCGGACGGCACGTACAGCCTCGCAGACACCGTGGAGAACACGGCCGCGCCACACCCCCCGTTTCCGAGTGGCCGGGTCACGTTCGAGGGAGACGTGATGCGCATGATCGTCGATGGCGCCAACATTCCTCCCGAGTGCAAGGAGGCGACGTATCAGGTCCAGGTCCTGCGTAACGGGAACCTCCCCGTCGCGATCTTCTACCAGGCGATCGATGACGCCTGCGTCCCGAGGCGGACGGGGGATCTGAGCGTTCCGCTCATCTGGGTCAGTCCCTAGTCGCATCCGACGTGACATAGTGCGGTGCGTGGGGCCCGGCCCCATACACCGCGCCACGTCGGGCGGCGCGGGCTATGATCGCCACCGCCGGAGGACTCAGGCTCGACGGATTCACTCGCACACGGTTCGAGACTGAGTCGGTGACCATCGAGGCCGCGGTCGGCGGCCACGGACCGCCCGTGTTGCTGCTGCAAGGCTACCCTCAAACCCATGTCATGTGGCACCTCGTTGCCCCGATCCTGGCCGAGCGATTCACGGTGGTCGCGACCGACCTCCGCGGGTACGGGGACTCCGGCAAGCCGAGCGCGGACCCGGAGCATCGGCGATACTTCGCAACCGAAAAAAGTAAGCATTCCAGAGGTGACTAGAAAATTGAGGGTGTTGGCGAATTTTAGTTTTGTAGTCAGATTTATCAAGAACTCGGAATTCTTCATCTCGAGTCATATGCCAGGAAACACCCTCTACAATGTCTTTTCTGTTATGGGTAATCATCAGCACAGCAATATCCAGGGCTGTACCAGCTGTCCCCACATCTTTTGTACTGATGCTGTGAATTTGTTTTTCGCCTTATTTAAGGTGAAAAAATGGTGGGCGGTATAGGATTTGAACCTACGACCCCTCGCGTGTGAAGCGAGTGCTCTCCCGCTGAGCTAACCGCCCTTGCTCTTTACTTTACTGCGCTGCATGCCTGCTTGGCAAGCCGCGTTGCCACAAGACGTGAAAGCTGGCGCAGGTTTCGTATACTCGGCAGAAAAAGGAGTGAGTATGGCGGGTTTTGATGTTCTGATTACGGGTGCAAAAGTAGTGGATGGTTCGGGTAATCCCTGGTTTTACGGGGATGTGGCGTTAAAAGGGGAGGAGATTGCCGCAGTGACTGCACCGTTTGTCATCGCTGCCGAGCAGGCTGCTGAAGTCTTGGACGCATCTGGATTGGTCGTCAGTCCGGGCTTTATCGATATTCAAAGCCACTCGATCGCTCCACTGATGATTGACGGTGCCTGTCTTTCAAAAATCACCCAAGGTGTCACGACCGAGATTATGGGGGAGGCCTGGACCCCTGCGCCGTATTCGGAGAATATGCAAGACCCCATTGGCTTTGTCACCTTTGCCAGGCAACTCTCGGAGTGGAACGAGCGCGCCAAAACCTGGCGACGTTTTGGGGACTGGCTCACGGCCATGACCGAGCGCGGCGTCTCGCCCAATATCGGCTCGTTTTTGGGTGGTGGCACACTGCGGCAGTACGGCATGGGTCTGGCGATGCGCCCACCGACAGCTGATGAACTGACACTTATGAAGCGAGTCATGGCAGAGTCAATGGAGGATGGGGCTTTTGGCGCGTCCTATGCGCTCATCTATCCACCTGACGCCTTTGCTCAGACGACTGAACTGATTGAAATATGCAAGGTGGTGCGCGACTATCACGGGCTGTACATCACGCACATCCGCAGTGAGGCTGACGAGATTTTTAGCGCTCTGGAGGAGGCCTTTGAGGTGGGCCGAAAGGCTGAGCTACCCGTTGAGATTTATCATCTGAAGGCATCAGGCAGGCGCAACTGGGACAAGATGCCTGAGGTCATCAGACGCATCAATGCGGCTCGAGCTGCGGGTTTGGATGTTACTGCTGACATGTATCCCTACAGCGCTTCTGGCACCGGGCTGACCTCGGTTTTGCCGCCCTGGGTTGCCGAGGATGGCAAACTCTTTGACAACTTGCAGGATGAGGCAGTGCGGGCGCGTATTCGGTCAGAGGTACTTAAGCCCAAAGGAGACTGGGAGGCAATGGCCAGCGAGGACGGGCCAGGTATCGTTATGCCGATAGGCTTTCAGTTGCCTGAGCATCAGCAGTATGTGGGTAAGCGCCTCTCAGAGATTGCTGAGTTGCGTGGCGAGAACTGGGTAGACGCTGCCATGAATCTGATTCTGGCAGAGCAGCAGCGCATCAGCACTATCTACTACAGTATGTCAGAAGACAATCTGCGCCTGCAGATTCAAGAACCGTGGATCAAGATTTCCACTGATGCCGGGGGTTATGACCCGAGTTGGGGTAAAGGTTTGGGGCCAACCCATCCCAGAGCCTACGGAACCTATCCGCGGGTGCTGGCAACTTTCGTGCGGGATGAAGCGGTGATAACGCTCGAGGACGCCGTGCGCAAGATGAGTTCCAGCGTGGCGGAGCGGCTGGGCTTGCGCGACCGTGGTATGTTGCGCGCCGGAATGAAAGCCGATGTGATTCTCTTTGATCCAGCCACGATTCAGGACCACGCCAGCTTCGAAGCGCCGCATCAGCTCTCCAGTGGTGTGCGCGATGTGTGGGTGAACGGCAGTCGGGTGCTTAAAGATGGTGTTCACACTGGAGCAATGCCTGGGCAAATCGTGCG
>CAZZPQ010000260.1:0-3077 GCA_964655595.1 uncultured bacterium
TTGATTGGTAGGCGCGGGCGGGATTGAACCGCCGACCTCTACAGTGTCAATGTAGCGCTCTCCCACTGAGCTACGCGCCTGCAAAGCCCACATGGGGCATTTCTGGAGGCGCCGACCGGATTCGAACCGGTGAATGGAGGTTTTGCAGACCTCTGCCTTACCACTTGGCTACGGCGCCGAGCTAGAAAAGCGTAGCATGACTTAAGCGTTTCGTCAACGGATGACGAAGCTATGGCAACATTGTCAAAGCACAGTCACTCATCATTCCAATCGTCCTTGGGAGGATTCAGTGCTTTGTAGTGGCTGATAGACGACTGTAGTTGATTCTGTATTCTGCCGATGTTTTCTTCCATTTCATCCTGTAAGACATCAAGTTTTTTTCGTAGTCTGATAATCTCCTCAACACCCGCCAGATTTACCCCAAGCTCCTGGGTCAAACGTCGTATCTCACGCAGGTGCTCAATATCACGCTGAGAATACAGGCGGGTCTTGCCTGCGCTGCGGCTCGGTTCAATAAGACCTTTACGCTCGTAAAGCCGGAGTGTCTGGGGATGCATGTCCACCAGCTCAGCTGCCACACTGATGACGTAGAGAGGGCGATCCTTATCAGCTTTATCATTCGCGTCTGCCATACCAGTCCTTTTCTATGCAGCTTGTGCCAGGCCACGGATACGTCGCCAAACACCTTTCCATACATGATGTTTTACCGTAACTATCAGGTGACCTGTGCCAAGTCCAGCATCAACAACATGCAAGACCTGATTATCCCTCGTACCTTTGGGAATCTCCAGCTCGACTCCAAAGAGATTCATTTGCAGACCCTGCGACGCCTCTAAAGGTGTCACATAAACCTCCGTATGAACGTCTTGTCCTACGAGGTGCGTGTGTGCTGGAAGGCTGATGGCAACTGTGACCAATGCGTCACCCGGCGGCGATCCTGGCCCGCCAAGACCCCTTAGTCTGAGCCGTCTCCCGTGTTGAATGCGTGCTGGTATCCTGAGATCTACAAAGTCACCGCCCCGAATTATGCCAGTTCCCTTACAGCGCTCACAGACTGAGCCACTGACATTACTGCGTCCCAGGCAGGTACTGCATATACTCGGACCAGGAATATGTACGCGCTTTTGTGCGCCCCTAAGCGCTTCTGCTAATGAAATTGTCAGGTTAAGTTCTCTCGTATCACCAGGCAACAGGCCATTCTGTTGCATCATCTTGCTAACGGCACCAAAGAGAAAATCAAACACCGCATGTCCGGTTTTTGGTGTCTCAGCCTGCTGTCCCCAGTTAATGTTGATATCCGCTTCCCTGAAAATACTCTGCCAGTCTACGGTGCTAAAGTCTGGTCTGCTCTGGCTACCACTCGAGCCAAAGCGATCAAAACGCTCACGACTTTGTGGCTCACGCAATAGCGCATAAGCCTCTGATAATTCCTTAAAGCGTTCTTCAGCCTCCTTATTGCCAGCATTGCGGTCTGGATGGTACTGCAAGGCAAGCCGCCGATAGGCAACTCTTATGTCATCCTGGCTGGCATCAGGCGCAACCCCAAGAACTGCATACGGATTTTTTTCCACCGTCTTCACCGAAACCACTATACATTATCTGAGTCCCATATTGTAAGCTTTGGAGGTATCTGCTAGTCACTGCTGATGTGATAGGCTAATTGTAGCTAGGCTGCTGGCGTAAGTGTATCTGATGACCAGATGCCGCCACCCATAAGGGATGTTAGCGCTTGTCAGGCGAAAGGAGCTTCATGCTACGCTTTTTTTTAGTTGTTTTTATCAGTTTGGGTAGTTCTTTGGCGCAGATGGCAGGAGGAACCGAAGATAATCCTCTGGTACTAAAAGTTGCCTCATCAGAAATACGTCTTGATGAGTTTAACGAACGTTTTAGCTTTTATGCCGTTAATCTGGCAGCACAACAAGGCATACCCTTAACCGATGATGTCCTGCCCTTACTACAGGCACTCAAGCCCGCCTATGTAGACCAGTTGATCGAGGAGCAGGTGATTTTGCAACTGGCAAGGTCACGTCAGCTGCGTTCTGACGATGCCTTTGCAGACCAGCAACTCTCGGTAATTCGAGCTGATTTTCCCTCTGAAGAAGATTTTCTGGAGGCCCTTTTTGAAGTAGGGCTCGCAGGTGAGCAAACGTTGCGCAACTTAATCATGGAGTCTGATCTGATTCAGCAGTTAATCGAATTGCTACGTTCTGAAATCGTGATTCGTGACTTTCAGGTTCAACTGTACTATGACAGTAACCGTGATGCTTTTATGGGTGAGGCACAGGCATGTGCGCGGCATATCCTGCTTGAAAGCCTTGAAGACGCTGAGCAGGTCAAAGCCGCCCTCAAGCAGGGAGCGGATTTTGCTGAACTTGCCTTTGCCGAAAGTATCGATGCAGGCAGTGGTTCACGCGGTGGCGACCTCGGCTGTTTTGGCCGTGGCATGATGATTCCCGTTTTTGAAACTGCCGCCTTTAGCGAACCTATCGATGCGATAAGTGAGCCGGTTGCCAGCCAGTTCGGCTTTCACATCATCCAGGTATATGCAAGGCAGGATGCTGAACCTGTACCACTCGAGCAGGTACGCACAGCAATCACTCAGGAACTTCAAAACGACATTATCCGGCAGGTGATCACCGACTACAGGGCAGGCCTTGAAATTGAGGTCTTTGAGGAGGCACTTGAAGATGAGAACAGCGCTGACTAAACGCTGGTTGCTAATTGCCATGGTAAGCCTGCTAGTCGTAACGGTTGCTGGCTGCCGCAATGAAACGCAAAATCGCCTGCGCCGCTCGATACAGGATTATGCCGGTGGCCAGATGCAAATCACTCTGTACAGTCTCGATGGCTCTGTAGTTTTTGAAGGCGCTGTCGACGGCAAGGTAACGCGCTCCGCCAGCACCATTTCCAACTCCAACGAGCAGGCGGCAGGCAGCTACATTTACTGGTTTGATGACCGAGGGCGCTATCACCAGACCGACCTCCCCTATCTGGTTACGTCTTATAACCGCTGATTTACAGACGGGTTATACCAGTTCCGGATAAATCGTTGGGTTTATCCCAATGATTTATCCCAA
>CAZZPQ010000261.1:0-3058 GCA_964655595.1 uncultured bacterium
GGGGGATGATACCAAGGCGCAGCCTGTTGTTGCACCACAGACTGACTTTGCCAGTCCTGATCCGAATGATCCGTGTGGGAATGATCCCCGAGTTGAGTCAAACCAGACAACTGGAAGATTTGATAGGTCGCATCACGGTTATGATAATGCCTTAAAATGGGCAAGGGAACAAGCTGGTGAGCTCGGTTTAGAAACCATGAAAATGTATGATCCGATGACGGGAACGTTAATAGGTGAGCGCTCAGTTGATGGCAGGCGTGGCTGGAGAATCGATTTTGATCACGTCAACTATTGGGATTGGAGTAATGGGAAAAAGGGTAAAGGCGGCAAGTTTGGTCACAGCTTTTTCCCAGGCAATCAATCAGGACCACATTCATGTCATATTGGCTACGGTAGTTGGGAGTAAACAAGCTGCATGGAAAATAACATGATCAAAAAACGTATGGATTTGGCGGGCTTAAAGGATTACAGGGCTTTAGGTAAAGAGGAACTAGAAGGACTACAAACGTTACTAACAGGAATAAGCAGCTATGTAGCTTCTCAGATGATTGATGTTGGTGACACAACAACCGTTGATGAGATAGGCCAAGTCATTCTAGGGCTTTTTCCAGAAGAGGGGCGATGTAAAATTGTTTGGTGTCATGAAGAGTTTGGTATTGAGCTTGATTTTCGACGCTTGATTAAATACCTTGATGATTTTTGGTATCCATCTCAAGACGATCTATTTGTGATAGAACACAATGGCAGTTGGGCTTTCCTATTGAGTCACGAAGAAACTCTAACTGTTTTTTCTGGTCCATTCACGTGATGTAAATAAAAGCTTCACTGGGTACATTGATTTATCCTTTTTCTCAACAACCTTAGGTCAATGTAAGGGCTCGAGCCCCCAATACCCCAGCCCCCTTCCAGACAGAAGCTTGACTTGAGGTGCACAGGGCTCGAGTTTAGGTTGCTAAAAGTACTTAGTGTTTGTTGTGAGTAGCCAAAGTCAAGTAAGGTGCGCTCAGCGCACCCTCACCTTAGGACTCGAGCTTGTCAAGCTCATCTAAAGCTTCAATTAATCCTTTTGCACTCCCTCTGCTTTGGCGTAACTCGAGCCGTGTCTGGATATCATTTTCAGCTAGCATAAGGGTAGCCATCTCTTCAAAAAGGCTGTTTAAGCTCGTCTTGCGGGCTTCAGCTAGTTTTTTAAGGCGGTAATAGCGATCTTCTGGAATACGAATTGTAAAGTTAGCCATCTTTTCTCCCTTTTCTAATGAGAGCTTCAGGTGTCAATATAGTAAGATTTGGAAACCTTAGCTCTCCTTTAAAATCCTTGCTGTTGTACGTTACGACATAACGAGCAACTCCAGCTAGAGCTAGTTCAATGACAAAATTGTCTTTTTCATCTGGTAGATTAGGGCGATACCGATAAAATATACGCACTTCTTGGCATAGGGAAAGAAAACCATCTAAGGCTTTATCAACTATTTCCTGACGTTTGGCATCTACCAGTTGGGGGCGACTTAGCACATCTTCATATTCACTAAAGAGTGCCACACTAACCAGAGGTTGATACTTGCCTAAAGCACAAGCTCGTAAAAGCTCACGACTGGGGCTAGTCTTTGTAGATTGACTAAGCAAAGCACTTACCAGCACATTGGTATCAATCACGATTCTTGGTATCATCCTTGCTCTATGGTAGCATAAATGATACCAAAAACGAGTATATCTAAATATGGCGAACCTAAAGAATTAACCACCTGCTATGAGCAGGGTTCCTACCTGTAACCAGACAAGCTTCCAAAGTGCTGCCTACTGCCAGCCAGGCTCACAGGATGCTGTACTGGCTGGGGGTGGAGACGAGCTGATGCTGACTACGGTGATAGCAACCAGATTAGGTGTGTCGGTGGTTGGCATTGCTATTCCAGAACTGCTGAGTACAGCAGCAGGCTTTGCGGGTATTGCTGCGCTCATTCTACTGGCGGTGAATGGTAGGGAGATAATGCGTGCAACACCAACCGATAGATTAAAAGAGCACTTAACGGATGATGACCTTGATGCAGCAAGAAGAGAAAGTAATGGTGAAGTTGTTGCACGGAGGTCTGATGGTACTCCATATGATCATGTTCAAGAGGTAAGCGATGCTCAGCAGGGACTACTTAACCGGATTGATGAGTTAAATCGTAAACTCACAGATCACGGACTTACTGGTAGATTAACAGAAGGACAAGTCCAAGAAATAATGGATGAACTAAGAGAAGCTAGCAAATTACTTGATCACTCGGAAAGGTTTTTGCCACGATGATTTCATTTAATGATTTACTCAGAAAGGCTAAGTTTGGCCCTTTAGAGGATACTGAAAAGCAAGTCGTATTAAATGAACTTTCGAAATCCAATCCTGATGCAGACAGATATACTTTGATTCATATAATCGGTCAAACGAGAGACCGAAGCCTGGCTCGGTTTGTTGAACCCTTTCTTGATTGCAAGTCCGATCCGATGGTTGCTAGGATCGCTCTGCAAACACTTTGTAGTTTTTTCGATTTAACTCAACATTATTTGAGTTACGTACATAAGTTTTTAGATGGTGCAGATTGGGATGAAGGTGATTATGTCAAGCAAATAGCCATTACTATTACGGGAAGATACCTCAAGGTCAATCATGACGAAAATTTGGCGAAGAAGTTACTCAAGATTATTAGTAACAATAATGAAAGAGATGTAATTAAAGAAGATGCAATTCGCGCCATGGCTGATTCATTAACCATTAAATTACCAGTAACTTCGAAGAGAATTGATCTTGATAGCGGTTTTTGCAAGGAAGTATTAAACCAATTTCAAAGAAATTACAATGCGTAGGTTATTAAGTAAGTTTAAAGAAATGACTTTACTGGGCATAAAACCTCTTCCTTAAAAACCTTAGGTCAATGTCAGGACTCGAGCCCTCTATACCCCAGCCCCCTTACCAACAAAACCCAGACTGGAGGTGCACAGGGCTCGAGTCTTTTCGAGCCCTACCCCAACTGCGCTGCTAACACCTCACCAACCTCAAAAGGTTTTAGTCGAATCTCTACAT
>CAZZPQ010000262.1:0-3018 GCA_964655595.1 uncultured bacterium
ATGCCCCACGCCTTCCTCCTCCACCTAACCCCCTCCAAACACCTCCCCAAACACCCCTACCTAAGCCAATACGCCCATGGCCTCTTTTACCACCTGCTGGAGAGCATTGACCCTGCCTTAAGCGCCGAAGTCCACACCAAAAAACGTAACCCCTTTAGCCTCTGGGCCAGGGAGCAAAGGGATAGCTCGGTCATGCTGCGTGTGAGCCTGCTGGATGATGGCCTCTTTCAACCCCTCATTCGAGTTGTCTTATCAGAATCAATAACTGGACTCGAGCTTGGTCAGGACCGTTACCGAGTAGCCAGGGTACTGGCCACACCCGAAGGCCACCCAGACGCGAACTATGAAAGCTGGCAAAACATCCTTTGTGCTGAAGCCATAACCTCTTTGAACTTTCGCTTTCTTAGCCCCACTGTGTTTACCACCTCGAAACTTGGTGGGGCCAAACAGCACTACACACCCTTACCTGAACCCAAGCTGATTCTGAGCAGCTTATTCAGAACCTTTCAGCTCTACAGTCCGCTACCCTACTCAGAAAAAGAAACCGCAGGGCTCGAGCATGCCTTTGACAAGCTGTTCATCATCACCCGCTACGACCTCAGAACCGAGCTGGCTCAAGCAGGAAAAAACAAAATGACGGGCTTTGTGGGCAAAGCCAGCATTCGTTATCAGGATTCAGCCATTACCGTCAAAAAAGCCCTGGCACAGTTTGGTAAATTGGCGTTCTACAGCGGTCTGGGTGCCAAGACGCCCTACGGCATGGGGCAGGTTAGGGTTACATCTGCACCAGGTACCTGAGATGGTCTCTGGAATGTTACTGGAATAGGTTTGCGTAAACTGATTCATGGAGTATCTGCCCATCAGCAAAGTGAACACGGTCGCCTTCTGCCCCAGACGCTACTACATTGAAATGCTGCTGGCAGATAGCAAAAGCAATCACCACATTATCGAAGGTCAGAGCTTGCACGAAAGAAGCAAGCGCGAAGGTGAAGGCGTCTGGGTCTGGCACGATGAACTGGGTCTGGTAGGTGTCATTGACCAGCTCAAAAAAGAGGGGGAAGACTGGGTGATTACCGAGTTTAAAAAAGGTTATCTTGCCGATCATAAGAGCGATCAGTTGCAGCTTTGTGCGCTGGCTATGTGTTACGAACACAGCTTTCAGGTCCCACAGCGCTACGGTTATATCTACTATCACCAAACGCGCCGCAAACAGCGCCTCGAGTATAGCCCCGAATTGCGACAAGGGGTGCATGAGGCGGCGGAACTTATGAAAAAACTCGAGCATGCCCCAAGCTACCCTCCTGTCATCGATAACCCCAAAAAATGTCGGGGTTGTAGCGTTCAGGAAGCCTGCCAACCCAGTCTTTTTCGAAAAAAACCCAGCCACTGGAATCCAGGGGCAGTCTGATGGGTACGCTTTATGTGCTCGAGAAAGATGTCTACATCAGTAAAGACGGAGGGGCGCTCAAGGTAAGCCGTCGGGCAGGGCGGGAAAAACTCATGGAGCGCCCCCTTGCTCACGTAACCGACATTGTCATTTTGGGTGATGCGGTGATAACACCAGCCGCCATCTATGCCTGTAGCGATCAGGGTACAAGTATTCACTACTTGAGTAAAACCGGCAGCTACAAGGCGCACATTGCCCCAATCGAAAACAAGAATGTACCCTTACGCCTTAAACAACACGAGGCTTATCTCAACCCCGAGTGGAAACACAAGCTGGCCAAACGCTTTGTCGAAGGCAAACTGCATAATGCCATGGTGTTTGCCAAACGTGGTGGTGCAGATGTATCGGAGATACAAGCACTGGGCTCAGCCATTGCCAGATGCGCGGAAACAGAAAGCCTTAGAGGTTTGGAAGGAAATGCCGCCAGAATCTATTTTGGTCTGATTAAAGGCCGTTTCCCTGAGAACTTTGTCCCCGAATCACGCAGCAAACGCCCCCCCAGAGATCCAGCCAATAGTCTTTTGAGTCTGGCCTATACATTTCTGGCAAAAGAGTGTCAGTCTGCCATAAGAATTGCAGGTCTGGACCCCTACATCGGCTACTTGCACGAAGTCAAGTACGGACGCCCGGCTCTAGCACTTGATCTGATGGAAGAGTTTAGAAGTATCCTGGCAGACTCTGTTAGCCTAAGCCTGTTTAACCGCGCCATGATCACCGCCGATATGTTTGAAGATACCAAGGGCTTCCCCAGCCTGACAGACGAAGGCTTTAAGCAGTTCCTGCGCGCCTGGGAAGAGCGGCTTTCCCAGACCGTAACCCACCCCTATCTCAAACAGAAACTGAACTATCGTCAGATTCTGGTGGCACAGGCCCGCATTCTGGGAAAACACCTAATGGCCGAACTCGACGAATACCTGCCTTTTACAGTGCGCTAAGCCTATGGCCTACTACCTGATAATTGCCTATGACACACCCAGCGACAAACGCAGAAACAAGCTCGTCAAGCTTCTGAAGAACTATGGCGAAAGACGTCAGTACAGCCTTTTTGAGCTTAGGGTTAGCAAGGACCAACTCGCCAAACTCAAGCAGGGCATTCTGAGAGTCATTGATGAAGCCGAAGATACCCTGGCGATTTACTTTTTATCGCCCGAAACATTAAAGCGCACGTTTCGCATTGGACACAGCGAGCTTAAGCCTATAGAAGAGCCAGATTTTGTTTAGCGAAGACCCAAGCAAGTTCAAACTGGAACCGAGCCAAATCATGATAAAATACCGTATGTACGCGCAAAAACCCACGTCTTGCCAAAGAGAGGTCATCGTTTGCGTGCCAGACACAAAAACTCCCCCTTTGAAGGCTAGTAGCAGCCCCTTTAACCTATGTGCTTTGACAGGTGCTCGCAAAACCATCTCTCAACCCCTTGCCAGTCATTTGATATACTGACGGAGTCGAACTCGAGACAAACCTCGAAGAGGATTGAAACATGGTTTCTCAACCTTTTCAACAGTAATTTCGAATCGTCGAACTCGAGACAAACCTCGAAGAGGATTGAAACTATACGCAGGGCCTAGTG
>CAZZPQ010000263.1:0-2823 GCA_964655595.1 uncultured bacterium
GGGCGCGACTCTTGATTTCATTCCAGCTTAGTGCGTGCATAGTATGACATTGCCCAAAAGAACATTGGGCTGAATCTTTCATAAACCGTGCTTTACTTTGCAATTACCGAACACGACAGTTTGTAGACTCGAGTCATACTAGACATTATGAAGGGTAAACATGCAGGCTGATATTGCCAAGGTTCAAGAAACGTTAGGAGCGCGTGGCTATATTGCCGAGCGCGAGGTGGCAACCGCGATTCATCTGGCAGGGGCTTTGCAAAGACCGCTGCTGGTAGAGGGGCCAGCGGGCGTGGGCAAAACCGAAATCGCCAAGGTAATGGCGGACGTTCTGGCGACTGAGCTGATTCGTTTGCAGTGCTACGAGGGTCTCGACGCCAATACGGCTATCTACGAGTGGAACTACCAGAAACAGCTGCTGCACATCCGAATGGATGAAGGCTCAGGCAAATCCTTAGAGGCGCGCGAAGCAGAGATTTTCAGCAAGGACTTTTTGCTCGAGCGCCCCTTGCTCAAGGCAGTTCTGGCCAGCAAAGCGCCGGTACTCCTTATCGACGAGATAGACCGTGCGGATGAAGCCTTTGAAGCTTTCTTGCTCGAGCTGCTTTCCGACTGGCAACTTAGCATCCCCGAACTCGGCACGCTTAAAGCCAATGAAGTGCCCTATACCGTACTGACCAGCAACCGCACGCGGGAACTTTCGGACGCACTCAGGCGGCGCTGCCTGTATCTGTGGGTGGATTATCCGAGTTTTGCCAAGGAGTTACAGATTGTGCGCAGCAAGACAGCAGGTGTCAGCGAAGCGCTCCAGCGGCAGGTGGTGGTGATGGTGCAACTCTTGCGGCGTCTGCCCCTGGAAAAAACGCCCGGGGTGGCAGAAAGCCTGGACTGGACCGCCGCACTCGCTATGCTGAGCCGCGACAGTCTGAGCGAGGACGATATGCGTTCTACCATCGGTGTGCTCCTAAAGCACTACCACGACCAGCAGCGTTTTCGCTCGGTGTGGCTTCCAGCCTTGCTCGAGGTACTGCCCAGTCTGCCCGAAGGCAGCGAAGAGGTCATGCTCGAGCAAGCCTGGCAACAGGTTCAAAAGACCATCCGACTCTAAGAATGTCAAGCCATCTCACAGCGTCACAGGTCTACCGAGGCTCGCTCGAGGCCAATACCTTAGCCTTTGTGCGGCTGTTGCGTGAGGTCGGCTTTCTGCTGGGGCCACAGGAACTCAATCTGGCACTCCGGACCCTGGAGCTCTCGAGGCTGAACTCCAAAGAGGATGTGCGGCTGGGCTTGAGGGTGGTGCTGGCCAAGACGCCCCTGGAGCGCCAAAAGTTTGATCTGCTGTTTCAGCGCTATTGGGGGGGTGACCTGCTGGATGACAGCGAGATGCCCAGCGTCAAACTGCCCTCACCACCACAGATTCAGGAGTCGCTGCAACTGCTCGACTGGGAACAGGGCAGCGAATCATCAGAAGTGGTCGATACCATGGGCTACAGCCGTTCTGAAGTTCGCTCAGAGCAGCAGACCTCGGTGCGTACCGATGAACTGGACGCCTTAAGACGCCTGGTGCGTCGCCTGGTGCGCAAGCTGGCAACCAGAGCGTCACGACGCTGGGTAGTGAGCAGCAGGCGCGCTGAACTGCTTGATGTACGGCGCAGTCT
Organism: uncultured bacterium; assembly: GCA_964655595.1. GTDB lineage: Bacteria > Deinococcota > Deinococci > Deinococcales > Trueperaceae > CAZZPQ01. The sequence continues at coordinate 1,659 of CAZZPQ010000263.1, forward strand.
GCGCCACAGTGTGGCTCGAGGTGGCGAGCTTTTTGATCTGCGCTATAAGCAAAAGCAGCTAGGCAAGACTAAAATCGTCTTCGTCTTTGACGTATCAGGCAGCATGATGGTCTACAGCCAGTTTTTACTGCAACTGGCACTGGCTTTCGTGCGGCAGTGGCAATTGGGCAAGGCCGAGGTCTTTGGCTTTAGTACCAGTCTCTACCACCTGACACCTGCTCTCAAACGTGGCGGTATCCGTGAAGCGCTCACCGCAGCGCAGGAGGCCATGCCAGGTCGCAGTGGGGGTACTAAAATCGGTAGTTGTCTGCGCGAACTCTTTGATAATCATACTGCCTTGCTTGACCGCGATACGGTGCTGATCATCAACAGTGATGGCTGGGACACTGGCGACCTGGAGGTTTTAGCTGGCGCTATGCGCGCCCTTCATGAGCGGGTCAATCGGCTCATCTGGCTCAATCCGCTGGCGGGCAGTCCGGGTTATGAGCCGACTGCCAGCGGTATGCGCACGGCGATGCCATACATCGATACCTTTGCAGCCTCGCACAACCTGCAAAGCCTCTTGAACCTGGTCGAGCGCCTATGAAACCGGCGAGTATAAACCTGGCCGTGATTATTCTGGCGGCTGGTGAAAGCCGGCGCATGGGCTTTCCCAAACTCTCCGCCAGGATTGAGGATATACCGCTGCTAGCGCACGTTATTCACACGGCGCAGACGGTGTCGGACGATATTCTGGTAGTCGTAGGTGCCTATCCGGATATCTACGGACCCCTTGCTGAAGACGCGGGGGCAAGAGTTGTGCTGAACGCTGATTGGCGTGAGGGTCTGGGCTCGAGCCTGGCAGCGGGCGTGCGTGCACTGGCTAAGGACGTAGACGCCGCTATCGTCATGCTGGCTGATCAACCCTTTGTACCAGCTGAGCACCTTAGGCTCTTGGTGCAGCAACATGCCGAGACAGCGGCTGAGCTGGTGTTTTCAGCCTATGAAGGCATCATGGGTCCACCCGTACTGCTGCAACGTTCGGTGATGATGGCAGCGTCGGCCTTAAAGGGGGACAGTGGCGCAAAAAAGCTAATACGCGAGGGGATGGTGGTGGCCGAGGTCACGCTGGCTGCCTATCAGGACATTGACCGGCCAGAGGACTTGGCAAGCTACTGAATATGAT
>CAZZPQ010000264.1:0-2816 GCA_964655595.1 uncultured bacterium
GTACTGGTGTCACCGGTGATATCCTCGCCAGCGGCAATGTTTCGTAGCAAACGGCGCATAATCTTGCCACTGCGGGTTTTTGGCAACATATCAGCAAAGCGGATTTCGGCAGGCTTAGCTATGGCGCTGATTTCCTTGGTGACATGGTTCAGGAGATCCCGCAGCAGCTCAGGGCTTTCCTCCCGTCCACCCTCGAGCGTCACAAAAGCCACAATCGCTTGTCCGGTGAGTTCATCAGGTCGTCCAACCACGGCAGCTTCGGCTACCGCCGGGTGTGATACCAGAGCACTCTCAACCTCCATGGTACCCAGGCGGTGCCCTGAGACATTCACCACATCATCAATACGGCCCATTATCCAGTAGTAGCCATCTTCGTCGCGGCGTGCGCCATCACCTGCAAAATAGACGTGGGGGATTTCGCTCCAGTACTGGGCGCGATAGCGGTCATCATCGCCAAAAACCGTACGTAGCATACTTGGCCAGGGACGCTTAATCACCAGTAAGCCGCCTTCATTGGCAGCACGTTCATTGCCATTCACATCAACAATGGCGGGTTCCACCCCAAAAAAGGGTAAGCCCGCAGAACCAGGCTTGGCGTCGTGGACACCTGGTAAGGTTGTCAGCATGATGCCACCAGTTTCAGTTTGCCACCAGGTATCGACGATAGGGCAAGTGTTATGCCCGATAGTTTCGCGGTACCACATCCAGGCTTCAGGATTAATGGGTTCACCCACCGTTCCCAAAAGACGCAAGCTGTCCAGCTTATGCTTTCTGGGATGCTCGCTACCCCATTTCATAAAGGCGCGAATCGCTGTTGGGGCAGTGTAAAATATCGTCACCTGATACTTGTCAATGATCTCCCAGAAACGTCCCGGATGCGGATAGTTAGGCACTCCCTCATACATCACCTGCGTAACGCCATTGAGCATGGGACCATAGACAATATACGAGTGTCCTGTTATCCAGCCAACGTCCGCCGTACACCAGAAGATGTCACTGTCCTGCTGATCGAAGACGTATTTATTGGTCAGGTAGGTATAAGTCTGATAGCCACCGACGGTATGCAACACACCCTTGGGTTTACCAGTTGAACCAGAGGTGTAAAGGATAAAATGTGGATGTTCCGAGTCAAGCGGCTCAGCTGGGCAATCAGCGGAAGCTGTCGCCATCGCCTCATGAAACCAGTAGTCACGCCCTTCTTGCATCGTGACTTCATTCTTACCCCGCTGCACAACAATGACCGTGTGCACACTGGGGCAGTGCTCTAAGGCTTCATCGACAGCAGGTTTTAGCGGAAAGACGCTGCCACGACGATAGCCCCCATCTGCAGTGATAACTGCTTTAGCTTTAGCATCATTGATACGGTCAGCTAATGCCTGAGAACTAAAACCCCCAAAAACCACGCTATGCGTTGCACCAATGCGGGCACAAGCCAGCATCGCCATGGCAGCTTCTGGAATCATGGGCATGTAGATTGCGACGACATCGCCTTTGTGGATACCTTTGTCTTTGAGCACATTGGCAAACTTACCAACCTCAGCGAGCAGTTCATTATAGCTTATGGCGCGACTATCCCCGGGTTCACCTTCCCAGTGAATAGCAATTTTTTCTCCCCGCCCCTGCGCCACCTGATAGTCAAGAGCGTTGTAAGCAATATTCGTCTGACCAGCCACAAACCACTTCACAAAGGGCTCGCGCCACTCCATGACGCTATCCCAGCTTTTGAACCAGTGAAGTTCACTGGCAATAGCCGACCAGAAGGCGTCCGGCTCTGTCAGCGACTGCCGGTACATCTCCTGATACTCTTCAAGGCTTTGGAGCTTGGCCTTAGCCCTAAAAGCATCTGAGGGGCTAAAGCGACGGGTTTCCTGCAAGATGGACTCGATATGTTCGGACACGCTGACCTCCGTTAAATTCAAATCTTGTGCTTTAGCATAACGCAGGACGGAATGTCGCTGCAATGAGCGCTCACGCACAGCATTATGCCATGATGGGTCATGACAGAAAACTATCTTGAAGAAATACTGGGCTGGCGTAAGGACTATCAAAACACTTTGCTGGAAGATTTCGGCTGGCTGAGCATTATCAATCTACTCTGGCTCACAGCGGGTGATTACCGCATTGGCTCCGCTGAAAGCTGTGATATCCGCTTGCCAACTGGATGTCCTGAGGTGCTGGGAACCTTGGTTGTGGCTGATACATTGACTTTTACCTGTACCGAAGGCTTAACCATCCTGTATCAGCAAGAAGTTATCAGAGAGCTTAGGCTGGGGCTTGGTCAAAGCGGCAACTCTGAGCTACTAGTGCACGGCGACATCGCCCTGTCACTGATTCGCCGCGCTGATGAACTGGGTATCAGAATCTACCATAAAAAAGCCGAATCCCGCTTGCACTTTCGTGGCCTGAACTGGTTTGCTATCGACCCTGCTTACTGCGTAAAGGCCACCTTCACAGCCTATGACAAACCTCGCCTGGTTGAAGTTCCCAACATACTGGGAAGCACTTTTGAGGCCACCATCCCAGGCGAGCTAAAGTTCAGTCTGGCGGAACGAAACTACCGCTTACTGCCCACAAGCAGCAAAAACGGGCTGTTTATTGTCTTTAAGGACAAAACCAGTTCCGAGTCAACCTATCCTCCAGGACGATTTTTACAGGCCGAGCTACCCCAGAGTGACGTGCTAATGCTCGACTTTAACAAAGCCTACAATCCGCCTTGCGCCTTTACACCCTATGCAACCTGTCCTTTACCACTACCCGAAAATCACCTGGATATTGCGGTTCTGGCAGGCGAAAAAAGGTATCTCTAGCACTTCCAT
>CAZZPQ010000265.1:0-2785 GCA_964655595.1 uncultured bacterium
AATCGCCCGCAGGTAAATCCCCAGTTGAAAATGGTACTGCTCAGGATTGACTTCCTGGTCGGTCTTGTAATCCTCTAAAAACCACTGCTCACCCACACGGTATAACCTGTCAATGATTCCCTGCCAGATAGTGCTGCCAATCGGCAAGGCCATTGGCAACTCTGGGTAGTCCTCGCTGCGGGTAGCCAGTTCTGCCAAGCCGTCACCCAGCAGGCTCTCATAGTTGCGCAAAAGCATAGTGACCTCGTTTAGAATGTCATTTTGCTCCTCAGTTGTAAAAGGAAACATGACCTCCTGCGCCCGCAGGTTTTCCAGGTGAACGGGATTGTCCGGTGTCCAGTTCTGGCTGATGGCATAGTGAACCAGCGTCCCTACAGAAGTGGCGCGTCCGGGGAGTTGTTCGGCTTCGTCGGGGTCGCTGATGGGCAGCGGTTCATGAACAGCCTGCTTGTAGCGGCTGGGACTGGTGACTGGTGGATAAGGGTAGTGAGGGTAAATTTGATCGATGTAGGAGGCTGGCGCGAGGCTGGGGCGCTCCAGAGGGCGGAGCACTTCAGCGGCTGTGGACTGGTAGGGGTGAGTTTGCAGGATAAAATCATCCCGCTGATAGGCTTTGCTACCTGGCCCCAGATTCATGGCCTCCAGTGCCGCTATCCAGCCTTGTGCCTGGCCATCTTTGCTGCTGCCACTCAGGATAAGCATATCCCTGGCACGACTGGCAGCCACATAAAAAAGCCTGAAGGACTCAGCTTCACTGCGCGCTTGTATGATGGCCTTGGTATCTTCGTAGCTGTCACTGTCCTTGTGGCTAATATGGTTTGTGTAAGGGTTCAGCAGTACCGGATCGCTGATGGGGGGACTACTTCTGCCCAGATCAAAGACTGCAACCAAAGGCCACTCGAGCCCTTTGGCCTTGTGTACGGTCAGCAGCTTGATACCTGCACCGCTCTGCGGCACGTCACCCGCATCGGTTTGCTGGCTGAGCCTGTCCAGGCGGTCCAGCAGTAGCTCGAGATCCCCTGGCGGTTGCGCTGCTACAGTAAAGAGCAGGGCATCGACATTTTCACGCGCTCGAGAATCCAGATAATCCACATAGCGCTTGCCCTGAATGAGCGGACTGCGTATCAGAAACTTTAGCGTGTTGAGCGGGGTATCCCGTATCACGTTCCGAATAGTCTGAATGCGCTGGTAGATATCAGGATGATGTGCTTGCAGCAGGTTGAGGGGTGCATCGCTTTGCAACACGTTATGAATGTCGTTCAGGGGCAAACTGGCATAAGGGCTACGCAAAAAGGCTGCCAAACTAAGGCCCTGCGGCTGAATACCGACGCGCAGGGCATGGTAGAGGTCACGGATTTCGCTGCGTTCGTAGTAACCGCGTCCCTGGAGTAGTACATATGGCAACCTGGCGGCAATAAGCGCACTTTCTACAGTTTCCAGGCCAGCATAGCTGCGCGCCAGAATTGCCATCTCCCCAAGATCATGCCCCTGCTGGTGGATGGCTTTGAGCCGCTCTGCCAGAACGCTTGCCTCGAATCGGCGCAGATTAGCAATAGGCTCTTTTTCCCCCTTGACCCAGTGAATCTCAACACGCCCTGGTTTGTGTTGCTGTTCCCCAGCGCTTTCCACTGCAGGTGCTTCGTCCTGCGCAAAACCCATATTGCGCTCTGCCAAGCTGCTGGTCAGATGATTGAGAAAACGGCTGATGACCTGAGCGTGCCTGCGTGTTTGGGTCAGTGGTGCAAGTCTTTCGCCGGTTTTGAGTGCTTGCCGGAACATTTCAACATCGGCATTACGAAAGCCGTAAATAGACTGTTTGGGGTCCCCAACCACCTCAGTAGCAATACCTGCCCCTTCCAGCTTGCCAAAAAACCTGCCTTGCAGCGGATTCACATCCTGATACTCATCTACCAGAATAATGTGGTAACGGCTGGCGAGTCGCCTGAGGGCCACCTCGCTGCCACTGAGCCGCAAGGCGCGGCGCTCGATCTCGCTAGGGGGCAATAAGCTGCTGCCCAGACGAATGTCATAGCGCTTGTAGCTGGCGTTCCAGAGGGTCTCCAACGCCCGATTGGCGGGGTGGCTATCAGCGTAATAGCGTTCGCTGAGTGAGCGTTTACCGAAGAGGCTCTGCATAAGGGCCAGGGGTTGATGCAACGTTTGAATGCTGTTATGCAGGCCGTGCTGGGGGTCGCTCGCAAGATAGAACAGACTGTTTAGTTCTTCCTCATACAGGGCCTGAGCCTCGTATTCTCCCAGTACTGTAAAGTTTGGGTCAAGGCTAAGCATAGGCGCAACAAGGCGCAAACACTCAATCATAAAGCCATGTATAGTTGTGAGCGTGGCACCACTCAGTTCGCGTTTGGCTTCCTCGAAAGCTGCTTGTTGCTCGACTTCAAGGCAAAATTCATGGTAGTGACCTCGTTGTAGCAGTGCCAGAACACCTTCTTCCACGCGTTGCCGCAGTTCATCGGCAGCAGCACGTGTGAAGGTCACACCTGCAATGCGGCGAAGCGGTGTGCCCCTACTGATAAGTTCAAGATAGCGCAACACCAGACTGGTCGTTTTACCCGTCCCTGCTGAAGCAACACGAACTTTCATCTAATACCGAGCCCGATAAATTGCTTGAAGATTTGAAAAGCACTTCCCCGCTTCCTACTCGCCCTGCTCGGGATAAATCGTTGGGATAAACCCAACGATTTATCCGGAAATGGTATAAGCATTCCATCATATCCAGCCTTACGGCTATTGCCCTGCACCCACATAGTGACAGTATGACATGTTT
>CAZZPQ010000266.1:0-2748 GCA_964655595.1 uncultured bacterium
GGTGTTTAACTCTTGGGCTTGGCCTGTCTCGGCACTGCGGTAGGCTGCCTCGATAATCTCGATAACATGCCGCGCATGTTCGGCCGTTGCCAGACTAGGCTTGTCATCCAGCACCCAATCCACCAGTTGCATCACATCCTCAAAGACATGCGCTTCTTCTATTTCCTGGTGCTTGCCTGTGACATGAGGCAGAGCGGCAGCGTAGTTTTTGGCTTCAGCCACCTCGCGCCCCGCGTATTCGATGACTTTACCGTTCAGAGTTCCTCCGTTGATGACGCCCTTGGTGCCAAAAATGAGTGGGCGGCCCAAATTGGGTAGACTACCAGCAGCAACCCCATAGACAAAGGCATAAACTGCCTCGCCAAAGTCAAGCACCATCAGCGTCTGGTCATCCATGTCGGTGGGCAGCATCTGCCCCATGAACTCGCGCTCCTTAAGCCGTATGCCCGAAAAAGCCGTAACGCGTTTGGCTGGACCTAAAACGCTTGTCATGGCGTGTAGCCCATAAACTGCCATGTCGTAGAGCGGACCGCCGCCAGGTTTGCGGAAGTACCAGGCGGGACTGATGTTGCTAAGTGGCGTATCGCCTTGGCGTACGCTGGCCTCTTCTTCATGGTAGCGACCAAAACTCGAGCCAGTCACGGCCCAGGTTAGCGTGCCTAGAGCGCCATTTTGCACAAGTTCGCGAATGGCTTGTAAGCGTGGGTTGATGCCCTCTCCCGGTGAAGCAACCAGCCTGACATTTTTCTTTTGTGCCAGAGCAATGATCTCATCCGCTTCAGCAACGGTGGTTGTCATGCTCTTGTTAAAGTGAACGTGCTTGCTGTGTTCAATCGCCAGTTTGCCCTGTTCGTAGTGCAGGCCAATCGGAGAGGCAATGCTCACTGCGTCAATCTGGTTATCGGCGAGCATTTCTTCGATGCTGGCATAGCTGTGTGGCACACTGAACTGCTGTGCAGCCGCCTGGGCGCGCTCTATGACTGGGTCACAAAGAGCAGTGACGCGAACTCGGTGTTGGACATCGTCCATGCTGAGGTGAGGCAAGAGGCCGCGCAGCGTGATGCTGCCTGTGCCAACGATTCCTAGACGAAGTGCTTTCATAAATGCCTCTTTCTTTTTTGTAGCAGGTAAGTGGTGTTGTGATTGCCTACTGCTGCTCTATGATCATTTTTGATGGGGGACTGTAACAAGGCGCTCATAGAGAAATCGCAGTCTTTCACCTAGGCGTCAAGTTTTTTAAATGGGATAAGCGGTAAATCGTCTGGCTCACCTGCTTCTCGCAGCTCACCTCGGTATCTGGCCAGATCGCTGAGTTCCTGTGCCTCGGAACAAAAACCGCAGGCTTCGCACTCGAGTTCTGAGAAACCCTCATCGTATTCGTAGGTGATGGTCTGGGTACTGCCGCATCTGGGGCAAGGGTCCTGGTTGTGCCAGCCTTCGGCATTAAACATGTCATTAGCGTAACCTGGCTACGCAAATTGAGTGGTAGCCTTGCCTGTTCTGGTAGACTTGGTTCATGACACTTCAGATAAACAGTTTAAGCAGTTCCTGGATCAGGGCTCAGTTTCCGGCCTTACAACACGATGACACGGTCTATCTCGATAATGCTGCTGGTTCGCAAGTTCCACAACAGGTTGTTGACAACATGGTGGAAGCACTTAGTACCATGCAGGTCAATAAAGGGGGATACTACAAGCAATCCCAGAGAATTACCGAGATTAAAGAGTCCGTGCGTGAACGCGTGAGCGTGTTTTTGAACGCAGCCTCACCGCAGAATGTAGCCTTTGGCCCCAATGCCACGACGCTGATTGAACTGCTGGCGCAGGCCGTGGGGCGAAGTCTCAAAGCAGGAGACGAAATCATTGTTTCTGGTTTAGATCATCACGCCAATGTCGATCCCTGGCGACGCTTGAGCGAGCGCGGTCTGCTGGTAAAAACCTGGCCCTTGACCGATCCCACGCGCAGTCTGGATGTCAACGACCTTGCACCCTTGATTACAGAGCGGACTCGAGTCGTGGCGGTAACAGCAGCCAGCAACGCCCTTGGCACGCTTAGCAATATTCCTGAGGTGGCAAAAGTCGTGCATGATGCTGGTGCTAAACTCATGGTTGACGCTGTGCACTACGCACCGCATTTTTTGCCTGATGTTCAGCAAATGCAAGCGGATATGCTGGTGTTTAGCCCCTACAAGGTATTTGGGCCACACCTGGGGGTGCTGTATTTGAGCGATGAAATGCGTGAAATGCTACGTGGTCCTGGTTTGTCATTTTTTCCAGCCTCTGAGCCCATTAATTGGGAGCCAGGTACCCAAAACCATGAAGCCATTCACGCTTTTGGTGGGGTCTTTAGCTATTTGGATGCAGTGGCTGAATCTATAGGCCAAACGGGAGCGAGTCGCGAACGCTGGCAAAGCGTATATGACGCCTTTCAGCAGCATGAGACAGCCTTGTTTGAACGGTTACTGACTGGTTTGCAAGATTTGGGGGCTGACTGCTATGGTTTGCCCGACGCTGCTGGACGTACTGCAACCGTATCGCTCAATATGCCAGATGTGTCACCAGATCACCTGGCACATTATCTTGGGCAGTGTGGAATAGCTGTGGCTAATGGGCATTACTATGCATATGGGCTGATGATGGACATTTTGGGCTTGCGTGAGCGGGGTGGGGCTGTGCGCCTAAGTCTTTTGCACTATAATAGTGAAGAGGATGTCGCGAGGGTTCTTGCGGCCCTAAGCAAACTTTAACT
>CAZZPQ010000267.1:0-2739 GCA_964655595.1 uncultured bacterium
ATCAGAATATCGCTTTGCTGGTTTCGAATGACCGCCCCTGCGGCAAAGCGGACTTTGTGGAGACGGGCATAGTGCTCTGCCGGTGGTAAATACTTCACTTTAGGAATACGACCCCGATGAAGCCACCAACGACAATCAACAATGCCGGATGAACATTAAAGCGCATGGCCAGAATAAAGGCTAGCAGTGCCAAAAGCCAAAGTGCCCAGTTTGTAAGCCACTGGGGTGGTGCGCCCAGAGCCTTGGGAATAAACTCCCAGACGACCAGGGCTAGTAGCGCTATGACAACCGGGCGCACACCCTTGAGAAAGTTCTCGAGGGCTGGAGCATCTCGGTAGCGCAAATAAGCAGTAAATAGCAAAACCATTGCCAGAATTGTAGGAATAGTCATACCGAAAAGCCCTGCAGCCGCCCCTGGCCAGCCAGCCACCTTATAACCAACATAGCCTGCCAGCTTAGTGGCGATTGGCCCAGGTAGCGCGTTACCAAAGGCAAAAGCGTCTAAAAACTCCTCATGTGTCAACCACTGCTGAACCTGCACCACTTCCTGCTGAATGAGAGGGACAAAGGATGGTCCTCCACCAAAACCAAAAACGCCAACTTTTCCAAAAGAATAGAATATCTGCCACAAGTCCTGAAGCATGGTTTAGAGTCTATCCTTTTCTTAAGGAAGCATGGGCATTACAACGCAACTGTTCAGGCACGTGCAAGTCTTTTTTGACCGGGGTATCATTCGTTATGAGCAGCAAGGCTGGTACCGCGCGAAAGTAACCGATACCTCTGGGGGCAGGCAAAGATCAAAATTATCGAGTATTCTCATTCGGAGGCGCTTCGCTAAAATCTGTGACCCAAAGGCTGATTGTGCATTACTGGCTAACACAAAACCCTCACAAAGCCCTATTATGGCGGTTAGAAAATGACGCATCGTCCACATGTTCTTATTATTGGTGGTGGCATCACTGGCCTTAGTGCAGCCTGGGAGCTGCAGAACTATGCAGTCGATGTCACTGTTCTGGAGGCAGACAAACGCTTCGGCGGAAAAATTCTAAGCCAGCTAATGCCTGCACCAGGAGGTGGGCAGTTTCTTATTGACGCTGGTCCCGAGTCATTTGTTACCAGAAAACCCGCCGCCTGGCAATTGACACAGGAGTTGGGGCTGGCGTCAGAGGTAATTAACCCTGGCAATGAAGCTGCTGGCACTTATGTGCTGGATAACGGACAAATCAGGTCGCTACCCCTGTCCCTTCGAGCCTTTATGCTGACTGACTTGCTTTCCTGGCGCGGTAAGCTGCGTATGCTGGCTGAGCCGTTTATTCCTGTCAGGCGTGATTCAATTGATGAATCCTTGGCCGCTTTTGTCAGACGTCGTCTTGGCAACGAAGCTCTGGAAAAACTAATTGGTCCTGTCCTGGGAGGTATCTACAACAGCGATCCTGAAAACCTGAGCATTCTGGTCAGCTCACCAATAATGCGCGAGTTAGAAGCGCAAGGTGGCCTGTTCTGGGGTAGCCTTCGGCGTATGCACAGTCGTCAAATTGCCAAACAACCTAAAGCTCCCTTCCGCTTTTTTAGCTTCACTGCAGGTACCGAAACGCTTATAAGAGCCTTGACAGAGCAGTTACAAGCCGACTTAAGACTGAATGCCCCGGTGGCTCAGCTTGAGCAAACAAACCACAACCGAGTCACTGCACATTTGAATACCGGCGAAACCCTCAGTGCTGATGCGGTCATCATCACCACCACAGCAGATGTTGCTGCCAACCTGCTCAAACCCATTTCCACTGAGGTCGCAACACAACTCAGCGCCATTCGTCATGCCAGCATTGGGACGGTGTCCCTGGCCTATTCAGCAGCTGCAGTTGCACACACTGCAGCCATACGCGGCCTGATGATTCCCCGTCGTGAGGCGCGCCGCATCGACGCAGTAACCTGGACATCATCCAAAATTCCTGAGCGGGCACCACAGGGCTATGCTTTATTACGAGTATTTTTTGGGGGTAATTTTCCAGCAAGTGTGGGCTTATCAGAACACGATCTGCTGACTGTCGTAAAGGAAGAACTCGCAGACCTACTCAAGATTCACTCAGAACCCCTGGATTACCGACTTGCGCGTTGGTCAGACAGTTATCCTCAAGCAGACGTGGGGCATCTAATGAAGGTGGCTGAGATTGAGCGACTTTTACCTGCACCGTTTTATGTTACCGGTAGTTCTTATCGTGGTTTATCTGTACCTGATTGTATCCAGCAAGGACGGGAAACAGCCATGCGAGTAGGAAAAACATTCAGCTCCCAACTCACTAAAGCCTGAAAACTGCCGACTAGCAGCTTTGATACTGTCAAATTTTCTTATGCCCAACAGACCTCCTGCGCCAGTATTACCAGACATATACCGATTCCGAATAAATCATTGGGATAAACGCAATGATTTATCCTGAGCAGGGCGTTAGGAAGCGAGAATTGCTTTTCAATTCTTTAAGCAATTTATCTGGCTCGGTATTAGACCGTAAAACAGATGTTGATACCCATATTTCGCTTAAAACTCCATGTTTGGTCAAGAATTCAAGTATCAGAACTAATCTTACGGTGTAATTAGTGGCACTTCCACGACAAACCCTTAAAAGTCTCGGCGCGTCGTGCCAGCGCAGGCTGGCACCCTTGGCCCTGCGGAAAAAGAAGCATGCAGCATGTGCTTAAGTCACTTGGGTTTTTGCTGTCAAGCTATGGATTCCAGCTTTCGCT
>CAZZPQ010000268.1:0-2735 GCA_964655595.1 uncultured bacterium
TGAAGTTTTTGCGTTTGATTCGTGTCATTTGATAGCAATTTGTTGGAGCATAACGGACCAAGCTCAGGGGCGGCAACGAGGATAAATTTACGGTTTGAAACATACTTTGACTCCTTTCTAAGTTTGGTAACAAAATGAGTTAACGTCCCTTGCAGCGCCTAGTTATGCGTTGTTCACAACAAGCGCGTTTGTTACTTCTCCGAAAGCCCATCCATCAAGTTTAGGAGGAGTTACACCCAATATTCTTAACATTCGACTAATTTGGCGGCGATGTTCAGTTGCATGATTAATTACTTGAACGATGACGACCCAGGGCTCTACAAGGTAACCATCTGTGGTTTGAATTTTTACGTCAGAGTTTATGTGTGAAGGACCAAGAGCTAAAGCTAGTAAGCTCTCGCCACTTTGTCCAGCCGAGGTTTCTAATTCGCTCAATTCTAGCGAAGGGTATTGTCGTTGTTCAGGAGGAAGGGTCAAAAGCGACAAATAACCATGCTGGCATGTCACGAGGTGCGTCAATGTATGGCGAATGCTCCACTCCGACGTGGGTAAAGGGGTAGCGTCAAGCTGTTCGTCTGTTAGCTTGGAGCACCTTTCAATAAGTTGAAGGTTAGCCCAGTTATTGTGTTCTATCAGTTTAGCAAGCATAGTTTGTTTCATAGGATAAACCGCTTTTACTCACTTTCTTAGGCTAGCTCGAAAGACGCCTACTAAGAAACTACACCCTTTAAGGGTTCGAGAAGGACGAGTTTAGCACCAAAATGCTCAGCTCTGCGTTGGAGTTGACGAAGCGAACGTTGACGATAGTGTTCATCGGCTTGCTAACCTGTAATTTCGGTACGAAATTATCAGGTTGAACTAGATGTTAGGTTTCAGAACCACTCTAGGAGCAGTCGGACGTCTTAGTCAACCTTTCTTCATGATGAGGTTCGAGTCGAGAGCTCTAACCTCCATAGTTTTTTGAATCTTGAAAGAGCTCCTTCATACCCCTGCCTTCAACTCAGCACCGAAGATCCCCAAAAAAGCATACTGCGATAGTCATAAATTTAATTGACAAGCACTTGTCAATATAGTAACCTATAAGGCATGGATCATGTTGCTCTACCCGACGACAGGTTGAGTGTTTTTTCTCGCCAAATCTTTACAATAAATGGGCTTCTCTTGAAGGCTGGGGCCATAGTCGCCGCTTCAAGTGGTACCACTGTTGCGAAGTGGCATGTTCTTGCTAGAGCAAACGCGAAGCCCAGGACAGTCTCTGAAATCGCTCGGTACATCGGACTATCGAGACAGGCGGTCCAGCAGACGGCCGATGCTCTGGCTGAAGAGGGATTGGTCCATTTTGTAGGCAACCCTCAGGATAGACGCGCTCAGCTGGTCGAGATTACGGATAGCGGAGCCAGTGTTTTGTCCAAGTTGTACCAGGAAGACGCTGTTTGGTCTCAAAGACTCAATGAGCAATTGGCTGGTCATCATTTGGAACTGGTTGTGAATTGCTTAGATCCAATTATCGAAATTCTTGAAGGTTACATAGGAGGACCCCATGAGAGAGCCTAAGTCGGGACCGGTTCAGTTCGTAGTTTCTGCCGATGGATCGCGAATAGCTTATGAGACTACTGGTTCCGGGCCCCTCATGGTCTGCATCTTTGGTGCAATTTGCCACAGAAAGTTTTTTCCGGTACGGAGGGACGTCCAGGAACTTGCGAAGGAATTCACAGTTGTCAACTATGACAGAAGAGGACGCGGCGAGAGTAATGAGAATAGCACGTGGTCCCTTGCGAGAGAAATCGAGGACATCGCGGCGTTGCTTGAAGCCCATGGAGGAAAGGCGATACTCTATGGTCATTCCTCGGGTGCGGTGATCGCGCTAGAGGCTGCACTGATGCTCAATGAGCGGGTCGAAAAAGTTGTGTTGTATGACCCTTCCTATGTGAGTAATCCCTCGGACAAGAAAGAGTTTCTCACATTGAAAGCCGAAGTCGAACATCTACTTAGCATTGGCAAAAGATCGCAAGCACTCAAGACGTTTCTCGCCGGAATCGGGATGCCAGCACTCTTCGTAGCCCTACTACCCTTTTTTCCCGGTTGGACCACAATGAAGAAAATGGCTCACACGATCATGTACGACATCTCTGTGACAGAAGACTTAGTGCCAGTCGACCGACTTCAATACATAAGAAGACCGACGTTACTGCTCGCCGGTGGGAAGAGTCCGCAGTCAATACAGGAGGTGTTTAGGACTCTGGCACAGACGATCCCTCAATGTGAGAGTAGCCTGGTGGCGGACCAAGATCACATGGTAAGCATGAATGCAATCCTTCCCCAAATGACGAAGTTTTGTGGTGTCTTGACATGCTAGGAGAAGTCACCACAAACATCACCAAGGACGAAAAGAGTTCATGGACCTGTGTTGTCTGGCCAAACTCTGTGGCATCACTGAATACGGGAAAGCCAGTATCAGTCCGAGTAAGAGTGGCCGAACTGGAATTTGACGCCACATTGATGCCGATCGGGGGTCAACATATGGTTCCTCTGAGGAAAGAGATTCTAAGAAAACTTGGAGTTCAACTCGGAGATCTCGTGACTGTAAAAATTCTAGCGGTTAATCCTAAGACTCGAGGATAGCAGTCGATAAACACATAATTCCACCGCCAAAACTGAACCCTTGGAATCTTGGTGGAAGCCCAGCGCTGCAATGTTCTCATACTGCTGAAACCGAAAATGATCCGGCTATTCCT
>CAZZPQ010000269.1:0-2735 GCA_964655595.1 uncultured bacterium
TTAGTGACGCTTAGCATCTGACAGCTGAAGACTCTGTCGTGGCAGCAGAAGTCTGGCGCTTTGTCTTGCTAGAATGAGACATGGTGATGCTGGATGGAAAGCTTTATTTCTGCATAAGGGCACGACGTTTTTTTGGGTTGTTTTGTAGAGACGACAAGCTCGCCCGGGCGCGCTCATGAGCTTCGGTGCTTTGCGCAAGGAACTTTATGAAACCGTCTTGTCGCTGGCTCCCGCCATTCTGATGATTGTTATTTTTCAATTGGCCTTTATTCGCCTGCCAGCGCTCGAGTTCCTGTCAATCCTTCTGGGCTTGGTATTTACCGTCTTCGGCTTTGTGTTTTTCATCCAGGGTGCCAAGCTGGGTTTGCTCCCACTGGGTCAGGGTGTGGGTACAGCCTTTATCGAACGTCGGGCAGTGCGCATGATTCTGGTTTTTGGTTTTATGCTGGGCGTGGTACTCACTGTAGCTGAACCTGATGTTCGCCTGCTGGCTTTTCAGATGGAGGCTGCGGAAGTGCTCAGCTTCTCGCGCAACGAACTTATTGCTGTTGCTGCGGTGGGACTAGGTGTGTTTTCGGTGCTGGCACTTATCCGCATTATGTTTGACAGTCGCATCCAGGTTATTTTGCTGCTGGGCTATGCACTTGTTTTACTGATAGCACTGTTCTCGGCTGAAGATACCATTGCTCAGGCCTTTGATATGGGTGCGGTGACAACTGGCCCCATGACCGTGCCTTTTTTGATGGCGCTGGGTGTGGGTATGGCGTCGGTACTGGGTGGGCGTGACAGACTCAAAACGGGCTTTGGCTTAATGGCTGTGGCTTCTATTGGACCAGTCCTGGCGATTCTTGTCTGGGCATGGCTGAAAGGACTCAACTGATGCAGCTTGCCTTATATGCCTTCCTGGAAGTTTTGGAAGCAACCCTGCCTGTGCTGCTACTCATTCTGTTTTTTCAGGTGGTTGTTCTGCGTTCGATTCCCTCAGATATTCGGACTATGCTGCTGGGTGTTGCCATGGCAATGTTTGGCTTTTTCCTGTTTATCCTGGGTGCAAAAATGAGCCTGATCCCCATGGGGATCAAGATTGGTGAGTCGCTGGTTGGTATGCCACAGGCTTTGGTACTGGTATTTGTCTTTGTGCTGGGTATCGTGGTGATTTTTGCTGAACCAGCGGTGCGGATTCTGGCTTATGAAATTGAGGAGGTTTCGTCAGGGACACTGCGCAAACGCTTTATTGTGCCGGTTATTGCACTGGGGGTAGGTCTGGCCCTGGTACTGACGGTTGTACGGGTACTAGGAGGCTTTTCACTGCTTTACATCATTGTGCCGGGGTACATCCTTATTCTGTTCTTGACACTACTTGCACCTGCAAAAATGGTTCCCATCGCTTATGATGCGGGTGCAGTGGCGACAGGTCCGGTGGCCGTGAACTTTGTCTTGCCCCTGACAACAGGTATGGCGGTAGGACTTTGGGGTGAGGGTGCGGGTGTGCTAGGCTTTGGGGTTGTGGGTATTGTCGCGATGTGTCCCATACTGTGTATGCTTATTTTGGGCATCGTTCTGAATCGAGGATCTGAAAATGGCTGAAACTGCCTTTCAACTGATTGTGACGATTGTGGGTCAGGGACGTTGTAGTCCACTGATTGAAGCTGCCAAGGCTGCCGGAGCTGAGGGCGTGACTATTGTCCGAGGACGTGGTAGTGGCGTACATGAATCCGGTCGCTTTTTGGGCATTCCCATTGAGCCAGAAAAGGATGTCATGCTGGTTTTGATTGGCAGAGAGCTGACCGAGCCGGTGCTGGCAGCCATTATGAAGGCTGGCGAGCTGGATAAACCTGGCAAGGGTATCGCTTTTGTACTCGATGTGCCTCGAGTTGAGGGTATTGTGCATTTGGGTGAAGTGGTATCCTCGCGTTCAGAACAATCGTGATGTATGACTAGTGAACTGAACTTTGACGAAAACGGACTGATTCCTGTGATTACGCAAGATGCCGAAAGCGGTGAGGTGCTGATGCTGGCCTACGCCAACCGTGAAGCCCTCGAGCTTAGTCTGCAAACGCAGCAAGCGCACTACTGGAGTCGCTCGAGACAGGAGCTTTGGCACAAGGGGGCCAGCAGTGGTCACGTGCAGGATATTGTCGAGCTGCGTTTTGACTGTGACGCTGACACTGTGCTCTACCGTGTCAGGCAAACAGGGGTTGCTTGTCATACCGGAGCACGTAGCTGCTTTTTTCGGAATCTCAGTGGTGATAAGGTGCTCAGTATGGGAGAGGCGATGGGGCTTTTGGAGACGGTCATTGCTGAGCGTCTGACGAAGCTGCCAGAAGGCTCTTATGTGACCAGGTTGCATGAGCGTGGTCTTGGCTATGTGGCTCAGAAGGTCGTCGAGGAAGCAGGGGAAACGATCGTAGCCGCACTCGAGCACAAAGACGAAGACCTCGTTGCTGAAGCTGCTGACTTGCTCTTTCACCTGAGTGTTTTGTTGCAGGAAAGAGGACTGGGTTTAAAGGACGTTGCGAGCGTTCTGGCGGCACGCCACCGGGCAAAAGACTAGATTTCTGGCAAAAACGATGTTTATTGGTCTAAAGATTGCCCAGTTGATACTTGCGCAAGAAGTCCCACTGAAACTTCTAAGGTTTCAGGCGTTATAACAGTTCCGGATAAATCCTTGGATTTATCCCGAGCAGAGCGTTAGGAAGTGAGAAGGTGCTTTTCAAATCTATAAGCAATTTATC
>CAZZPQ010000270.1:0-2708 GCA_964655595.1 uncultured bacterium
AAGCAAACAAAACCTAAACTTGCCGCAAACAGTCAGCAAGCACTTGTAGGCTAGACTTGAGCGATGAACGTATCACAGCTTAAGCATCTGCCCACCGAGCCAAGTGCTAAAGTAAACATCATGCGGCGCATTCTGTTGGTCGAAGATGACTCTATGCTGGCCAGTACTATTGAGTTGTACCTGCGCAATGAAAACTACCAGACAGACCGCGCCTCTGATGGTCTTCAGGCACTCGAGTTCTTTAGAATCAGCCAGCCAGATCTCATCATCCTGGACCTGGGCTTGCCCAAACTGGATGGACTCGAGGTACTCAAGTGGATTCGCGAACGCTCAAAGTTGCCCATCCTGGTGCTGACTGCGCGCTCCGAAGAAATAGATGAGTTACTGGGGCTTGGCCTTGGCGCAGATAATTATCTGATTAAACCTGTGAGCGCCCGCAAGCTGCTAGCACATGTCAATGCACTTCTAAGGCGAACCAAGGATTTCTCGCAAAAGCGCGAGGTAGTGCGTCTTGGCACACTCGAGCTTGATACCTACCGGATGCAGGTGAGTAT
Organism: uncultured bacterium; assembly: GCA_964655595.1. Lineage (GTDB taxonomy): Bacteria > Deinococcota > Deinococci > Deinococcales > Trueperaceae > CAZZPQ01. Next base: position 555 of record CAZZPQ010000270.1, read on the forward strand.
AGGCAGCCATCCTGTCGAATTAACCCCTACCGAGTTTAGGGTCTTACAACACCTGGCTATTACGCCCGGACGCGCGATCAGCCGCAGCGAGTTATACGACGCTGCCATGCCGGAAAGTGACGCCCTGGAGCGTGCTATCGATATTCACATCACCAATATCCGGCGAAAACTGCACGATGCCGGTCTCGAGCATGCCATCGATACCGTGCGCGGCTTTGGCTATCGCTTGCGAGAAAACCCCTTAAGTGGCAAGGATATCCAAGAGTGAACCGACTCAGCACCCGTCTGCTACTCAGTGTATTCATCATCTCGCTGGTGTCTTTGCTAATCGTACCTATCGCCTTTAACCTGGCGCTACGACAAAGCATAGAGCGCCTGACACCTGAGTTTCGTGAGCGCTTGCAAACACAAACACGGCCCCGAGGCATCTTTCAACGCCGACCTGGTCCACACCATCCTCTAAACCTTGAGCAGGCGGGAGGTACTTTTCTGCTCGAGGAGCACCTTCGCCTGGTCACCTTTATCGGCGAGCTTCGTACCCTTCAAGGTCGCATTGTCCTCTTTGGTACCAGTGGCGCACTCATGCTCGCTTTGCTGTTGGCTTTGTGGCATGCACGCAGCATTGCCCAGCCAATTGAGGCAGTGTCTCTAGCTGCCAGTCAACTGGCGCGTGGCAAGCTCAGCAGTCGGGTGGCAACCGCTAACCTGCACTCGCAACCGCCTGAGATTCAACATCTCACCCAGGACTTTAATGCCATGGCAGAGGCACTCGAGCTTTCAGACTCTGAAAGCAAGGCCATGATTGCCGATATTGCCCATGAACTGCGTAATCCCCTGGCTACGCTACAACTCAGGCTTGATGCTCTGGAGGATGGACTCGTGAACTACAGCACAGGCGAAAGTCAGATTCTCAAGTCGCAGGTGTCACTCCTGTCCCGCCTGATTGATGATCTGCGCCTTCTTTCTCTGGCAGAAAGCGGTCAACTGCAGCTCCAGGTACAAACTATCAATCTGACCAGTCTCACTGAGGAAATTGTCAGCGCCTATCAAAAGCGCAGCGACAGCGCAGCAGTCATCCTGAGCACCCTAGCGAAAGATATACATATTCCAGCCGATCCAGATCGCATAAAACAGGTGCTGATCAACTTGCTGGACAATGCTTTGCGCGTTACCCCAGCCGATAGACAGGTCAGCATTCGGCTGGGTAGCGGCGAAAATGAGGCCTCCATAGAACTCAGCGATCAAGGACCAGGTATACCCGAGGATGAACTGGCCCACGTCTTCCAGCGCTTTGTGCAAGGACGCCGCCGTGACACCCAAACCCAATCCGGCAGCGGTTTGGGTCTGGCCATTGTCAAAAGCCTGATCGACCTGCAAGGCGGTACGATCAAGGCAGCGAATCATGCAGATGGGGCAGTGTTCACCATTGTCTTGCCCAAACATGCCTAGCCCCAAAATACCCTAGCCCAGCAAGCAAACAACTCCTAAACAATTTGCCAATCAAACCTGTATCTTCTTGGGTCATTATCCTTGAGAATGCTCTCAGAAAGGACCATTTAATGAAAAGCTTCAAACAATTAGCCGTACTACTCATCGGTCTGGGTCTGGTACTTAGTCTCGTTATCGCTCAGGGAACAAGTGAGCCCGCTGCAGCCCAGCAATCCCTGAAATTGCAAATGCGTATGCAGCAAGGACAACATGGACAGGGAAGGTTCATGCATCAGAATGGTCAGCCTAGAGGTCAGGACCAGTTTCAGCGGCGCGGTCCAGGCAACTGGGACGGAAGACCCTCTGGCTTCATGATGGGTCTATTCCCAGGTGGACTGGCCAGCAGTCTGGGTACAGACATCACTGTTACCTTCTACGATGGCGAGCCTGAAGCAGAAGCGAATGCACTGAGCAGTCATACTCTGGTCATTGGTCAGGACAGCGAAAGTGCTTTTATGAATGCCCTCATGGACGCTCGAGCAGATGCAGCTTTTGCACGCATCGACATTGGCGAACTAAACCGTAGCTTCCAGTTAGACAACAGCCAAGCCTTTAACCTGAATCGGCTTATGTTGCCCGTCTTGAATGACGGCAGTACCCTCACAGTCAATTTTTATAGCGATGACCCCGCAACCGGAAGTAACCCTGTCCAAACGCTCAGCTATA
>CAZZPQ010000271.1:0-2684 GCA_964655595.1 uncultured bacterium
AATTGATTGCAGTTTTGAAAAGCAATCGCCGCTTCTTACTCGCTCTGCTCGGGATAAATCATTGGGTTTATCCCAATGATTTATCCGGAACTGGTATTACAAGCGTCTGAGCTCCACACTGCTGACCGAATGATTTTTGGCCTTGGTCAAAATAAGATTGGCACGATACTTGGTCGGTTCGACATTTTCCTTGAGATTTACCAGGTTAATTGAGCGCCAGATGTCTACAGCCGTAGTGCGCGCCTCGTCCTCGGGCAACTCAGCAAAATGGCGAAAAAAGGACTCGGCTTTGGTAAAGGCGGTTTCCCGTAGCTTGAGAAAACGCTGTACATACCAGCTTTCCAGATCAGTTTCGGCAGCATCGACATAGATCGAAAAATCAAAAAAGTCAGAAATATAAACCCTGGATGCGCCATCACTACGCTGCAAGACGTTAAGTCCCTCCAATATCAGAATATCCGGCTTGTTGACGGTAACAAACTCATCTGGCACGATGTCATACGTCATATGTGAGTAGACGGGCGCACGGACCTCTGACTTACCTGACTTGATGTCAACCATAAACTCGAGCAGGGCTCGCTGGTCGTAGCTTTCAGGAAATCCCTTGCGGCTCATCAGCTTGCGCTTCTCAAGCACCGCATTGGGCAGTAAAAAGCCGTCCGTCGTCACCAGATCCACCCGTGGATGGTTCGGCCAGCGACTGAGAAGCGCTTGAAGGATGCGTGCCGTGGTGCTCTTGCCAACCGCAACACTGCCAGCAATTGCCAGCACAAAGGGAACTTTATCGACGGGTTTGCCCAGAAACAAATCGCTTATCTGAAAGAGTTCCTGTGCCTTGGCGACATACAGATTTAAGAGCCTCGAGAGTGGCAGGTAGATGTCGGCTACTTCCTGCAGGGACAGCTCCTCGTTCAGCCCTTTCAGAACGTTTAGGTCATCCTGTGTGAGGGTGAGCGGTGTGGATAGGCGTAAACGCGCCCATTCCTCGCGACTGAAAGTAAGATAAGGGGTTACCATGTTGTCTGGCGTATTATGACATGTAGGCTTGTTTCCTGCTAGCTACTTTTAGGATTTCACTACACCATAATGCAATTGCATGATGCGGTTGCTGATGCGGCGGATGCCAGGATTGTCTTCAAGTTGCAGATCAAAGCTATCCTCGCTAAAAAGTGGAATGCCCTGACCAACAATGACCGCTTCGACATTCAGAATGATGTCGTCAATGAGTCCGGCCTTGGCAAACGCGCTATTGAGCACTGAACCTCCAGCGAGTGTGGCTGCTTCGCAGCCTCTGGCCTCGAGTTTGGCAATGGCGTCTTGCGGCGTGGTGGCAAGCTCAAAGCCTTCTCCGGGATCCCAGTCGCTACTGCGCGACAGGACGATTTTTTCCAGTTCCCACATGCGCTCGAGTTGCGCCTTGTTAAAGACCTGTGCGCGCTCATGGGTACGCCGTCCCCAGATAACGGCACCCGTGCGCTGGGCGCACTCGAGAAAGCCCTCCCAGTGATCGCGAGATAAAAAGTCTTCCCGCTGGTCAGGGCGCGCAATCAAGCCGTTGAGTGAACTGGCCAGGTACAAGGTAATCCGCATAGTTTCCTCCTGCTATAGGGTAGCAGGTCTGGGGCAAATAGAGAAAGCGTCTATAACTCTATACTCAGTCTGCGAACCTGGCTTTAAGCGTGTGCCACAGGTAATCTGTCTCGAAGTCTGGTATTGCTTGTATCACGCCCTGACTCAGCAATTCTTCAGCGCTAAGCAAGCCCTCCACCCCAATGACATCAAGCCCTGCACTGTTGGCAGCCTGGATACCAGACGGGGAATCCTCAAAAACCAAAGACTCCTGAGCATGTACACCAAGCTGCTCGAGTGCCGTCAGGTAAGGCAGGGGGTCCGGCTTGCCTGCTCGGACATCATCAATTGTGACGACCTTGTCAAAAACGCTTTGTAAGCTTAGATGTGTAAGTGCAAACTCGGTATTCACCCTGGGCGCATTGGTGACCAGTGCAAGGTACAACTTCCTGGTTTTTGCCCAGTCCAGTACCCTGAGGACTCCGGGCAGGGGAGCAAGCTGACTGACTGCCATTTCGCGGTAGCGCAGCTCTTTACTCAGGATGAACGCTGTCACTTGCTCTGTAGTCAAGTGGGGTAAAAACTCCTGCATAATCGTTTCATTGGGGCGACCACTCATGCGGCTTTTGTAGCTTTCCTGGTCTAGCTCGAGTCCGAAACTGGCACACTCGAGTCTCCAGGACTGGAAGTGCAGCATGTCCGAGTTGATGAGTGTGCCGTCCAGGTCAAAGAGCAAGGCTTTGAGTTTTATCATTGGGGTAGCTTAACAGATAGAAACTTAGATTTGCCGCTTCTGATCCACATCGGGCCAGTAGCCAGGCTTAGGTGGCTGGTGCAGAGTTAGGATGCTTGCTGTGGGTTTTGTGTAGTTGACAGAAGTAGTCTCAGTAGGTCAGAGTGCTTCACAAAGATAATATTAAGCTCTATCTTGAGCATCAAAAAACCAATCCCTCAAAAAAGGCATGTCAAAACCGACTAAAATGCTTTGAAGCCAAGTTATTATTACGTGTCACTCCCTCACAACGCCTGTATTGAGCACTTATTGCCGAGCTCGACAAATTGGTTAAAGATTTGAAAAGCAATCCCCGCTTCCTAACGCCCTGCTCGGGATAAAT
>CAZZPQ010000272.1:0-2657 GCA_964655595.1 uncultured bacterium
TCAAAGCACTCATTTTTGCGTGCTATCGTATTAATGAGAGGCGATTCTCGCTAAGCTGCCTTGACAGGTTGTGGCGGTCTGGACGGCCAGCCTGATAGGCGTTCGCCTCCGAGCGCGAGACATTAAGCTCGAGACATTAGGGATGTGGAAAGGGAGCTTTTATGCATAAATGGCTTATCTTCGTATTGGGTTTGTTTTTGCTGAGCGCGTGTCAGCCGTCGCAACCTGAACCTATCAACCCGACCCAAAAGTTTTTTGAGCAGGACGTGAGCTGGCAGTCTTGTGAGCCGCTTTTAAGTAGCCCTGCCATCAATTTCTATGGACCGATTCTGGACAGGCTCGAGTGTAGTCGAGTACAGACGCCACTTGATTGGAGAAATCCAGAGCTGGACAGTGTCAATCTGGCTGTGCTGCGCGTGAAAGCAGGTAGTGCAGCGGAGCGTAAGGGTAGCATCCTGACAAACCCGGGAGGACCAGGTGGTGATGGCTTGACCCTGGGTGCGTTTTTGGGCTTGGTCTTTGCCACGGCCGATGATGACACCCCAGCTGGCAGTGAACTCCAAGCGTTGTCAGCACAATTTGATGTTATTGGGTTTTCACCCCGTGGAGTTGGCGACAGTTTCCAGCTTTCTTGCGGGTCCAATCGTGTTTTACAGCTCTTTAGTACTTTCTACGACAATTCCACTGAAAATACTGACAAGATACTGGCGGCCTCTGAGGTGATCGCGGACGCTTGTGAGGCGAATCCCTTGGCAAAGTATGTGGATACTGAACAGACCGTGCGCGATATGGATTTAATCCGGGTACTACTGGGCGATGACAAGCTGAACTATGTCGGCTATTCCTACGGCTCCTGGCTGGGTGCCTGGTATGCCAAGCTTTTTCCTGAGCGGGCAGGTCATATGGTGCTGGATGCCAATACTGACTTTGCCAACAGCTTTCAGGACTCTTTTGGCTTGCAGCCGCTAGGATTTGACCGAGCCTTCAAGGACATTGCTGCCGCCTACATTGCGCGCAATAGTGCACTTTTTGACCTGGGTAGCAGCAATGATGAAGTCTATGACGTATTTTTGGGTCTTCCTGAACGGATCAAGCAAGGTTTTGCCTTTGACCTGGGCGTGGTCAATGATCTTTACGCCGCCAGTGAAATTCCTCAAGTTGGTTTTAAGCTGATGGCTGCTGCACCCTTTGAAGAGATTCTAGGTCTGGCTGGTGAGCCACTCGAGCTTAACAATTTGGTGGCAGTAGTGAGTGGCTACAGCTTTTCACCTATCGAACAAGTCGATGGCATTGTGCGTGAGTATGCCTTTGACCTGGCGTTTGGCTACTATTTTGGTCTGGAGCCTGGTGAAACAAGGATTAGCTTTACGGCGTCCTCAGCCGTTTTTAGGGCGATTCAGTGTCAGGATTCAGTCTGGAATAAAGACCCCGAGTTCAATCGGCAGCGCGGCATACAGTCCTCGGACGATTATCCCTTGTTGGGCAACTTCCGAATGCTCGAGCCCTGTGCCTACTGGGGTAAACCCACTACCAGCATGCCTGCCGTTCCCGCCAACATACCTCCGATGCTTTTGGTACAAACAGAGTTCGACGCTGCCACACCGACCGAGGGTGCTCGTAATGCCTTTGCGTCTTTGCCAAATGCTGCTATGGTCTTTGTGGAAAATGAGGTGAGCCACGCTGCTTTTCCTTATAACGATAGCTGTGTTGATCTGCCAGTTGCCACCTTCTTGCTAACAGGTAACTTGCCTTCGGATCGCGTTAGCAACTGTCAGGCTAAGCCGCTGCCTGGCGAAGAGACTGTGTTCCCACCAGGGCAGCCAGTAAGCCCACTGGCACTGTCCACCTTTTCACTCGAGGCAGCCCTGGCTCCTACGCTTGGCAATGCCATTTATGACGAACTGCACCGCCTGATTCGTGAAGGTGCTGCCGAAGCTTACGGTCATCACCTTTTGCCTTAAGGCTTGATGGACAGTGATGAGCTAGGTCTCCTCACTGTCATGCTTTCAAATCTCATTATGACCAGTAGGGAGGCCTCAGTGTGCCAACGAGCTTTAAGGGCTCCATTAGTATTAGTTAGCCTGTGTATGTTTACCGCCTGCTTACCACAGGCCAGTGAGGTCATCATAGTAGAAGAGCCAACGTCATCAACGAGTTCAGGCCCTATGTTACTTCATGCCAGGCTTGAGGTACCAGCTTCGGTCGCCAGTTTGCAAGTCACGTCTGAAATGCTGGCGCAGGACCTGATTGCCTTTGAATCATCTGCTGTGGATCGTGGGACGCTGACACTGCTGAGTGAGCGACAACTGACGCTGCAACAAGGGGATACTTCCTATGTGCTGCTTCCCATTGAGGTAAGCCGTGTGGTTGGTGACAGCGGTATCTATCTGCTGCTCCTCGAGTGGCAGGATGGCAGCTGGCAACAGCGGGACAGTGCTTATATCGGCCCCGAACTCGTAGTGCGCGCACTCGAATTGAGTAATGCGGAGATTCAACTGACGGCGATTGACAAAGTGCTGGGGCGACTGCCGGCTATTGAGCGTACACCTCGCGGTGGAATATTTCGTTTTAATATTGTGAACTCGCAGCTCGAGTTGCTCGATTAATCTACTGGTACGGCGCGTCCCTGTGCCCAGTCGCGCAAGTTTTGTAGTTTC
>CAZZPQ010000273.1:0-2603 GCA_964655595.1 uncultured bacterium
ATACCAAGTCCGATTGGAACGATTAAACTCGCCTAGAGTTTATGAAGTGTATTTTAGGACTTGGTATAAGCTTGGGTTTAATTGTCTGAATCCCGTGCAAAGTGTTCAGGCAGCGGCTCAGCATGACCCATGGGCTGAAAACTTGCTCAAGCTGCCAAGCCATGCCTGATTTTTATTTCAGGGACTCACTGAGTCTGAGAGCCTATGAGTTTGAACTGCTAGGGTAGCCTCCCACTATCAGAAATCAGAGGTAGCGCTCGGCAGGTCATTGTTGCACTTGGTCATCTATAGCCTGCAACGCCCATAAAAGGCTGGACAGGCTACAGAAATTATCTGCGGGACTGCGTACCCTTAAAATTATTCTACTGAGGCAGAGACTGTCGCTGCCCTCACCGAAAGGATGCAATTATGGCGCTACCCCAGCATCAATTCCCGCAAAGCGCTACACTAGCAGTGGAGGTCAATTTGCGCGATTCAGCTCATTTGTATAATCCAGCGGATCCTGATTTCGATGAAGTGGGTGATTGTAGTCTGGATGATCTGATTGCCCAGCTTATCAGCGGGCTTGGCGAAAATGTTGAGCGTGAAGGGTTGCTTAAAACACCCCAGCGGGTTGAGCGGTCTTTGCGCTTTTTGACCAGCGGTTATCAGGCTGATGTGGCTACAGTGCTGAATGGGGCACTTTTTGAAGCCGAGGGCTCAGAGATGGTGGTCGTTAAGGGTATTGAGTTTTACAGCCTGTGTGAGCATCACATGTTGCCATTTTTTGGTACCGCGCACATCGCCTATATTCCCAACAAGAAAATTCTGGGCTTAAGCAAATTTGCTCGAGTCGTCGATGTCTTTGCCAGACGTATGCAGGTGCAGGAGCGTATGACCAGCCAGATTGCGGACGCGCTATTAGAGGCACTCGAGCCTAAGGGAATTGCAGTCGTAACTGAAGCCAGCCACCTATGTATGATGATGCGTGGTGTTGAAAAGCAGGGTTCATCGACGCGAACCAGTGCCATGCGAGGTATTTTCAAAGAGGATGCGCGCACCAGGCAGGAGTTTCTCGAGGCTATTCGCTAAGATTTTGCAGCAAAAAAGCCGCGACGGGAAGGTCGCGGCTTTTTTGTCAAGAATCAGGGTAGTCGTGCCAGCGCTGATATCGCAGGCTGGTAAGCGCTATCGATATTCAGGGCATTCTGGTAAGCTTCTCGCGCTCGAGCCATGTCACCCTGGTCATTGCGGGCTTCATAAGCCTGTCCCAAAACGTAAAAGGCTTCGGCGGTCACGGGCGGCAGCAAAGCACCCTGTTGGGCGCGGCGCACAGCGTCAGCATGCTGCCCTTGGTCGACATAAGCACGTGCCAGATAGGTGTAAAGACCAGGGAAGTTTAAGGCTCCTGGAATATCTAGTGCCTGCTCAAACCTGGGAATCGATCCTCTCACATCGCCACATTCAAACATAGAAATTGCTAAGTTGGATGTAGCATCAAGCGAAGACGGATTTAAGTTGCTGGCTTGTGTCAGTTCATAGACTGCCTGCTCACAGTTGCCCAGCCGGAAATAGGTGTTGCCCACGTTGTTGTGAGCCGAAGCGCTGGTTGGTGATAGCATCACTGCACGCTTAAAGGATTGCAAGGCCAGTTGCAGTTCGCCCAGATCACGATAGGTCTTACCCAGGTTGATATGCATAATGGCGATGTCGCGACTGCTTAAGCTGGCTTGTGATGAGGCTAGACTCACTGCTCGCTCGAGCGAGGTCTGGGCGTTATTCAGGTCATTTAAGAGAAAGTGTATGACACCTTTACCATTTAAGACTTCAGCGTTGTTGGGCTCGAGCCTCTCTGCTTGCTCGAGAACCCTGAGTGCATCATTGAGGCGTTCTGGAAAGCGTTCGCGGTCACTGACAAACTGCTCCTGAAAAGCAAGTGCCAGTTGGACATGGGCATCGACATTGTTGGCGTCGCGGCTGAGTACGGTCTGAAACTCTTCAATACCCAGAGCCAGTGCGCCCTGACAGGTCAGCGCCTTACCTTTACCTAGCATGGCCTCGAGATTGCCTTCTTCCAACTTCAGCGCTTCCTGAAAATAGTACTGCGCAAAGGCGCAATCGCCACGGGCAAGGTTCGAGTTGCCATCCTGAATAAGCTGTGCCGTATCGGTTTGCCCCCAGACAAGGGCGAATCCTAATATCAGCACGGCAACCATGATTCTATATATCACTACGATCCTCCATAAAGAACGGCTGTTAACCGTCACAGTGTATCAAACCAGTCACGAGCCTGGTGTTGGCTCGACTGTTCACCTTCTGCTCATCATGACTAAATACTGTGAGAAGCTTGTGTGTCTGCTTTGACCGGTGCTAATGCTTTCTTGAGATCTTGCCATACAAGCCTTCTGCCATGCAGCCAAGCGTTATGAATGACGGCACTGTTTTTAATTCAGAAGTTCGGGGGCATGGGGGTGGAAGAAAGCCAACGCGTATTGGCTATTGGGCGAATTACATGGCACTTCCACGAAAAACCCTTCTTTCAAAGTCTCAGCTCGCCCTGCCAGCGCAGGCTGGCACCTCTGGCCAGGCGGAAAAAGAATGCAGCATGTGCTTATGCCGAGCAG
>CAZZPQ010000274.1:0-2540 GCA_964655595.1 uncultured bacterium
TCCCGAGCAGAGCGTTAGGAACCGAGAACCTGCTTTTCAAATCCATAATCAATTTATCAGGCGCTGTATTCGTCATTGTTACGTTACAGCCAATATGAGATTCATTACAGGATCATGAAGCTGAGGTGTGGTGTACTCTTAAGCATGAACATGGTTGCAGTCATTATGGCAGGGGGACGAGGACAACGCTTTTGGCCACTGTCCACCGAAGATAAACCCAAACAGTTTCTGGATCTGGAGCGCTGCGGCAGTACCTTGCTGCAAAGTACCGTAGCGCGGGTCTTACCCTTGGTCGGTAGTCTGGATAAGATTCTGGTCGCGACAGCGCAGCGCTATGTGCCTTTGGTACGTGAGCAGCTACCAGACTTGCCTGAAGATAATATCCTCATCGAACCCGTGGCCAGGGATTCAGCGCCTGCAGTTGCCTACGCTGCACTGGTGGTGCAAGAGCGCTTTGGGGACGTGGTGATGGGTATTTTCTCATCAGATCACCGAATAAAGGATGGTGAACGCTTTCGCCAAACCATCAGGCAGGCAACTCAACTGGCGCAGACAGATGGCCTCGTCACCATAGGCATCACCCCCACCTGGCCGTCAACAGGCTATGGCTATATTCAGGCGGGTGACCAGGTTGAGCACGGTGGGTTTCGGGTGCAAAAGTTTGCTGAAAAGCCCAATACGCAAAAAGCCCAGGCTTACCTGGAAACAGGTGGGTTTTTCTGGAACGCCGGCATCTTTGTCTGGCGTTCGTCAGTGATTCTGCAGGAACTCGACCGCTATGCTGCTGACCTCATGGCACCCCTCAGACAAGCGGTGCAAGAGGATTGTGTGGAGCAGGTCTTTGCTGACCTCAAAAAAATCAGCATTGACTTCGCCGTGATGGAGCATACTAAGCGTGCCCTGGTTATTCCGGGAGACTTTGACTGGGATGATATTGGGGATTGGGTGGCACTCGAGCGCTTACTGCGGCAAGGTGATGAAAACCCCAATACGGTGGTCGGTACGCACGTGGGTTTGGAAACTCAGGGCAACATCATCTACACTGAAAATCAGGATGACGTTATCGTTACCCTGGGGGTGGAAAACCTGGTGATTGTCAAGCGCGGTAACGTGCTGCTGCTGATGCACAAGGACCGAGTGCAGGATATCAAACAGGTCCTGGAGGATGAGCGCCTGGCTGATGTGGTGCTTGGCTGATGGATGAGCTTGTTTTTGGTACAGATGGCTGGCGCGACATTATTGGTGAGCGCTTTACCTTTGGGAATCTGGGTCGTGCGGCTCAGGCTTATGCAGAGTATCTCAAAGACCAGGACGCCAAACTGGTGCTGGTGGGTTATGATACCCGTTTTAACAATCCGCTCTTTGCCAGAAGGGTCGCCGAGGTACTGGCAGCGAACGGGCTCGAGGTCAGGCTGGCTGATGCCTATCTGCCGACGCCCGCCCTGTCCTTTGCCGTGAAGCATTATGGTGCAGCCGGAGGTGTGATGCTCACGGCCTCACACAATCCACCAGCCTATAGTGGCTTTAAGCTCAAAGGGGCCTATGGTGGGACAGCCACCCAGGACATCTACCAGGCGGTAAGCCAGCGCCTGGTGAACCTTGAGGGAGCCGATGTCGCGACTTTTGATCCTCAGCGACATCAGGTGGCGAGCTTTGATATTCGCCCTGCCTACTTCGCACAACTTGCCAGTCTGATCGATACGAATTGCCTGAAAACATTTGAAGGTGTGATCATTCATGAAGCGATGGGCGGCTCGGGAACGGGCTGGCTCAGGCAGTTTTTTGAGCATATCGGTCTTGTGGGTCGCCTGGAGGATTTACATCCCGAGGCGAGTCCCTTGTTTTATGGTGTGAATCCCGAGCCTATCCCCGGTAATCTGGCAGTGGCTATGCGCCGAATGGCCGTGGAAAGCACAGGGCTGCTGATTGCTACCGATGGCGATGCGGATCGGATCGGTGTGGTGCTCCCGGGGGGGCAGTTTTTTAATCCACACCAGATTTTTGCGGTTTTGCTGGCTCACTTGCAGCGTAAGGGTCTCTCGGGGCGTGTGGTCAAGACCTTCACTGTGTCACGGGTGCTCGAGCGTTACGCGAAGCTGCATGGGCTCGAGGTACACGAGACGCCTGTCGGCTTTAAGTACATTGTCGACGCCATGCTGGCGGGCGATGTACTCATTGGTGGTGAAGAGTCTGGAGGCATTGGCACGAATCTGCATATCCCCGAGCGTGATGGGCTTGCCAATGGACTACTGTTGCTGGAGGCCATGGCGCTAAGCGGCAAGTCCTTAGCGGAGATGTTCAGCGAGATAGAAGCTGCCACTTCCTGGCAGCACGCCTATGACCGACTCGATTTGCACCTGCAGGGCAACGCCTTAAAGGACGCCGTCATGCGCTCGCTGAGCCCAGCACCAGCGCGTTTTGCAGAGCGAAGCGTAGAAAGTAGTGAAACCCTGGATGGTATCAAGCTCAACTTAAGTGGCAATGCCTGGCTGATGTTCCGCGCCAGTGGTACAGAGCCAGTCCTGCGCATTTACTGTGAG
>CAZZPQ010000275.1:0-2508 GCA_964655595.1 uncultured bacterium
GATACTAAGAGTATCTGAAGGAGGATACCCTCATGAGCTGGATTTATCTGGTAATCGCCATACTCTTAGATGTCTTTGCAACCGTGTTTTTAAAGCAGTCTGTGGGCTTTAGCAAGCTACTGCCAAGCTTTCTTGCTGTGACGACCTTTGTTCTCAGCCTTGTGGCCCTGACACTGGCACTTAAAGAGCTCGAGGTCATTCCGGTCTATGCCATTTGGGTCGGTCTGGGAACTGCTGCCATGACAGTAATGGGAGTCATGGTCTTTAATGAGGTGCTTGACCCTTTAAAGCTGGCGTCTTTACTGCTGGTAACCCTGGGTGTCATTGGTCTGATTGTAGCGACTGAGTTTGCTCACTAAATCTGCATACTGGCCCAACTGCGACGTTACTGCAACGCTAGCTTTTTATGCTAGTAGATGAAATTACTTTTAGGAGGAAAATCATGAACCGTTTGTTTGTAAGCCTTATAGTAAGCCTCGCACTCCTTGCCGGAAGTGTCAGCGCCCAAAATGCCCGCGAGATGTGCAGCAAGTTCGTCAGTGCCGAAACAGGGGGTGGCCGTGACGGCACGCTCGAGCGCCCCGCCCGCGACCTGGGCAACCTGATTAGTGGGCTCGAGCCGGGTGATGTCGTCTGCATCGCCGAAGGTTCATACACCGGGCGTGGTGAGCGAGGGGTAGACATCATCGAGATTCCCGTGAGCATCATCGGGGGCTTTAGTAGTGACTTTAGCGCCCGCGACCCCTGGGGCGCGCACAAGACCATCTTTACAGGCGTGCACAACAGCGATAACTTTGAAACGCAGACCCGCCTGAGTATTGACACCAGCGACTTTGCCACCAGGCTGATGGACGCTCGCGGCGAAGAAACCGCGCACAGCATAATGGTGGACGGCATCATCTTTGACAATGGTCCGCGCAACTACTACGCTGACGAAACTGAAAGCCGTATCATCCGGCAAGGTACACCCAGCCACACTCCCACTCCCGAGAGCGGCGCACTGACCGTGCGGACAGGGCTGAACGCTACGGTACTGGTGCAAAACAATATTGCCATTAACTTTGCACCGACCGAAGGGGTATTCAGCTTCTTTGGTGGTATGAACGCCGACGTGACCATTCGTAACAATGTCGCAGCTAACAATACCGGCGCAGGCTTTCGCATCGGCACAGCCTTTACGGGTGACGACATCCCAAGTTACAGCTTTAGCAATAACATCAGCGTCTTCAACCAGAAGCACACTCCCTTTGGCAGCTTTGGTGGTAGTGGCATTATGTTAGAAAGCTCCACCCAGGTGGAAATAACGGACAGCATCTTTGCCTATAACGATAACTACGGAGTCGATAACTCCAAGCGTGCGCCTAATCTGATCCTGAACAACAACATCATCGCCGCCAATGCTAACGCGGACTACATGGAGTTTGACATCAAGATGAAACTGCGCGACATCGAGGACGAAGGCGAGTTTATCCGCGACGCCAGAGGTAACTCGGATACGGCAGTGAGCTTTGAGCTGGATCCGCAGTGGGGTAACTACTACGCTTCGCGTAACGTGATTGACCGCAACGCTGCCGAAGCCGAGGTGCAGGTCGTAGACGCCTGGTACAACGATGTACGCAGCTTCTTTGGCTGGAATCTGATTGGCACCGACCTGGACGTTGACTCAGACATCTGGCTGCCACGCCTGTCCATAGATGACGCGCTGAACATCGCTGTGATGGTCGAGGGTAAAGGCGTAAGTGTTCCGGCGGCCGAGCGTTTCTGAACTGGTGTTAACTAAGACCTTCGGTAACGCCAGCTAGTGCGTTGTGGCTGAGGTTGAAAATTACCAAGCTCAGCCACGGTTTTATCAGCGGTAATACCGAGCTCTATAAATTGGTTAAAGATTTGAAATGCAATCCCCGCTTCCTAACGCTCTGCTCGGGATAAACCCAAGGATTTATCCGGAACGGGTATAAGGAGCCTTGAATGAAATCTTTACGATCTCGACGACGCCGACTTACCCGCTGATTCGATGTTTGGAATTTTGATTCAATAAGGAGCTGATGATGCGAATTTTTCAAGGCAGGGTTACTGAGACAAGCAGTCACCGGTCTACTACAGGTGGTTATTACGTCACGACCTTTGTACTCGATCAAAAAACAAAGGTGAGTATGCAACCCAATCAACCCCTGGCTATTCGCCATAACGACCACATTATTGTGGGCGGATTTTTTCTGGGCAGGCGTTTTATGGCCATGGCCTACCACAACTCCAGCACTGGTGAAAAGTGGCAGAACTCTCCTTTGATGATGGGTGGGCTTGGTGTATTTTTGCTGGGACTTAGCCTTTATGCCTTATTCTCGAGCCTGGGCGGAAATAACCTTGTTGGCAACCTGCTCATTATCATTCCTATTGCTTTGGCGGGCATGGGTTTTTTGTGGTACGCCCGAGCAATTTATAAGACATTTCAAAAAGTCGCTTCGTTTAATACAGCAGCTAGCACACCTAATGTGGCTGATAAAAGGA